>NZ_JADIZS010000048.1:0-44651 GCF_016704685.1 Candidatus Amarolinea dominans
AAGAAGCCATCACGGCCTATGACTTCGGTCGCCAGGCCATCGCCCAGCTCTTTGAGAGCCAGCTCGACCGGCCGGCCAAAGAATCGTGGCTCAAGGAAGCGCAAGGCCTGCCGGCCAACGCCGCCTACGCCCTGGCCCAACTCGGCCGGCTGCCAGAGGCGATCGTCGCCCTCGAACAGGGCCGCACCCGCCTGCTGGCCGAAGCGCTCGAACAGAACCGCCGCGACCTGCAACGCCTGCCCGCGCTCGGTCACGGCGGCCTCTACGAGCGCTACCGCGCCGCGTCCGACCGCCTCGCTGCCCTGCAGCAGCAGGCCGGCCAGCCCGCAGGCGCCGGCCCGGATCACCCGGCCGGCCCGCGCGACTACGCCGCCTGGCGTCAGGAGCTGGAGGCGGCCCGCGGCGATCTGGATGAAACCATCGCGGCCATCCGCAGCGTGTCGGTGGACGGCCAGCAGCCCTACGCCGATTTCCTGCAGCCCCCTACCTTCGCCCGCATCGCCGCCGCGGTGCAGCCCGGCGTCCCCCTGGTTTACCTGCTGACCACCACCGCCGGCGGACTGGCCCTGTTCGTGCGGCGCGAGACCGCCGCTGACGCCGTGGCGGTTGTCACTGCCGCGCCGTTGGACCTCACCGAACCCGCGCTGCGCGCCATGCTGGTGGGGCCAGCCGACGATCCTGCCCTGGGCGGCTACCTGGGCGCGTACAGCGCCTGGGTGCGCGAGTCGCGCAACCCGGCCAAACGCCAGGCGTGGTTCGACCAGCTCGAGCAGACCACGCACGATCTCGGTGACAAGGTCATGGGACCGGTCGTGGCCCATTTGCAGAGCCTGGGCGCGACGCAGGCGGTTCTCATTCCCAGTGGCCTGCTGGCCCTGCTGCCCCTGCACGCAGCCTGGACGCAGCCGAGCGGGCGTCGCCGCTACGCGCTGGACGACATCACCCTGACCTATGCGCCGTCGGCCGGCGCGCTGCAGCATGCGCGCGAGCTGGCCGGCCTGACGCGCGATCTGCGCCTGCTGGCCGTGGACGAGCCGCAGCCGGTCACGGCTAACCGTCTGCCCAACTCGGCGGCCGAAGTGGCCGCCATCGGCGCGCTCTTTGCCGATCCCACCGTTTTGCACCACGGCGAGGCCAGGCGCGAGGCGGTCCTGGCCGCCTTACCCGCGGCGCAGGTGGTCCACTTCTCCTGTCACGGCGCCAACAACTGGCAGAAGCCCCTGCAGAGTGGCCTGGTGATGGCCCATGACCGCCTGCTGACCGTGGCCGATGTGCTGGCCCTGCGCCGGACCGGCGCCCGGCTCGCCACCCTCTCCGCCTGCGAGACCGGCATCGTCGGCACGGACCTGCCCGATGAGGTGGTGGCCCTGCCCGCGGCCCTCACGCAGGCCGGTTTTGCCGGCGTGGTCGCCTCGCTCTGGTCGGTGGCGGACGTGAGCACCGCGATGCTGATGGAGCGCTTCTACCGTCTGTGGCGCCAGGAGGGGCTGCCCCCTGGCGAGGCCCTGGCCGCGGCGCAGCGCTGGTTGCGCGACACGACCAACCAGGAGAAGGCCGACTACTTCGGGCATGACATTCCGGACCTCGATGGCGCCCGTATGCCACAGGCGATTGCCGCTGATTTCTTCGAGCAGGTGGCCGAACGCCATCAGCAGGAGCAGAGCTTCGAGCATCCCTTCTGGTGGGCTGCTTTCTACCTGACCGGGGTGTAACGACCTGTCGCCCAGCCTGCGGAAGTCTCTCGTCCGGCCTTTAGGCGCCTGCGGACGCCTGCTCGGAACGCATGGGGATCATCACGATGGAGGTCATCACGATGGACAAGAACGCACAACTCCTGGCCGCTCTGCGTCAGCTTGAGCCGGAGCTGCCCGGCCTGTTCGGGCCGGACTGGCCGCAGGTTGCAGACCGTTTGCGCCAGTTGCGCGACGAGCTGACGCATGTCGCCCCGGCGCGCGCCAGCATCATCCGGGTCACGATTCTGAACATCTTCGGCAACTACCCGGCCGCCCACACCCGCTTGGTTGCGACCCTGGACGTGATGCAGGCCGGCGCAGTTCCCAAAGGCGGCCTGGAACGTCACTACCAGCCGCCCGCGGCCACGACGCGGCCCGCGGCCACCACCGTCATCCGCTACACCGACATCGCCTGCCCGTCGCAGGTGTGGGTGCAGACCCCGCGCATCGCGGTCGTCGTGCGCCTGACCGTGCAGCCGCCGGTGTACAGCGCGGCCATCGCCTCGATGGCCCTGGACACCCACCTTCCGGTGCGTCTGCGCCTGGCCGCACCCGGCTTCGATCTGCTCAATGCGGCCGAGCAGGAGACTCCGGTTCTCCCTGGTGCGGACAGCCCGCCGGTTGTCTTCGACCTGCGTCCGCACACGGTCGGCCCCACGCGGGTGACGGTGGACTTCTTCCAGGCCGGCAACCTGGCGGGCACGGTCAGTGTGGCCGTGGAGATTACCGCCGCTCCCAGCAGCGCCGTGGAGATTCCGCGCCACGCGCTCGCACTGCGCATCGCTCCGTCGGCCGAGCCGCCCGCGTACCAGCTTCACATCGCCTACGAGCGCTTTCAGCAGCGGCCGGCGCTGGTCTTCACCCTCTTTCGCGGCAACAAGCCAGGGCAAACCTTCCATCCCGTGCCGTTGATGACGGATCCGCAGACGGAGGCCAATCGTTTGTTGGCGCAGTTGACCGATCTCACCGATCACCTCGACCCCACGGCCAAACTCGCGCATCAGGCCCGCCGCACGCTCCCGGCCGCGGACGCGGAGCGCCGCCTGCGCAGTCTGGGACAGAATCTATGGAAATCGCTGATTCCGGCCGATCTCAAGGCGGTGTACGAGCACGAGCGCGGCGCGTGGCGTGATGCTTCCATGCTCCTCGTTTCCGATGAGCCTTATTTCCCCTGGGAACTGCTCTGGCCCTACGGCGAGGGCTGGCAGGATCCGGATGAGGGACCCTGGTGCCTGACCCTGCGCCTGACCCGCTGGCTGCGCCGGGATGAGCAGGGCAATGGTCACGACGGCCCGCCCACGACCCTCTCCCTGCGGCGGCTGGCCTGCCTGGCCCCCACCGATTCCGGGCTGAACTATGCACAAGATGAATGTGACCACCTGCGTTCACAAATTGCCGGGCGCGGTCTGCGCGATGCCAGCCCCACGGCCGCCACCTGGTCAGACACGCTGGATTTGCTGGAAGGCGGCGATTTCGACTGGCTGCACGTCGCCGCCCACGGCTCGTTCTACTCCGATACGCCCGATCTCGACGCTGCGCTCTGGCTGCAAGACGGTCGCAGCCTGACGCCTGACAGCATTGTCGGCCCGGCCATCGAGGCGCACCTCAAGCGCCAACGGCCCGGGTTCGTCTTCAACGCCTGCCACGGCAGCCGTCAGGGCTGGGCGTTGACCGGGTTGGGCGGCTGGGCCAACCGGCTCATCAGCAGTGGCGCGGGTCTCTTCCTGGCGCCCCTGTGGACCGTCACCGATCGCCAGGCCGCGCACTTCGCCGTGACCTTCTACGAGCGGCTCTTCGCCGGCGACGCGGTCGCCGATGCCGTGCGCCAGGCGCGCCTGGCCGCTCGCCAGGTTGGCGATCCCACCTGGCTGGCGTATAGTGTGTACGCGCATCCGAATGCGCGGTTGGTGGCTGGTGCGTAGGGATGTGGCCTCACCTCACCCCCGGCCCCTCTCCTCTCCCGCATAGGGAGAGGAGAGGGGGGGAAGGCTTTTCTTGTGTCGTGGCGTTGAAATGTTAAACGCAAGGACGCAAGGGCTTTTTTTCTTTGCGTCCTGGCGTCCTTGCGTCCCTGCGTTGAGAAGCGTGACAAGCGCGGGCAGGCCAGGCCGTCTCCGGCGTGACGGCGCCGTTTGTCGCAGAACTTGCTTCTCTCGTCCAACGTCGTCCGACCAGGAGGTCGGACCTACAGATTCAGTCCGTGAATTCATTCATGGATGGTCTTTTCGTGGATCGTGGGCGTCAGCGCCGTGGGCAACCTGGTCTACGTGGCTGATGCGGGCGGCGGTCTGGTGATCCTGCGCGTGCATTGAGACGAGATGGCGGGGCATCCTGTCAATCCTGTTATTGCTTGACCGTTTACGGTCGGGCGATGGGCGGCGATGGCTGATTGACCGCCATACCTGACAATGGTAATATCCTGGCTGTGAATAGGCACCGGCAGGAGGATGAGCATGATTCTCGATGAACTTAGACCGCGTCTCCACGATCGCGCCACGCGCGGTCAATCTCTGACGCATGAAGAGGCAGCCGCGCTGGAAGCCTGGTACGCGCAGCAGGATCAGGCCGAATTGGCCCAGATCGTACGCACACCAGTGCATGATGTTACGCTGCTTCAACAACAAATAGACGGGGCTTTGACGCAACTCGCCAAGACAACCCAACAGATCCGGCGGTTGGGTAAAGAAAACGCGGCGTTACGCCGCGAAAATGCGCGCTTGCGTGTTCGACTGGCCGACCAGGCCATATTTCAACCAGCTCCAACCTTGCGCAGGCCCGCCGGGTAAGGAGCGGGCGGGGAGATTTTTACATCAGCCGATTCTCCAGCACCATCTCCGGCGTGAAGTTGTCAATCTGCAGATACCACTGCGCGGCGTCCAGCAGGGCCTGCTGCGGAATCATGCCGACCAGCTCGGTCCGTTCGATCATGCAGCCGTAGCGCGCGGCCTCGGAGCGGATCATCTCCACCGCCCGGTGAATGGGCGTCCCCGTGAAATCGGTCAGGTTCATGGAAACCTGCGCCCGGCCCTCCACCAACAGCCCCATCGCCTTGACGAAGCGCAGGCCGCCGCTGGAATGGCGCAGCGCCTTCGCCACCTTCTTCGCAATCTCCACGTTCGGCGTGTTCAGATACGCGTTGAACGCCACCAGGAAGCCGCGCGCGCCAATGATCGTAGCGCCCGCCGGCCCCACAGCCGCCGGGCCGTAGTCTGGCGCGCGCGCCGGGTTGGTCGCAATCTCCGTCTTGAGCAGCTCATACTCCCCGCGGCGCACATCCGCCAGGTTGACGCGCGCCGGCCGCGTGGCCGCCGCCTCGTACAGATAGACCGGAATCTGTAGCTCGCTGCCGACGCGCTGCCCCAGGCGCTGCGCCAGCGTCACGCACTCCGCCATCGTCATGCCGCGCAAGGGCACGAACGGCACCACGTCAGTGGCGCCCAGCCGTTGATGCGCGCCCCGGTGCTGCTCCAGGTCAATCAGACGCGCCGCCGTCGCAATGCCCTGGTACGCCGCTTCCAGGATCGCCTCCGGCTCGCCCACCAGCGTCACCACCGAGCGGTTATGGTCCGCGTCGCTCTCCACGTCCAACAGCGAGACGCCCGGCCCGCGCATGGCCTCCACAATGGCCTGCACGATCTCCGGCCGGCGTCCTTCGCTGAAATTCGGCACACATTCAACCAGTTGTTGCACGATTCATCTCCTTTTGTCCGTTCACAGTCAGCCTGTACCTGTCATTCTAAAAGTGGCATGGTGATTGTGCAAATTGAACGCGCGTTGTTTGGCGCCCCTATCGCCGTGTGGTAGAATTCAGCCAATTACTGAGGGTAGTGAGAAATCGCTTTTGAGTTCCATCCTGGCAGGTCCCATTGGGCCAGCTTTCTCCCTGATCGCGGGAGCGCTGGCTCTCATTTTGATTGTGCGCTGGCGCCAGCCCGGCTGGCACAGCGTGCTGGCCATGCTATCGCTGCTGACGGCCGGTCTGCTCTGGTATCGCCTGCGCAGTTTGCCTGACCAGGCGCTGTTGGAGCGCCCCTGGGAGATCATGGTGCTGCCGACGGCTCAACTGGTGTGGCAGGTAGATGGCTGGGCCTGGTTGTGCGGCCTGTTGGCCCTGCTGGTGACTGCCATCGAAATCCTCTTCAACTGGGATTCCGCCGGTTGGAACACGCCCCAGGTACATAGCCGCCGCTTGCTGGCCCTGGTCGCAGCCCTGGCTGTGGTCTCATCCAACAACCTGTTGACCCTCGCCGGCATGTGGGTGCTGTTCGAAATCGCCCTCCTGGCCCGTGCCATCGCGCGACCGCAGCAGCCCGTGGTGGTCACCGGCGCCGTCGGTAGCCTGCTCGTTTGGTTGGCCCTCAGCCTGACCGGGCTGGACTCTGCGCAACTACCGCTCGGCGCGGGCGCCCTGGCGTCGCTGCCCATCCTGCTGCTTCTACTGGCCGGCCTGTGGCGCGTGGCCTTCTATCCGTTTCATGCCTGGCTGCTTGCCTCCACTGCCTATACACGGCCTGTCCACCTGACTGAATTCCTCCTGCCCGCGACGGTCGGGCTGACCCTGCTGGGCCGCGTCTACCAGACCGACCTCGCCCTGGCCCTCAGGCAGCCGGTCTGGCTTGCCATTGGCCTGCTCGGCCTGCTCGGCAGCAGCCTGGCCGCCTGGCTGGACACCAACCAGGAGCGCAGCCTGCTGCTGGTGGCCGTCAACCGCGTCACCTGGTGTGTCGTTGCCATGATCCTCAGCCCGGTGGTCGGACCGACCGCGGCGGTCTGGCCCCTCATGACCGTTACCCTGGGCTTGAGCGGCATAGTCGTGGGTCTGGCCCTGGTACGGGTGGCCGGCTGGCGTCTCCCGCTGGCGCTCGCCATGCTGGCTCTCATCGGTGTGCCGGGTACCGTGGGCTTTCCCGTGCGGATCACCCTGGCTACCCTGCCCACCATGCAGGAGTCGCTCTTGCCCGGCCTCAACCTGTTGCGCTGGCTGCTCACCTGGCTGGCCGATACGATCGCGATCGCGGCGATCCTGCGTCATTGGCCGGCCGCCACGCGCACCCCATCCGTCGAAATCCTGTTCGGTCAACGCTGGCTGGTGGCCCGTCACCTGCTCGGTTTTGCCCTCTTTGCGGCGCCGCTATTGACCCTGGGATTGCAACCACCCTTGTTGGCCCGTTGGCTGGGCTTGCTGGAGCCAAGCCCCTTGTTCGATTCATTGTGGACGCAGGTACGCCTGCTGCCCGGCTGGATGTGGCTTGTCCAGGGCTTGGCCGCCGGCCTGGGCTTCCTGCTGGCACGTTGGCGCCCGCGTCTGCTCGTGGCCCAGGTTGCGCAACAACGTATCGTGGCCCAAATTGTAGACCTGGGCTGGCTGCTGGCCGGCTTGCGTGGGGTCGGCCGCGGCCTCAACCTGGCCTCCTCCACAATCACCGGCCTGCTCGATGGCGCCGGCTATGTGGGCTGGCTGGCCTTGATTATGCTGCTGGCCTGGTTCCTGCAAGCCGGCAGCTAGGGAGACGTGTTGTCATGCCACCTTTGTCCAGTTTAGCTGCAGCCCTTGATGGCGTTTCCGGTTTGCCGGCCATTGCCCTGGCCATCGTGGCCGCAGCCTTCCTGATCATCATCGCCGATTGGCGCAGCAGTTTGCTGATGATGCAACTGCTCTACCTGGCGTTGGCCATCGTCAGCCTGCGCCTGCTGCCGCCGGAGTGGGCCGTCCTGCGCATCCTGGTGGGCGCGTTGATCGGCATCATGTGGTATTTGTCAGCCTATCAGCTCAACCGGGATAGATCGCGTCTCAATCAAACCAACGCCGCGGCTGCGATCGCCCAGGACCGCCCGGCCGTGAGGGCAAAGATCGTGCCTCGCTGGCCCTGGCTGGCTACGACCGTGACGTTCCGCAGCGTGGTGGTCATCATGGTTGGGCTGGGCTTGTTCCTGACCAGGGCGAGCGTGGCCCTGCCCGAACTTTCCCCCGACGCCGATTTCCTGTGTCTGTGGCTGACCGCGATGGGGCTGCTGGCTTTGGCCCTGGAAGAGGAGCCGTTCAAGGCCGGGATGGGCCTGCTCATGTGGCTGGCAGCCGTGCAGATTTTTTATGGCAATCTCACCCATGATGCGCGCATGATCGGTGTCATCGGCGCGCTGGAACTGCTGGTGGGGCTGGCCTGCGCGTACCTGATGGTGGCACGCGCGGCGCCCGTTCCTGCCAACCCGGATCAGGAACCGCGGCCATGATCAGCGGCACGTTTCTCCTGGCCGTCGTGCCGCTGATGGCTGCCGCCCTGACCTACGCCCTGCGCCGTTTTGCCACCCTGGCCGTGGCCGTGGCCGTCACCTTGATCCTGGCCCTGGGCCTGTTCATCTGGATCGCACCGCCCGATCTCACCGTCACCCTGGCCGGCCGCTCGCTGCTCATGGGGCAGGATGTGACCTGGAGCGGGATGAGTTTTCGTTTTACCGAGGCGCTGCGCCCCTTCCTCAGCTTTCTCTATCTCATCACGGTCATTGCGCTCATCTTCGCCTGGCGCATTTCGCAAGGGCGCACCTTCTTCGCCGCTGCCCTCATCGTCACCAGCCTGGCCAGCCTGATCCTCATGGTGCGGCCCCTGACGCTGGCGCCCCTGGGACTGGCCTTCATCGCCTGCATCGCGGTCTTCATCGTGCAGTCGGGCCGCGGCGGTTCGACCCGGGGCGCGTTCCGCCAACTGTGGCTGCCGCTGGCGGCCTTCCCCTTCTTCCTCACCGCCGGCTGGCTCCTGGAGCAGATTCCGCTCAACCCGGACAACCCGGCGCCCTTCAACCTGGCTGTCACCCTGCTGGGTTGGGGCCTGGTGCTGCTGCTGGCGCCCACTCCCCTGCACGGACCGCGGGTGACCCTGGCCAGCGAAGCGCCGCCGCTGGTGGCCGCGTTCCTGCAGTTGATCAGCGAAGCGGTCATCCTCTACCTGGTGCGCGCCTTCACCGCCGATTTCCTGGCGATCATCAACGACTTCAACCTGGCGCGCTTCCTCATCTACGGCGGGCTTTTCAGCATGGCCTGGGGTGGCATCGCCGCGGTCGGTCAGCGCGACTTTGCGCCACTGTGGAGTTACGCCGGCCTGGTCAACTATGGCAATCTGCTGCTGGCGATGGGACTGGGGCTGCTCAGCTCGTGGTCGCTGGTGCTGCTCCTCTTCGGCGCCCGCACCATCCTGATCCTCCTGGGCGCCATGAGCCTGGCTTCGTTACGCCAACAGGCCGCCGCCACCGATTTCGCCCGCGTCGCTGGCCTGGCCAACCGCTTACCCTGGACCGTGGCCGGCCTGCTGGCCGGCGGCTTGGGGTTGATCGGCTTCCCGGCGACGGCCGGCTTTGCCAGTCAGTGGACGCTGCTGCAGCAGGTGGCGGTGCGCGATGCGCGCTGGATCGCCGTCATGGTGCCGGCCGCCCTCCTGGTAGCCATCGGCTATCTGCGCGGCCTGGCCGTGCTTGGCGGCGCCACCGCCAATTCCCAGGTGCGTCGTGAGCCGGTCGTGGCCGGCTGGCTGATTGCCCTGGCCGTCCTTGCCAGCGCCCTGCTCGGCCTGGCGCCGCAACTGCTCACCGGACCGGTCTCCGCAGCCCTGGCCGCGCTGGCAACCCTGGTGGGGCGCTGAAGACCTCGACTGAGAGGATGCTGAACCTGATAGGTTTTGACAGTCTCGACCCTGTAAAATTTTCTCGATCTGTGCGTCTCAATCATGAGTGCGCCCGCCGGCTTGCAGGCCGCTGCGGGCGCGTTGTCTGTAGAGGAATTGTCAGAGTTTGGAGTCAGAGTTTGGAGTCAGAGAGTCAATGAAGAAATCATCACGGCTGAGCGGCTTTTATCAGTTGAGCCGGCCAGAGCGCGCTCGCATCGTCGCGGCATGGGCCGATTTGAGCAGCGAAGAGCAGGCTACGCTGGCGGCCGGGCTGAGCCTGGAGCAGGCCGATTATATGATCGAAAATGTCATTGGCCTCTTTGCCTTGCCGCTCGGCATCGCCACCAATTTTTGTATCAACGATGAGGACATCCTGGTGCCGATGGCCGTCGAAGAGCCGTCCATCGTGGCTGCGGTCAGCTTTGCCGCGCGGCTTGCGCGCGCGGGCGGCGGCTTTCGCACCGGCAGCACAGAACCGGTGATGATCGGCCAGGTACAACTGCTCGACCTGCCCGACCATGATTTGGCCGCGGCGCAGGTGCAGGCGGCCGCGGCCGACATTCTGGCCGTCGCCAACCGCCTGCATCCGAGCATCCAGGCCCGCGGGGGCGGCGCGCGGGGGCTGGAGGTGCGGCCGCTGGCGGATACGCCGGCCGGCCCGATGTTGATCGTGCATCTGCTGTTCGATACCCGCGATGCCATGGGCGCTAATGCGGTCAACACCGCGGCCGAAGCCATCGCGCCGCTGCTGGAGACGCTGACCGGCGGCCGCGCACTTCTGCGCATTCTCTCCAACCTGAGCGATCAGCGCCAGGCCTGGGCCGAGGTGGCTATCCCCGTGCAGGCGTTGGCAACGGAAAGCCTGGCCGGCGCACGCGTGGCGCAGGGCATCGTGGAGGCCAACGCGTTTGCCGTGGCCGACCCCTACCGGGCCGCGACGCACAACAAAGGCATCATGAACGGCATTGATGCGGTGGCCCTGGCGACCGGCAATGACTGGCGCGCCCTGGAAGCCGGCGCACACGCCTACGCCGCCCGCGACGGGCAGTATCGCGGCCTGACCGATTGGCGGGTGGCGCCTGAGCTCGACATGCCGACCGGCCCCACGCTGCATGGCCGCCTGCAGATGCCGCTGGCCGTGGGCACCGTGGGCGGCGCGACCAAGGCCCATCCCAGCGCACAGGTGGCGCTGAAGATTCTGGGTCAGCCCGGCGCGCGCCGCCTGGCTGAGATCATGGCCGCGGTGGGGCTGGCGCAGAATCTGGCTGCCATCCGCGCCCTCGTCACCGACGGCATCCAGCGCGGGCACATGGCCCTCCACGCCCGTCAGGTGGCCCTGGCGGCCGGCGCGCAGGGTGACGAGGTCGCGGCCATCGCCGTCCAACTCGTGCGCGAGGGGCAAGTGCGGCAAGCGCGGGCTGAAGAACTGGTGCGGGCGGGCGCCCGCTTGAGCCTGGAGTAACGAGTCGAGGTAAGAAAGATGTTGTTGATGAAACCAAAACGACCGGTAGGCATTACAGGTTATGGCGCCTACGTGCCGCGCTTTCGCTTGCCGGTGACCGAAGTGTCGCGCGTTTGGACCGATGGCGAAGGCGGGGTGCCGATCAAAGAGAAGTCAGTGCCCGGCCTCGACGAAGACACGGCTACCATGTCCATCGAAGCCGCGCGTAATGCCCTGGCGCGCGCCGGTATTGACCCGCGGCTGATTCGTGCCGTCTGGGTAGGCAGTGAGTCGCATCCGTATGCAGTCAAGCCAACCTCCACCATCGTGGCGGAGGCCATTGGCGCCGTGCCTACCACGCAGGCGGCCGATTGGGAATTCGCCTGTAAAGCGGGTACGGAGACCTTGCAGGCCGCGTTCGGCCTGGTTGGTTCACACATGGCCGATTACGCCCTGGGCATCGGCATGGATGCGGCGCAGGGGCGCCCCGGCGACGCGCTGGAATATACCGCAGGCGCGGGCGGGGCCGCATTTATCATCGGGCCGGCCGCAGAAAGCGTCGCGGTGCTGGAAGGCTCGCTTTCGTATGTGACCGACACGCCCGATTTCTGGCGCCGGCCCTATGCGCATTACCCGTCGCACGGCCAGCGCTTCACGGGCGACCCGGCCTATTTTCATCACATCACCGCGGCGGCGGAGATGATCCTGAGCGAAATGGGGCGCCAGCCGTCCGACTATCGCTTTGCGGTCTTCCATCAGCCCAACCTCAAGTTCCCGCAGAAGGTGGCCAAGACCCTGGGCTTCACGCCGGCGCAGATCGAAACCGGGCTGCTGGTTGGCCTCATCGGCAACACCTACGCGGGTTCTTCCATGATCGGGCTGACCGCCATCCTCGATATTGCCGAGCCGGGCGACCGGGTGTTGATCGTCTCTTTTGGCTCTGGCGCAGGCAGTGATGCCATTTCCTTCGAAGTGACCGATCGGATTGCACACAATCGTGACAAGGCGCCCCTGACGCGTCACTACATCGAGCGGCGCAAAGAAATTGACTACGCCACCTATGTCCGCTATCGCGGCAAACTGCAGACGGCGTAAGGAGTGTTGCTGTGAGACCAGTCAGTATTATCGGCATTGGGCAGACGCCCGTCGGCGAACTCTGGGACCGCTCGTTGCGCCATTTGGGCCATGACGCCCTGGTGGCCGCGCTGCGCGATGCCGGCGTGGAGGCGGTTGACGCCTTGTATGTGGGCAACATGCTCTCCGGCGAATTGGCCGGGCAGGAACACCTGGGCGCGCTGATGGCAGACTTCGTGGGCTGGCGCGGCGTCGAGGCGTTCAAGATCGAAGCGGCCTGCGCGTCGGGCGCGGCCGCGCTGCGCGTGGGCTACCTGGCGGTTGCCAGCGGTCAACTCGACGTGGTGGCTGTGTTGGGCGTCGAGAAGATGACAGACACCACGGGTGAGGAGACCACCACCGGCCTGGCGCTGGCGGCCGATCAGGAGTACGAAGCGGCCGAAGGCGTTTCCTTTGTGGGCATCAACGCCATGCTCATGCAGCGCTACATGCATCAGTATGGCATCAAGCATGAGGCGTTTGCCAATTTCACCGTCAACGCACACCGCAACGCGCTGCATAATCCCAACGCGATGTTCCATCTGCCGTTGGGGGTCAAGGATTATGTCAAAGCCAGCATGATTGCCGCGCCGGTCAATCTGCTCGATTCCTCGCCCATTTGTGACGGCGCGGCCGCGGTGATCCTCTGTGCGCACGATCGGGCGCGTGAATTCGGCATCAACCGAGCGCCGGTGCGCATCCTGGCCTCAGCCGTGGCGACCGACACCCTGGCGGTGCATGATCGCCGCGATCCGCTGAAGCTGGAGGGCGGTTCTTTGAGCGCGCAGCGCGCTTACGCCCAGGCTGGCGTGACCCGGCGCGACATCAACCTGTTCGAGGTGCATGACGCGTTCACGATCATGTCGGCGCTGTCGCTGGAAGCGGCCGGCTTTGCCGAGCCGGGCCAGGGTGTGCGCCTGGCGCAAGAAGGTGAGATCGCCATCGGCGGCCGGGTTCCCATCAGCACGATGGGCGGGTTGAAGGCGCGCGGGCATCCTGTGGGCGCGACCGGTGTTTATCAGATCGTGGAGTTGGTGCAGCAGTTGCAGGGGCAAGCGGGCGCCAACCAGGTACAGAAAGCGCAGATCGGCATGGCACAGAACATTGGCGGCAGTGGGGCCACCGTCATCACCCACATCCTGGCTAATTAACGGTACTGCGGGCCTGTCAAAAGCTGTCAAATCCAGCGGCAGTTGTGAAAGAAGGGACAGATTGATAGGTTTTGAGAAAAATGAGTGGTAAAGTAGGAGGCATCGAGGGCTTTTTCAACCCTGACTAGTGGAGGTCACTGACCATGGGAGTTGCACGAAATTGGCGGACGCGCCGTCAGCGCTATAGCCTGATGGGCGAAGTCTGTAATGAATGTGGCAAGGCGATCTTCCCGCCGCGCGATGTGTGTCCGCACTGCGCCGAACCGGCCCAGTCGCTGCATCAAATGAGCGGCCAGGGTGAGGTTTACTCGTTCACGACGATGTACGATGCGCCGGCCGGGTTCGAGGCCTACCTGCCGTACACGGTGGCGCTCGTCAAGCTGAACGAAGGGCCGATGCTGACAGCTCAGCTCACCGATGTCGAGTCGGACGATGTCAAGATCGGCATGCCGGTCGAGATGGTCACACGCAAGTTGACCGAGGACGGCCCGGAGGGCGTCATCGTCTACGGCTACAAGTTCCGTCCGCTGCTGATGCCGGTCGCGGTTGCGGCGTAAAGCGAGCGATTACGGCGAAGCCCCCGTAGGTCCGGCCTCCTGGCCGGACGACGTTGGACGAGAGAAGCAAGCTCTGCGCCAGACGACGCCGTCACGCCGGAGACGTGACCTACGGTTGAGTAAACATGTTGACACGAAGGGACAAAGCAGTGCTTTGTCCCTTCGTTTTTTTCTAACCGCCGTAGGACCAGGGCGATTCCCACAGATCGAGCGGGACAAAAGCGCCTGGGCGCATTCCCACTTCCACCACATCGGCGATGATCAGGGTGTGGTCACCGCAATCCTGTATGGTGCATACATTTTGGCACTCGATCCAGGCCGCCGCCTCGACGAATAGGGGGCAGGCGGTTTCACCGGGCCGGCAACGATAGCCGTTCAGCGTATCCTGGTCGAAACCGGCGTGTGTGTACCGAAAGAAGGCATGCGCCATGTCTGCCTGCTCGCGACCGATCAGGTTGAGCGCAAAGACCTGGCTGTTCAGGACGTGCTGCAGAATGCGGGATGGCGTGCGCAGCGCAACGGCCAGGCGCGTCGGCTCGAACGAGACCTGCATCACCCAACTGACCGAAGCCGCGTGCAAACCCTCGTGGTCACGCGTCGTGATGATGTGGATGCCATACGGAATGTGCCTCAGCACCTCGACGCGAGTGCCTGTAAGCTCATAATCGCTCATCGTTGTTTCCTCGTCGTTTTTTAGCAGGGGCATGATATTCACCAAAGACTGACGCCCTGCCCGGTGTCCAGGGCGTGGACGATCTCGTCGCGCCAGTTCGGGAAATGATCGGCGCAGGCGCGCAGCAGGCCGAAACAACCGGTCATCATCTGGTCGCCATGCGGCACTGCCTGGTAGACGGGCAGGCGTGAGCCGTTGAGCATGGCGCGGCGCGGCCCGGTGACGGCCACGAAATCGAGCGCGACCGGCGTCTGGTCCAACACCAGGGCGCCATGCCCATGCCCGGCAAAGACCTCCTGGTGGCTGATGGAGCCGTCGGCCAGCCGCTCGATCCAGCCGGTCAGCCCCTCCTGGTTCAGCAGCCCGGTGTGGTGCTCGAACAGGCGCACGAACTGGCCGTCACGGTATTGAAAGGCCAGGCAGTGGAAGTTGCCCACGTTGGCGATCAGCGCGGATGGGTGCGTCCTGACCACCGGATCGTCCCAGGCGCCCAGCACCGCGGCCGGCGCGGTGTCCATGACCAGCACGGGGACAGAGGGATCGGCGCCGGCGCTGTCGGCCACGGCCTGCAGACGGGTCATGATGGGCGGTACGGCCGCGGCCGGGAAGGCAAAGGTGGACAGGCGGCGGTTGGCCTGCAAACGGGCGGCCAGGTAATCCAGGCGGAACTGGCGATCGCTGACGGCCGGCGGCGCGTCGCCATGATCGAACACCGCGACGGCCAGCGCGTCCGGCCGCAGGGTCAGGCCAAAAGCGGCAAAAGCCTGGGCGATGGCGGGATAGTCGAAATCTCTGAGGGTGACATGGGCCATGTCGGGCCGCCGGGCCAGACCGGCAGCCTCGTCCGCGCTCACCACTTCGATGCCCAGGTCGCGGCGCACGGCCTCCAGGTCGTCGTTGAAGCTGCGCGCCGCCGCCGCGGTGGCCCAGATGGGCAGCCCGGCCTTGTGATGATCCTCCGCGGCCCAGGCGCTCGGCCCGCCGCCCATCAACACCCCGCTGAGCAGCAGCGGCTGCCGCGCCGCGGTGGCCTGCCGAATCTGCCCGGCCACGCGCAGCGTGGGCGAAGGCATCACCAACTTCAGACAGTTCTCCGGATCGCGCGTCGAATCGAACCACAGGATGTCTTGCGTGCCGGTGCCGATGTCAACGACCAGGATGTGCATTACGCATCGTTACCTTGATATTCTTGGGGGTCATAAGCCGGGCTCAATCTCCCATCTACCAATTCCGTCGCCACCGCCACCTGCTCATCTGCGACACGTAGCGTGCATCATACTCCAGCGGTTTCTCAGCGTTGAATAGTGGAGCGCCCTGGACGACGCGCCGAAGGGCGGGTGGCGGGTGGCGCAGCACTCGATGATCATTACTTGCCAATTATACACGGGGCTGCGCGGTGGTCAATTCACCTGCAGTAGTTTCTCCAAACGCCGCTGCGTGTTTTGCTGCGCCAGCCGGTTGCCGTGGTGCTCGTGGATGCGCATGGCGGATTGCAGGGCTTCGATGGCCTCGGCCCGGCGGCTCAGTCCGGCCAGGGAGCGCCCCACGGCCTGCAGCACCACGCCGCGGCCGGCGTCATCACCGTAGGACTCGACCAGGGCCAGGGCGGTCTGCGCACGCCAGAGGGCCTGCGTCCACTCCCCGCGCGCGGCCAGCGCATGGTGCAGGAAAAGGTGCGCTTTGGTCTCATAGGCCACATCGCACGAGGCTTGCACCAGGGCTAATGCCTCATGCAGCCATTTTTCCAGCGCAGCCGTCTGCGCCGCGGTCAATGGCTGCAACTCAACGGCCGCCAGACCCCCCGCCGCGGCCACGGCCGCGTCCAGGTGTACGCGCGCGCGGTTGATCAAAGCATCAGCCCGGCGTGGCGGGTCGCCGATCGCCGCAGCCAGCGCCACGGCCTGCTCCGCGTACGTCTGCGCCGGCGCAAAGTGCTCCGCGGTCAGGTAGATCTCCGCCAGCAAGTTGGCCGCAATCACTTGCCGCACGCGATCCTGGCCGGCTGCGGCCAATGCCAGCACGCGTTCACCCCAGGCCAGCGCCTCATCCAGGTCTCCCTGCCGGAAGCACATCGTGGCCAGGCGGTGCAACAGATTGAACAGGCGTGCAGCGTCCACGCGATCGGCCGCCGCGGCCAGGCGGGCCAGGCAGGCCTTCCACTCCTGCCACTGCCCGCTGTACATCGCGTCGGTGTGCAGGGCAACGGCCAGGTCCACCGCCAACGGCAGGCATGCGCCGGTCGTGGCCGCCCACCACAGCGCGCGCAGCGCATGCCCCCGCAGTGGCTGCAAAGCCAGGTGATCGGCCGGTTGACGCCAGCGGGCCAGCCAATGCTGCAGGCTGCGCTCCAGGCCGCTCAAAAAGTCAACGGTCAGATCCGTCTCGATCATGAGCGCGCCGCCGGCGTCATCACGCCCACCAGTTCAGACAAGACGAAATACTCGGTCAAGCGGTGAATACTGTAGACCGTGTCCTGCACCGCGTGTCCCACATTGAGCAGCGAGGCATTGACCAACTCCTGGATCGCCCGGCAAAACTCGTCATCGGCCGGCACCCCGCTGACCGCGGCCAGGTGTTGCCACGCGGTCCCGCGGGCGTCGAGCAGCGGCATGTGCAGCAGGAGATGACGGGCCGGCCGGGAGAGGTGCTGCCAGGCATAGGCAAACAGGTAGCGGTAGAGATCGTGATCGCCTTCGCTGACCTGAACCAGGTCGGCGAGCACCTGTCCGAGCGGCAGCGACTGCAGTTGGCCCACCACCCACTTGATCGCCAGTGGATTACCGTCGGTGATGCGCGCGACGCGCAGCAAGTCCTCCTCGCTGGCATGGTGCAGCGCCTCGATGTTGCGATCCTGACCCTCATAGCGGATAAAATTCACCGCGTCGTGCAGCGTCAGCGGCCTGGTGGTCAGCGATGTGACCGGATCGAAGGCGCCGACGGCATAGCGCGAGGTGAGCAAGATGCGGGCGGGATGTGACAGGCGGTGCAGGCCCATGACCAGCGATTGCACATCGGGCGCGGTCTCCAGGTTGTCCACGACGACCAGGGTGGGATGCTCGCCCAGCGCCGCGCGCACCGGCGCCTCGCGGCGGTCAGCGGATTGACCTGTCGTCGCGGCCAGATCGAGGCGCCGGGCCAGTTCATCGAGCAGTTGGGCATACGACAGCGCGGGCGCGTCCAGGTTGTGCGCGCGACCCCAGGCGAACAGCCGCTGCTGCACCGTGATCCAGATCACGCGTTCAAAGCGGCCGTCGTAGATCAGCGCCTCGCAGGCTGCGCGCGCCAGGGCCGTCTTGCCGATGCCGCCCATGCCATCCAGAGCCACCAGCCAGTGCGCTTGCGCGTCGGTGAGGAAGCGGCGCAGCGCGGAGAGTATTTCGTCCGCGCCGAACAGCCGCGAGAAGGTGGGCGTTGGCAACTCGTCGAGGGCCTGCTGCTGCCGTGCGCTGAGGCGAGCCACGCGTTGCGCGTGCTCCTCGGCCTGCCAGAGGAGTTGGCTCAGCGCGGCCAGGCCGGCCTGTTGATGTTTGAAGAGCGAACGTTCGGAGAAATGGAGATCCAGGGCGAGCTGCGCCATTGGCTCGCGCTCCACGTAATGGCGGCGCAGCACCGCGGCGCCCAGGGCGTCGCTGGCCTGCAGCCGCTGCAGGCCGTCAGTCAGCACCGCGCGCACCGCGTCGGGCAGCGAGGCGCCGGGAGGGCGCTGTTGGGCTGTCAGCACCAGGCGCCAAGCGGCCAGGCGCGTGAGCGCCAGCAGCCCAGGGTCGTCGTGGTACGCGTGCAGCGCCTGCTTGACGAGCGTCAGCCACGCCTGGCCGCTGCCGGTTTCGAGAGAAGATGGCATACGCATACGCAGACGCTCCTCAGCAATGCAGCAATGGAGATAGAGAATCGTGCGTTCATTATAAGGGCAGATTGCACTCGCCGTCAAACCACGCCCGCGGCGTTTGGCTGTATACATGCAGAAAGAGTGCAGAAAGAGTGCAGTTTTGTGCAGTCCAATGGGCGCCGCATGAGATGCCCGTCTGTGAGTGGACAGGTGCGCCGACAGGTTCTCCTGCAATTGCATCAACGTGTACAGTAAGCCCCAGTGGTTGCGATGGCAACATGGCATCATCGTCTCTTGGCTGATCAGCCGCTTGTGTGTGGGAGGAGAAAAGGCCTTATGCAACGTCTTCGTTCTTCAAATTGGAATAAAACCATCACACTGACCCTGGTGTGCCTTACGATTCTGTCGAGCACACTGGCGCCGGCATCCGCGGCTCCGGTAGCGTCAAAGGAGCGCGCGGCCGGCTCAGGCCAAGCCGCTCTGACCCACCCCAGCTTGTCGTGACCACGCCGACAAACGGGCAGGTTTTGGGCGGGACCATCGTTCAGGTCAGCGGCACGGCCAGTGATCGTCACACAGTAACCGTGACCGTCAACGGGGAGACTGCACCGCTGGTGGCCGGCCAGTTCGCCATCGCTCTGACCATGGCGGGCGGCAACCAGGTGGTTACCGTTGTAGCGACCGACGCCGTTGGCGCCACGACCAGCGAGACACGCCTCGTTGCCCTGGATGTCGAGTGGCCTGCAGTCGCCGTGGTATTGCCACGGGATCGCCAGGCTGTTTATTCAGCCATGCCCGAAGTGGACATCCACTACAGCGACTACTTCGGCGCGGTCAACACCGGTACGCTGAACGTTCAGTTGCAAGCTGCCGGCGGTGGCACGTTTTCGATCACCAACCAATTGACCGTGACCGCGGCTCGAGCTTACGGCACCCTGGCTACGCCCTTGCAGCAAGATATCAACTACACGATGACCGTCACCCTCCAGGATACGTTTGCTAACCAGACCATCCAGCAGACCACCTTCTACATACCGCCTGATCCAGGCAGCATCGTGCCGCCGGCGGAGCCGCCGGTCACCGGCTGGGTCAGCGGGGTGGTGTACGATTCCACGACCTGTGACGAGTATCTGACCACCTGTGAGGGCTTGGCCGGCGCTCTGGTGACGCTGGCGAGAGTCGAGGTCCAGGCTCTGGCTGCTGCACGCGCAGCGCGCAAACGCCTGATCGCGGAGCGTTTGGCAACGATGGGGGAAAACTACACCCTGCCGCCGCTCGGCGACATTCCCAAGGTGACCGACCCGGTCAGCGGCACCATTGTCACGGGCCAGATGGCTTTTTGCTTTCCCGGTGGACGCACGGGTCACTATTGGCTGCGTGAAAAAGGACGGTTTACCTATATTGGCCAACGCGAGGCCGCGATTGCACGGGAGCGCAGCGCGGCGACGAACTGCGATCTACCTGACGCCCATGATCCGGCGGCGACGCCCGTGACTCTGACGGCTGTAGCCACACAAGCGGCGACAACCAGATGCAGGTCACTGTGCCGGCCGGCGCGATTCCACCCGGCGGCCAGGTGCAGGTCACGGCCACGGGAGTTCGACCAGGTCGAGTACCTGCCCAGCGGCGACCTGCCGGAGGGAACCTGGGGAGACCTATGCCTTCAACCTGGGCAGCGACTCGGACCACCAGTTCCAGCAGCCGATCACCGTGCGCCTACGCAACAGCAGGAACTTTGCGCCAGGATCTGAGATTCCCCTGGGCTTTTGGAATCAGCACCTGATGCAGTGGGAGCACGGGGTTCGCCACTGTGGATGCGTCGGGGCAAGGGTCGAGATGCACTTCTTGTTACACTTCTCAAACCATGATCCAAAACTATCCCGTCAGCCAATCTGATCTGAACGAGGGTGCGGATAGCAAAAGCGAGGATGACAATACTTGCGCAGTGGGGCAAGCGGGCTGTTACATCAACTATAAGTCCGGCGAACTGCACGAGTGGATTGACTTGCCACCGGCAGATGTCCTGGGTCGAGAGGTCGCGCCCCAACTACGGTACAGCACCGACCGCGCCGCTTCTTCGGCAGTCATTGACGTGAGGCTGAACATCAGCACGATGGGTTCGGTGGTAGGCGACCACCTGGGTTGGGAGTTGTACATCGAGGGTGAGAGAACGGACAGTTTCACCTTCGCTGCCGACCTCAGTCAAATCGGTGAAGTGGGGCGATATCGTTACCTTTGGGACGGTCGCAACGCGCAGGGCGAGCGACTGCCACCAGGTGTGTACGAGTATGCTGTTAAGCTAACTACCCCTATCGAGCCCAGTACTGCGGCACCACTGTTTTCGGTGGTCCGCCGGACTGCGTGAACCGGCCTACTGGCGTATTCGTGGATGCAGTCAAGGTGGTTTGGGTACGCGGCGCCGTCGAACTAGACGCTCAGGCCGATAGCTCCCTGGGCGCCGGTTGGACGTTGGACGGCCTGCAACGGCTCTACGAGAACGAGGCCGGGCGGATCTCTTGGTCACCAATGGCGAGCGGGCGGACGAGTTCTACTTCCCGCAGAAAGGACCTCTTGAGCGGCGGCTTGGCGTTAGCGCGACCTCTGCCGTGCCTGCGACCCGCGTTCCACTCTTGCCGGCTGCTGGGAGTCCGGCTTCCAGACCGCTGACCTGACGCAAGAACCCAGGTCGCCTCTTGAGCCGCCGCATCCCATCACGGAAACGCTGGCTCCACCTTCCCGGACGAGTCGCCTCAGCCCATCAGCGCCACGCACGGATACCCGGCGCGGCGCCGGAACAGGCAGGCCCGGAACCTACCGCCCCACCGCCACCCGACCCGACTTTGCTCCCCAAACCGCCGGTGCTGGAGATATTGCCGCCCTAACAGAGACCAGCACCCCAAGGAACGCAGGTATGCGGTCAAATCACAGCCAACACCACGTGGACGGCGTCGGCCAGCCCGTGCGTGGTGACCTGTGATGTGCAGGTGGCTTCCGGGATTACCTCCTTGACGATTCAGCCCGGCGTGACGGTGCAATTCCAGCACACCACCCGACGACTGCTGGTTTCAGGCGGACTGTTGGCCGAAGGCAGCGCCGGTCACCCATTCGCTTCCAGCCTGCTGCGGGCTCCACACCAGGTAGTTGGGGCAACCTTGCGTTCCTGACCGGCAGCAGGAACGCGGATCACGCCATTGTGGAATATGGCGGTTCCAACAGTGGGTCGTTGTACCTACAGTGACTTGGTACAGGTGTTGAACTCGATTGTGCAGTATAGTTACACGGGGATTGTGATACAAGGCGCATCGCCCCTCATCAGCGGAACACAGATTCTGACGAATACCGGCTACTACGGCGGCGGCATCTACAACGACTTCGGCAGCCCGACCATCCAGAACAACACCTTCAGCGCCAACTCGGCCTCCTCGGCGGCAGCATCTACAACGACCCGGCAGCCCGACCATCCAGAACAACACCTACCGCCAACTCGGCCTACTTCGGCGGCGGCATCACAACAACCCGGCAGCCCGACCATCCAGGGAACAACATCGCTGGCAACACAGGCAGAGGTATCTATAGTCAAGGTGGAGTTCCCGGTCCGCGCGTGGACTACAATGATGTCTGGAACAACAGCAATGGGAACTATGTTGGCGCCATCCCGAGTGCACGACATTTCGGCCGATCCGCTCTTCGTGAATGCGATGGCCGGCGACTTCCACTTGCAACCCGGATCGCCCTGCATCGACGCCGGTGACCCAGACAATCACCCCGCCACCGACTTCGAGAGCGACCCGCGGCCGATGAGCCTGGGTGTGGACATGGGGGCTGACGAGGTCCGCGGCTTCGGGGTGACGAAGGCGGGGCCGATCACGGCGGCGCCAGTCGAGACCATCACCTATCGCCTGGCGGTGGTGAACCTGGAGGCATCGCCGGTGAGCAATGTGGTGTTCACCGACACCCTTCCGCTTGAGGTACGCTACGTGAGTCAGCAAGCCGTTGGCCTGGACTGCGCCCACGATGGCGCGGCCTGGGGTGGCCTTCTAGCCTGCACCGTGACCGGCGGCGTTGGCCGTGAGGGAAAGCCGTCCGCTGACTCTGACGGTGGGGGTGACGAATACGATGCCCGCACCGCTGCCAGCGGTCAACAGCGTCATGGCAACGGCGAGTTTGGGCGGCGGACAGGTGATGGCGCGCGCGCGGGCGAAGACTGAAGTGACATGGTGCCGGGTGCGCCTGAATGATGGCCCGATGGGCAGCGACGTTCAGGCGGCCATCAACGCCAGCACGAATTCCGGCGACCTGATCAAAGTCAGCGGCAGCATGCTACCAGACTCTGATCACCAAGACCCTGACCCCAGGGAGGCTGGAACCACGACTTCAGCCTGCGCGATCCGCACCTCTATACCACGACCTGGATGCCAAGTGGCAGGGGAGCGTGCTGGTCATTAACGGCGCGTAAACCCGACCATCGATGGATTCTCCATCATCCACGGTTATGGCTCCTCCGGCGGCGGCATCTACAACGCCTCCGGCAGCCCGACCATCCAGAACAACACCTTCAGCGGCAACTCAGCAACCAGCTACTACTCCGGCGGCGGCGGCATCTACAACGCCTCCGGCAGCCCGACCATCCAGAACAACACCTTCAGCGCCAACTCGACCTTACGACTACGGCGGCGGCATCTTCAACTCCGGCAGCCCGACCATCCAGAACAACACCTTCAGCGCCAACTCGACACGCTACGGCGGCGGGGATCTACAGCGCCACCGGCAGCCCGACCATCCAGAACAACACCTTCAGCGGCAACTCGGCAGGCTACGGCGGCGGCATCTACAACTCCACCGGCAGCCCGACCATCCAGAACAACACCTTCAGCGCCAACTCGGTCCCCTACTACGGCGGCGGCATCTACAACGCCACCGGCAGCCCGACCATCCAGAACAACACCTTCAGCGCCAACTCGGCATCCTCCGGCTACTACGGCGGCGGCGGCGGCATCTTCAGCTTCTCCGACAGCCCGACCATCCAGAACAACACCTTCTAGCGCCAACTCGGCCCCCTCCGGCGGCGGCATCTACAACGCCTCCGGCAGCCCGACCATCCAGAACAACACCTCCAGCGCCAACTCGGCCCTCCGGCGGCTACTACGGCGGCGGCGGCGGCATCTACAACTCACTGGCAGCCCGACCATCCAGAACAACACCTTCAGCGCCAACTCGGCATCCTCCGGCGGCGGCATCTTCAACTACTCCGGCAGCCCGACCATCCAGAACAATACCTCCAGCGCCAACTCGGATCCTCCGGCGGCGGCATCTACAACAACTCCGGCAGCCCGACCATCCAGAACAACATCATCGCTGGCAACACAGGCGGCGGACTATCTCTAGTGGGGGTGGAGTTCCCGGTCCGCCATAGACTACAATGATGTGTGGAACAACAGCGGCGGCAACTATTCGGGCGTCACTCGCTGGCACGATATTTCGGCTCAGATCCGCTCTTCGTGAATGCGACGGCCGGCGACTCCACCTGCAACCCGGATCACCCTGCATCGACGCCGGTGACCCAGATAATCACCCGCCACCGACTTCGATGGCGACCCGCGCAGATGGGCCTGGGTGTGGACATGGGGCTGACGAGGTCCGCGTCGGGGTGACGAAGCGGGACCGATCACGGCGGCGCCAGGCGAGACCACACCTATCGCCTGGCGGTGGTGAACCTGGAGGCATCGCCGGTGAGCAATGTGGTGTTCACCGACACCCTTCCGCTTGAGGTACGCTACGTGAGTCAGCCGAAGCCGTTGGCCTGGACTGCGCCCATGATGGCGCGGCCTGGGGCGGCCTTCTAGCCTGCACCGTGACCGGCGGCGCGCTGGCCGTGGGGGAAAGCCGTCCGCTGACTCTGACAGTGGAGGTGACGAATACGATGCCCGTCCCGCTGCCAGCGGTCAACAGCGTCATGGCAACGGCGAGTTTGGGCGGCGGACAGGTCATGGCGAGCGCGGGCGAAGCGACTAAGTGACATGGTGCCGGGTGCGCCAGATGGCCCGATGGGCAGCGACGTTCAGGCGGCCGTCGATGCCAGGCACGAATTCCGGCGACCTGATCAAAGTCAGCGGCACATGCTACCAGACTCTGACCCCTCAACAAGACCCTGACCCTCCAGGGAGGCTGGAACCACGACTTCCAGCCTCGAAGCGATCCGCACCCTCTATACCACGACCCTGGATGCCAGGTGGCGGGGAGCTGCTGTCCATTAACGGCGCCGTAAACCCGACCATCGATGGATTCTCCATCATCCACGGTTATAGCTCCGCGGCGGCGGCATCAACAACACTACTCCGGCAGCCCGACCATCCAGAACAACACCTTCGCGCCAACTGGCTCCTCCGGCGGCGGCATCACAACGCCCTCCGGCAGCCCGACCATCCAGAACAACACCTTCAGCAGCAACTCGGCCTCCTCCGGCTCCGGCGGCGGATCCACGAGCGCTCCGGCAGCCCAACCATCCAGAACAATACCTTCAGCGCCAACTCGGCATCCCACAGACGGCCACGGGGATCCACAGCGCCTCCGGCAGCGCCCAACCATCCAGAACAATACCTTCAGCGCCAACTCGGCCATCCTCCCGGCGGCATCTACAACAACCCGGCAGGCCGACCATCCAGAACAACACCCCAGCGCCAACTCGGCATCCTCCGGCGCTTACGGCTCCGGCGGCGGCATCTCCGCCCCCGGCAGACCGACCATCCAGAACAACACATCCAGCGCCAACTCGGCCTCCGGCGCCGGCAGCGGCATCTACAACTACTCCAACAGCCCGACCATCCAGAACAACACCTTCAGCGCCAACTCGGCCTCCCCCGGCGGCATCTACAACTACTCCGACAGCCCGACCATCCAGGAACAACACCTTCCAGCGCCAACTCGGCATCCTCTACGGCGGCGCATCTTCAACTACTCCGGCACCCGACCATCCAGAACAACACCTTCAGCAGCAACTCGGCCTCCTTCGGCGGCGGCATCAACAACTACTCCGGCAGCCCGACCATCCGCAGCAACATCGTGGCGAACAATACAGGCGCAGGCATCCGCCGAGACAGTGGCTCGGTGAGTCTGGATTACAATGATGTGTGGAACAACAGCAATGGGAACTATGTTGGCGTCACTCCCGGTGCGCACGATATTTCGGCCGATCCGCTCTTCGTGAATGCGATGGCCGGCGACTCACCTGCAACCCGGACCGCCCTGCATCGACGCCGGTGACCCAGACAATCACCCCGCCACCGACTTCGATTGGCGACCCGGGGTAAATGGGCCTGGAGTGGCGACATGGGGGCTGACGAGGTCCGCGGCTTCGGGGTGACGAAGGCGGGGCCGATCACGGCGGCGCCAGGCGAGACCATCACTTATCGCCTGGCGGTGGTGAACCTGGAGGCATCGCCGGTGAGCAATGTGGTGTTCACCGACACCCTTCCGCTTGAGGTGGTCGCCATTACGTGAGTCAGCAAGCCGTTAGCCTGGACTGCGCCCACGATGGCGCGGCCTGGGGCGGCCTTCTAGCCGCACCGTGAAAGGCGGCGCACTGGCCGTGAGGAAAGCCGTCCATGACTCGACAATGGGGTGACGACGATGCCCGCACCGCTGCCAGCGGTCAACAGCGTCATGGCAACGGCGAGTCTGGGGCGGCGGACAGGTCGTGGGCGGGCGCGGGCAAAGACTGGAAGTGACGTGGTGCCGGGTGCGCCTGAATTATGGGCCCGATGGGGGCGACGTTCAGGCGGCCATCAACGCCAGCACGAATTCCGGCGACCTGATCAAAGTCAGCGGCACATGCTACCAGACTCTGACCCTCAACAAGACCCTGACCCTCCAGGCGGCTGGAACTACGACTTCCAGCCTGCTTGTGATCCGCACCTCTATACCACGACCCTGGATGCCAGGTGGAGGGGAGCGTGCTGGTCATTAACGGCGCCGTAAAACCTGACCATCGATGGATTCTCCATCATCCACGGTTATGGCTCCGGCGGCGGGCATCACCAACTTCTCCGGCAGCCCCGACCATCCAGAACAACACCCTCAAGCGCCAACTCGGCATCCTCCGGCGCTTACGGCTCCGGCGGCGGCATCTCACAACTACTCCGGCAGCCCGACCATCCAGAACAACACCTTCAGCAGCAACTCGGCCTCATCCTCCGGCGGCGGCATCTACAACCACTTCGGCAGCCCGACCATCCAGAACAACTACCCTAGCGCCAACTCGGCCTCCGGCGGCGGCGGCATCTACAACGCCTCCGGCAGCCGACCATCCAAAACAACACCTTCCAGCGCCAACTCAGCCTCCGGCGGCGGCGGTGATCTACAACACTCGGCAGCCCGACCATCCAAAACAACACCTTCAGCAGCAACTCGGCCTCATCCTCCGGCGGCGGCGGCATCTCCAACGGCTCCGGCAGCCCGTCATCCGCAGCAACCTCGTGGCGAAACTACAGCGAGATCCGCCGAGCCGGTGGCTCCGGCGAGTCTGGATTACAATGATGTGTGGAACAACGCCGGTGGCAACTAGTAGGCATTGCCGCTGGCGCTCACGACATTTCGGCTGATCCCTCTGGTAGATGCGCAGAATGGCGACTTTCACCTGCAAGCTGGATCACCCTGCATTGACACTGGTGACCCCAACAACTACCCTGAGACCGACTTCGAGGGCGATCCACGTCCAACGGGTTCTGCTCAGATATCGGCGTTGACGAATTCCTATCCGAGGGCAATCTCGCACTGCGACCGACCATTCCTGGTTCGAGTGGGATGGCGCTACTGGCACCTACACGCGCATCTACCCCGACAGGCACACGGTTCCACTTCCACCCCAGGCGGCGCCCACGATTACACCCTCGACCGGCAGGGAAACAAGACGGCCTATACCCACAATCCTGACGGTTCCGTGGCGACCAGGGCCTTCACGCCGATCGGCGCCAGCACGCCGTCGCATACGTGGACTTTCACCTACACGGCTGGCAAGCTCTCCGATATCACGGATCCTGCCGGTCGCACAACCGCTTTCGTGGTGAATGGCAACGGCCATTTGGTGCGGGCGACCTTCCCCGACAGCACGACGCGCCAGTTTGCCTATGATTCGCGCGGGCTGCTGACCCAGCAGACCGACCAGCGCGGTGAAGTGACCAGCTACAGCTACGACGCCTACGGTCGCATCCAGCACGGCTCCACTAACGCGAGGTTTTCGACCCCGCCACCGGCCAAAACCAGGTGATCCAGGAGATGCGCATCTTCACGCCCAGCGACACCGGCTATGCGCTGATCAACAACAGCCCCGTTGGCACACCCGCCAACCCGGCGCCGGCCGTGCCCATGTCGGTCGCACTGGTGGATCGTGTAACCTACGGTCGCGGCGGCCTCTCTGGCCACACCAATGAGTGGGGCTCCTGGCTGGATGAGACCGATGCCATCAGCCGCACGACGACTTACCAGCGGGATGGCGCCAACAATCTCACCCACGAGACCAACCCGACGGCACCTGCATCAGCTCCACCTACGACGGGGATAGGCAACCTGCTCACCCGCATGGAGCTGGATGCGGGTCAGTGGCCAGGCGTCGGGGTCAACGTGCAGGGGCCAACATGGGCCTATACACCACGAGCCGCTCTTCAACCAGATCAAGACCGAGACCGATCCGTTGGGCCACACGACAAGATACGTCTATGACTACGAGGAGAGCCAGGGCGAAGCCGGCAACTTGATCCGCGTCGAGTACCCGGCCGTACCGAATGAGAACGGCCAGATGGTCACGCCCACTGTGACCTACACCTACAACGCGCTGGGGCTGAAAGAGACCGAGACCGACGCCCGCGGCGCGGTGACGAAGTACCTCTACACTCAAGGCACGCCCGACGAGGCCTACGGTCAGCCCAACGCCCTCTTTGCCCAAGGCGTGACGCCCGTGCCCGGCCTGCTGACCAGGGTGATCGAGGACTTTGGCGACGCCCCGCACCTGAACATCACCACGACCTACAAGGATTTCGACGCCAACGGCAAGCCGATGACCGTGCTGGGGCCGAACGCCGGGGCGATGGCCGGCGCAGCGTGCGACCTGCGGCGCAGGCGGAGGCGCAACGACAGGCGGGACGGTGACCCACTACACCTACGACGCCTGGGGCCGCGTGCTAACCGAGACCGATGCCTTGGACATCGTGACGAAGTACGAGTACGACCCCCAGGGCAACCTGACGCGCAAGATCGTGGACTACACGGCCGACGGCACTACGGGCCGCAACGTGGTCACCGAGTACACCTACGATCCCCACGGCCAGCTCCTGACCGAGCGCACGGCCGCCGACGGCATCGTGCGCCAGACGACCCAACGCTACGACGTCAACCGCAAGCTGGCCGCCCGCACGGATAGCAACGGCAACACCACGACCTACCGCTACGACGATGCCGACCAACTGATCGCCGAGACCGATCCGCTGGGTCACGTCACCAACTTGCGCTACACGCGCGCGGCGAGCTAGCCACTGTCACCGAGCCGGACGGCGACGTGACCCGCACCGTGTACGACGCTTATGGCCGCCCGGTGCAGGAGATCGTGGACGATGGCAGCCTCAACCTGACCACGACCTACGCCTACGATGACAACGACAACCTGCTGTCAACCACCGACCCGGCCGGTGCGGTCACCTGCTATGCTTACGACGCGCTCAACCGGCGCACGACCGAGACTCGCGACTGCAACGGACTGCATCTGACGACAACCTTCGTCTACGACCTGGCCGGCAACCTGGTGCGCGCCACCGACCAACGGGGGGTGGAGACCCGCATCGCCTACGACGCCCTGGGCCGGGTCACGCAGACCTGTCGGGACGCGACCGGCCTCAACCTATGCACCAGCTACAGCTACGACCAGGCCGGCAACCCGATCCGCAGCACCAACGAGCGAGGGATAGTCGCGACCTACGCCTACGACGATCTAAATCGTCTGACGCAAAGCTGCCAGGACGCCAACGGTCTTAACCTCTGTGCAACCTACACCTACGACCGGCTGGGACAACTGCTGACTACCACCGATCCCCATGGCATCGTCACCGCACCGAGATCAACGCCTTTGGTAAGCCGGTGCGCACCGTTGAAGACGCCAACGGGCTGAGCGCCGAGATCTCCTACCTCTACGACAACAACCTGAACCTGGTCGCCATCGCGGATGACAACGGCCACACCACCCACTACACCTACGACACCAACAACCGCCTGCTGGAGACCCGCTACGCCGACGGCAGCGTTGTCGCCAACAGTTACCATCCCGACGGCACGCTTGCCACACGCACCGACCAGGCCGGCGCGGTCGCGACCTATACCTACGATGGCGCCAACCGGCTGCTGAGCAAGAGCTACGCCGACGGCAGCGGCCAGACCTTCGCCTACGACACGGCCGGCCGGCTGACAACCGCCAATCAGACCATGAGCGGTCACACTACAGCGCTCACCTTTGCCTGCCAACGCTGGGCGATGTGACGGCTCGCTCAGACCGTGGACGCCCTGAGTTGGACGACCGGCTACGCCTACGACTACCCGGCCGGCCGCACAACGCTGACCTACCCCTCAGGCGTGCAGCTTGCGCACCCTCGACCGGCCGGAGCCGCCTGCAGCAGGTGCGGCAAGGCGGCGGGACCGTAGCTACCTATGTCTACAACGACACCGGCACGTGACGCTGACCCACGCCAACGGCGTCAGCACACTGACCGAGACCGACCCGCTGCGCCGAGTCACGCGCGTCCACACGACTGGCGGCGACCGTCGCCGACTACCGCTATGGCTACGACGCTGCCGGCAACCGCACCTACATGCAACGCGCATACAAGGCCAACCAGTCCTGCCGGATGTCTACCAGTACGATGGGCTGTACCAGCTTACCCGGGTGTGGTACGGCGCCAACGCCACCGATCCCGCGGCCATCACGGCCTATGACAAGCTGCAGAGCTACCAGTTGGACACCGTAGGCAACCGGCTCCTCGTGCAAAACGACGCCGTGAGCCAGGTCTACCTGCCCAACGACGGCACGCGGTTGACTGACCCCGTGAACCGCTACCAGCAGGTGGACGCCGATCCCTTTACCTACGACCCCAAGGGCAACCTGACCGCCGATGACCGCAACACCTACACCTACGACCACGAGAACCGCCAGACCGGCGCCAGCGGGCCAGGCGGGGTCGCCCAGTACATCTACGATCCCCTGGGTCGCCGCATAGCCAAGATCGTGGACGGCACGGCGACTTACTACGTCTACAACACGGCTTACCAGATCGTCGAGGAACGGGACGGGAGCAATGGGCTGCTGGCGCGCTACACTTACGGCGACTGCATTGACGAGCCGCTGACCATGGAACGCGGCGGTGCGACGTATACCTACCACCGCGACGCACTGGGTAGCGTGACTGAGGCGACGAACGCAACCGGCGTTGGTTGAGCGGTATGAGTATGACGTGTATGGCACGCCACGTTTCTTTGATGGCGCTGGTAATTCTCTACCGGCTTCAGCGGTTGGTAATTCGTGGTTGTTCACCGGACGGCAGTATGATCTCGAGAGTGGCAACTACTACTACCGAGCGCGGATGTGCGCCAGGAGTGGGGCGATTTGTGCAGATGGATCCGCTGGGTTATGTGGACAGTATGGCCTCCTTATTTGTACGTGAGAAACAGGCCAACAGAGAATTGACCCATCAAATCTCACAGAGAAGGAGAGATGCAAGTGTGAGAAGTGGCATAGCGGTAGCTTCTCGAGATATGGTTGCTGGTGCGGAGCCGGTGATGCTGGGGTTAATGGAGTGTGGGATGGCTTGGATGGAGCATGCAGGGGCCATGACTTCTGCTACGGGAAGTATGAAGTCTCATTCGGTGGGCCAGAAAGGTGGCAGATCAGACCATTACCGGATGGATCGGTGGAGTTTATACCGTTGAGATGGAATGTGACAATGCGCTTTGCCAGGCGGCAAGGGGCCTATGCATCGATGTATGCTTCGGGAGTTAAGGAACTATTCTACTACGAACGCCCAACGCCGCCTCTAGCGCATCTTTGATGCCAGTAAGGCTGAGGGCATCACCTGGGAGAAATGTGCCTGTTTGAAGCGCCCGACGAGCAGCGTCCAAAGTAGCGTTTCGGTTGTACAGTCAGATCATGAGGTGACCTCTCATATCCACGAGACCAAGCCCTCGCCGACGAACAGCATGGCAAGCCGATGGTGCCGGAAAGGGCGGTTTGGTCATAGCCCGTGATGGATGTGCGGTGAGCCAATGGGCACCGCGGCTCAGATTGCAGCGCGGCGGCGTTGGTTTCAGCGGCTTCGGCACAAAGGACGGTGACTGGCCTCACCGGTGAAAGGCAGAAAACATGAACCGTATTGTTATCCGACGAACGGTGCAAATCGTGTTGATGGCAGGGTTGCTGGCGCTCCTGGCCCACCATCCCGCCGCGTCCGATGGCAATACCTGGCCTGCTGGGAGCTGGACGGCGGCGCTGCATCTCTCGCCCGCCGAGAGAACGACTATGGCCTGGCCCTCGACCGGCTGCACAGATACTTCGTAACCCAGGGCCGACCCGTCGCCCACGCGCGCAGCACCGATTGGGGGGGGGCGTACCACGAGTATCACCCGGTACAGCACGACGCGATGGCGACCGGATCCACCACCAGCAAGACCATGAGCCTGGCCTTCGTCATCCCGCTGATCGACCAGCCTGAACCCTTACCGCTGTAGGCGGTTATGCACAGCAATGAAGGAATTGAGCGTGATTCTGAGAAGCAACGAGAGCAGCATCAAACTTTCCCTGACAGATGGCGAAGCCATCTTCGATATCTTCGAAAAGCAACCTTGGGGGCCGGCCCGATATCCGCCGCACGGTGACGCTCGCTTTGGATCGAGACCCCGATTTTGCCGCTGCTGCCGGGCCATGTTGAGAATTTTCTCGGCTATGAGGATGTCGAACGCTGGATCCGCCGTGGGAGCGCTGGGTCGGCTTCATCCTCACGGCGATCCGTGAAAAGGCTGATGGCCCCCCCTGGGATGAGGAGTACGGGCCGTACGTGCTTCCCGGCCCGCAGTCTCCCCAGTGAGATGGGTTCAGGTGGTGATGACCTGGCGTAGGAACCAGAAAGCCGTCGGCGTGTCGGAATGTGTCAATAACTTTGAGACAACTCAAGGGAAGAACGCGAAGAAAGGCTCCACCATGTATGCTCAATCTTGTCACCGCAGGAACCCCTTCGTGCTTCGCGTTCTTCGTGCGCCTTCGTGGCTTCGTGATCCAAACCCTTTCGGCATCGAGGCGGACTGGCGGCCGGTGGCAACGGCGTCGTGGACATCGTGGATATCCTGCGCGTGGCCAGTCAGTTCGGTCAGTCTGCGCCCTTCCCGCCGCTGCGGCCGGGGGTGCAGGGCTAACATTCGATCTACCTGGTGATCGCCATCACACCAACGGCAACCGTTCCGGCCCTGACACGTGGGGAAGCGAGGCTTAGCGCCGTGAGCGGTTGCCGTTTCCTGTGCATCCGCCAACTTCCATCACTCGTGCGCAGCCCGGTCCCTCGGCTGCGCACAGTCCCCCGGGCTGTCAAACCGGCCGGCAGAGTGACCCAAGTCAAGCTGCGGGCGGCCCGGTACGACCGTTTCGTCACGCTTGTACATTAGCGGCAGACGCGAGCTACCCGGCGAATCCAACCACCTGCTGTTTTCGGCCTCTCCGTTCCCAGAAATTTGGCGCCCTCGTGCAGCCGTAGGCCAACGAAACTATTTCCAAGGTGGGCGGTTGACGCGAATCAGTTTGCCAATTAGAGGTAAGGCCGCAGCAATCGCTTGATCAATTCTCTGCGCCTGACCTGCATCAGGCCTCTTCATTTTCACGGATAGCCTGTTCGATTTCACCGGGGTGTGCCGCCACATAGGCCCAGGCGTTACGCAAATCGGCCGGTCGCAAGGTTGGAAAGTTGCTGAGAATGCGTTCCTCCGACCATCCCAAGCGGCGGTAGCCTGCAAGCGACCAGACAGGGATGCGCGTGCGGATAATGCAGGCGGCGCCACCGGCAATGTCCGGGCTCTTCTCGATTCCCGGCCAGGTGTGAGTCAGATCAGCGACCAAGACCTGCAGCAAATGCAATTTATCCGGCATTGGCAATGCCAGGAGTTCGGATTCAAGTTGAATTGTCAACATGGCATCTCTCCTTTGCTTATGTTTTGCCTCTGCGCGAGAGTATAGCAGTCTGGACAAGAACGGTCAAGATGGTTCCAAATTGGTATGAATTTTGGGGGTCTGCAAATCGGGTCAGTTTGCCCTCGGATCGAGTGCGTCAGCCAGGCTGTCGCCCAGGGTATAGAGGGCCAGCATGGTGAGGCCGATGGCGATGGCGGGCGCCCAGGCGAGGTGCGGGCTGCTGCGCACGACGCTGAAGCCGTCGCTGAGCATCAGGCCCCAGCTCGGCGCGGGGGGCAGCAGGCCGATGCCCAGGAAGCTGAGGCCGGCCTCGGCCACGATGGCGCCCGGAATGCCCAACGACAGCATCACCAGGATAATGCCCGACAGGTTGGGCAGGATGTGACGCCAGAGGATGTGCCAATCCGCAGCGCCCAGGCTGACCGCGGCCGTGATGAACTCCGCCTGTTTGAGGCGCAAGACCTGGCCGCGCACCAGGCGCGCCACGCCAGCCCAGGAGGTGATGGTCAGGGCGATGAGCAGGCTGCCGAACCCGCGGCCCAGGATAGCCATGAGCGCGATCAGCAGGAGGGTGGTGGGAAAGGCGTAGAAGACATCCACCACGCGCATGATCAGGCCGGCGCTGCGGCCGCCTCTGTAGCCAGCCAGGCAGCCGGCGCTGACTCCGATGAGCAGGATGGGCGCCTGGCTGACGAAGCCGACGGCCAGCGAGAGGCGTGCGCCAAAGAGCAGGCGGCTCAGCACGTCGCGGCCCTGCTTGTCGGTGCCCAACCAGTGTTGCGCATCGGGCGGCTGCCGCACATGCTCGAAATCCACGTCGAGCGGATCGAAGGGCGCAAGCCAGGGCGCAAGCAGGGCAACGGTTGTCAGGACAACGAGGAAGATCAGGCTGGACAGGCCCGCCCGATCACGCCGCAAGCGCCGGGTGATGCTGCGCCAAAGGATTCTCATGCGTCCATTTCTCCGCGTGCCGCCGAATGAATTCGGGGCGAATGGGCGTTCCGCCGCAAGGTCGGCCGCCGCCGACCGATATCGCGTCCACGCAGGTGGACGCCCGGCGGAACGCCCATTAGGCGCGATTTCAATCGCTCTCGCTTGCGGCGGCCGATATTGCGTCCACGCAGATACACGCCCGGCGGAACGCCCATTAGGCGCGATTTCAATCGCTCTCTCGCTTGCGCCGACCTAATCGGTCGGCGTGAGGCGCAGGCGCGGGTCGAGCAGGCCGTAGGCCACATCCACCAGCAGGTTGAGCAGAATAACCAGGCCGCCCGCCAGCAGCGCGCCGGCCATGATCAACGGGTAGTCGCGGTCGGCCGCGGCGTAGACAAAGGCCGCGCCCACGCCGGGGATGTTGAAGATGGTTTCGACAAAAAACGAGCCGGTCAGCAGATGCGCCAGCAGCGGGCCGGCCAGGGTCAGGGCCGGCAGCAGCGCGTTGCGCAGAACGTGGCGGCCCAGCACATGCTGCGACGGCAGGCCCTTGGCCCGCGCGGTGCGGATGTAGTCCGCGGCCAGCACCTCCAGGGTTTCGGCCCGCGTAAAACGGATCACCGCGCCCAGCGGCCCCAGGGCGAGCACGCAGATGGGCAAGATGGCGCGGCCCGGCGCGCCCCAGCCGGTTAGCGGCAGCCAGTGCAGACGCACGGCGAAGATCACCACGCACAGCGTCGCCAGGACATAGATCGGAATAGCTGACCCGGCCACCGCCAGCAGGCGCGCCATTTGATCCGGCCAGGCGCCGCGGCGCGCGGCCGCGGCGATGCCAAGCGGCACGCCCGCGCCAAGCGCCAGCACGGCCGCGGCCAGGCCGATCGGCGCGGAAACCGGCAGCGTGCGCGCCAGCACCTGCTGCACGGTTTCGTTGCGGTAGGTGTAGGACATGCCGAAATCGCCCTGCAGGACGCGGCCGAGCCAGCGCAGATACTGCACGGCGATGGGCTGATCCAGGCCGTAGAGCTGCCGGTAACGCTGGCGCATCTCCAGCGGCACGCGCGCGGCCTGATCGGGGTCATCCAGGCCAAATGGCCCGCCCGGCGTCGCGTGCGCCACGGCAAAGGTGAGCACAGAGAGGAGCAGCAGCGTCAGCAGCGACTGCCCGAGCCGGTTCAACCCATGCTGCCAGGTGGGGTGCGGGGGTTGGCCGCTCATGAGACCAGCCGCACCTGTCGGAACGCGGGCGCGCCCATGCCGTTGATGATCAGACCTTGCAGCGCCGGCTTGATCAGCCGGTGGCGCATGACGTAATACAGCGGAATGATCGCGGGGTCGTCCAGCACCAAGATGCGCTCGCACTGCTGATAAAGCGCGGCACGCTTGACAGGGTCGAGTTCTCTTGATGCCTGGCGTACCAGGTCATCGAACGTGCGATTGCTGTAGATCAACTCCGGCGCCGTTTTCCAGAGGTCGGCCTGCGGCGGGGGCGTGGTGTAGAGCACCGTCATGAAGTTGTGCGCATCGGGATAGTCCGCGCCCCACAGTTGGCGGTAGAAATGAGGCCGCAGCGGGCGCTGGGCGCGCCAGGCCTGCCGTGCGCCGGCCTCGGTGGGCGCCAGCTCGGTGCGCACGCCCAGGTTCTCCAGGATCATCGCCTGCAGCGCCTCGAACAGCGTCTGGTAAGTCTCATTCTGCTCGTACTGCCAGTAGACCAACGGCACCTCTTTGCCGCTCGCATAGCCGGCCGCGATCAACAGCGCACGGCCGCGCGCCGGATCGAAGGCCAGTTCGCGGCCGAGCTGTCCGTCATGGCCGAGCATGTTGGGCGGCAGGAACTGATAGGCTGGCTGGCCGATGCCTGGCAGCACCTTGTTGCACAGGGTTTCGCGATCAATGGCCAGGGCGAAGGCGTGGCGCATGCGCACATCGGCCAGCGGCTTGATCTGCACGCTGAGGCGCAGATGCATGGTGGTCAGCTCCGCATTCGATTGCAGTTCCTGGCTCAATGTGGCGTCGGCGCGCACGCGGCCCAATTCGGCCACCGGCACCTCCACCATATCCAACTCGCCCGCCTCGTACGCGCTCAAGGCCGTGCTCTCCTGGCGGATCATGTTGACAATCAGGCGATCCACGCCCGGCGCGCCGCCGTGGTAGCCCGGGTTGGGCGTGAAGATCATTTGCTTCTCAGGAATCCACTCCGCGAGGCGGAATGGGCCGTTGCTCACCACGTTCGCGGGCTTTGTCCAGGCCTGGTCGCCGGCCTTTTCCACCACCTGGCGCGGCAGGGCCATGAAGCTGGGCAGGGAGGCCAGGTTGATGAAGTAGGCTGACGGATTTTCCAGCGTCACCTCCAGCGTCAGATCATCCAGGGCGCGGACACCGACGCGGTTAGCATCGGCGGTTTCGCCGGTGTAGAAGGCGCGCGCACCCTGGATGTCCACAAGCTGCCAGTATTGGCCGCCGCAGTAGAGCGTGGGCGCCAGGTTGCGCTTGATCGCCCAGGCAAAATCATGCGCGGTTACGGGCGTGCCATCGCTCCACGCCACATCCTTACGCAACCTGAAGCGCCACACCGTGCCGTCGTCATTGATCTGCCAGGAGGCGGCCAGATCAGGCGTCGGCTGCAGGTGCGCGTCCAGCGCGATCAGCGCGCTGAACATCAGCGAGTTGATGAAGTAGCTGTGGTAGGCTCCGGAGCAGCCGGGATCGGCCGCGGCGCCAATATCGCCGCGATTCAGCGGCATGTTGATGCGCAGGACGCGGGGTCGCGGGGTCGCGCTCGGCGCTGGATTGATACGCGAGGCGCCATCCGTAACCGGTTGGCAGCCGGCGATGAGCAGGGTGGCCGCGCTGGCGAGGGAGGCGGTCAGGAATTCACGGCGGGTCAGGTTGTGTGGAGCCATGGGCGAAGATTTTCCTCCAGAGGGACCGATGCGAGATAGAGACTAACTCATTACCGGCGCTGCGTTCGCCGTCATGACGGGTGCGCAGCGCCATCAGCGCGGGATCGTCGAAGATCGTAGGAGGATCAGGGGAGGTATCGAGGGGTTGGCCGCTCAGGCGCGGATGACGGTGACGGATCGGCCGGCCGGGGTGAGCGCGGTGGCGGTGCTTGTGCGTTCGGCGATGCGCGGCTGGTTGGCGCGTTGATCGAAGATGACCAGCCAGCCGGTGTCGAGACCGAGGCCGGCCAGGTAGGCGTCGAGCTGGCTCAGCCCCTTGCTCAGGGGATCCGGCTCATCGTCGCGCCAGGTCTTGAGTTCGATGGCCAGGCGCACCTGGCCATAGCGCAGCAGGATGTCCAGTCGCCCCATGCCCACCGCGTACTCGCGCTGCAGGCTGCCGCCGCCGTTGACCACCCGGTGCAAGAAGGCCATCAGCACCAGGTGGGGCGCGACCTCGTGGTAGGGCGCGCTCTTGAGCAGCGCCTGCCCGTGCTCACGCCAGAAGGCCAGGAATGCTTCCAACAGGAGCGCCGGCTCTAACGTGCCGTCCAACCTGAGCCAAATGGGGGCGATGCGCGGCAGCGTGTCTTGCGTTCCCTGCGTCAGCACCCGCGGAATGACTTCGCGGTAGATCGGGTTGGCAATCGTCAGCCGGCCCGCCGGATCACGGCGCACCAGGCCAAGGTCCAGCAAGAATCGGCGGTCGTCTTCGGGCACATCGCCCAGCGTCTGGCCGGCGATCATCGGCTCGATGATGCGACGCACGCGCGGCTCGCGCAGCCGCTCGGCCAGGCTGTCCAGGTGCGTATCCTGCCGTTCGATCAGAATCTCCTTCGCCTGTTCAATCGTTTCAGGAGTGATCGGTTGCGTCCGATCCGGCACGAGCGTCTCCACCGCCTGCCGCGCCAGGGCGTTGACCAGCCAGGGCTGGCCCTGCGTCAGCTCAAAGACCAGCGCCGTGGCTGCGGGTGTGAACACCTGGCCCGTGTCATCCGTATGTTGTTGGTACAACGCGGCCACGTCCCGAAGGGTAAAGTTCTCTAGAGTCAATGAATCGGTCTTGATGTTGAAGGGACTGGCGGTGTGCAAACGCTCACTCCCCCCCGAAGCCACCTTGTAGTCGCGCACGTCGCGCAGGCCGATCAGGGCGAGGGACCAGGGGAAAAATTCTGGCCGGCGAAAGTAGCCTTCACGCAGCTGGCGTAGAACGGCAACAAGCGCTTCGTTCTGCAGCGCATCAATTTCGTCAATGAAGATGACCAGGGGGCGCGGCGATGCCTGGGCCCAGGCATCGAGCGCAGCCGCCAAGCGCGTGCCCGGCTCAGCGCTGGGCCAGGGCGGTGGGCGCAGTTCGGCCGGCAGGAAGAAGGCCGCCGCTCGCTGCCAGGAGTTCAGGATCGCCAGCTCCGCGGCGCCGGGGTCATTGTTGAACGCGGCGCCGACTTCGGCCGAGAGCAGAACGGCGGCGAAGCGTCCGGCCGCGGTCAATGCACGCGCCAGGGCGATCATGGCGGTCGTTTTCCCTGTCTGGCGCGGCGCGTGGATCACAAAATAGCCCTGTTGTTCGATCAGGGGCCACACTGCGGGGATACGCGTCAGGGGAGATAGCATATAGTGAATATCCGGATTGCACGGTCCGGCGACATTGAACCAGCGTGGCATGGCGAAACTCCTCCTGTAGTGGCTAGGCAAGATTATACACCAGTGTGGAGCAGGTAGCAAGCGTCCTTTGGGCCGCATCTGTGCCGGTTGGAGAAAGTCTGCAGTATTTGTGCAGACAGTGTGCAGTCTGAACGTGCGCCGTTGGATGTAGAATAGAAGCAAGCAAGATCGTCAGCTGATTCGGACTTCGGAGAAGACAATGATGTCGCAAGCCACATTCGATGCGGCCCTCTCGCCAGGCCTGCCCGTGCAGATGGCCCTGGCGCGGCAAGCGGCCCTGGCCTGGTGGGCCGCGCAGAACCGTGCGAACGCCTGGTGCGATCGGTGCTGCCGGGCATTGGCATGGGGTGAAGGATACCTGCTGCCAGCCGCGCCGTCGGGGCAGCAGATGCGCAAGCAAAATTCCGCGCCGGCCGACTGGCTGGTGTGCGAGCGGTGTTTATGCGCGTGCAGCACGGTCGGCGCAGGCCATGACAGTGCATACGATGAGGAATTTCCTGATGCGTAGACGCCAGCGTTCATGGCGCCCTGGTGATAGCCGGACTGTGAGCCATCTCTTATCGCAGAGAAACAGCCGGATTTCACTGTCTGTGCCCCACGCCCGCTATGAACCTTTCAGTCAGCCCGGCGGTTTCTGAAAGGTGACAATGCGAGCAATGTGACCGATAGGGGGACGATCATGCGATCCAAACAACGATTTTCACTTCTTCTGGGCCTGGCTATTCTTGGCCTGACTCTGGTCGTGGGCGCGGCCGCCGTGGTGGCCATGCGCCTGAACACGTCTACCCCCTCATTCTTTGATGATTTCAACACCTTCGACACAGTCCGCTGGCACAAGGCCGATTGGTGCAATCCACGACCACCCTTCTTGAACTGCTGGCTGCCTGACCATATCAGCGTGGCCGACAGCCTGCTGCAGATTCGCCTGGATGACAATCCCTGCCCGGATGGCTGTCGAGACCGACCGTATGCGTCGGGAGAATATCGCAGCAATGCGTTGGTTGGGTACGGGCGTTTCGAAGCGCGGCTCAAGGCCTCGAATGTCCCCGGCACGGTGACGGCATTCTTCACCTACACGGGACCAAGCGACAACAACCCAAACGATGAGATAGACGTCGAACTGCTCGGGCGCGATCCGACTCGCCTGCAGGTCAATTACTTCACCCAGGGCGCCGGCAACCACGAAACCTGGATTGACCTGGGCTTCGACGCCTCGGCGGCGTTTCATACCTACGCCATCGAGTGGAAGGCCGGGCGCGTGGCCTGGTATGTGGATGGCGCCTTGCGGCACGAGGAAATCGGCGCACGCGGGCCCCTGCCAACCACGCCCATGCGCATCATGACGAGCTATTGGGCATGCACCGAGGTGGATGACTGGTGCGGCCGCTTCACCTACCCCGGCGCTTCGACGTTCGTGACGCTCGACTGGATTCGGTACACGGCTTTCACCACGCAGTTTCTGCCGCTCGCCGCGAGCTTATCCGCCCGCGTGCCAGACCCTCGAAGGCTTCGACGATATTCGTGACTGGCACGGCGAATTTGGCAACGGCGCCATCTGCAGCTACTCCCAGGACGCCGGCTATCGCGGGCAGGCCATCAAACTGGACTGCAGCACCTTCGAGCCTGACGACTGGTGGTTCGTGGCAAAGCCGGTCAATCGTGACTGGCGCGCCGTCCAGGAGCTGCGGTTTTTCTACCGCAAGCAGGCCGGCAGCGCTGATCTGTACCTGGCCCTGCAAGACGCCGATGACGAAATCTGGGGCGTCCCCATCACGGCCGATGGCGCTGGGTGGCAGGAGATTTCCGGTGCCGCTGGCGGCCATGACCTGGCGCGATCCGTGGGATCACCAGGGGAATGGCGTGCTCGATCTTTCCAACGTCAAACAAATCCGCCTGCGACACTGGCCTCGGCAACCCGGCCACGTCATCGCCTGGGCCGATGAGCTCCGGGTCTGCCCGGCGCCCGTGACCGCAACGCCGACGCCAACCTGGACGCCAACTCCCACGCCGACGCCAACCTGGACAGCGACTCGCACACCTACGCCAACCCGGACACCGACGATGACGCCCACGACCACGCCGACTATCACGCCGACGGCCTGTCCGACCGATACAGTTCCTGTGCCCGGCGGCTGCGCGACGATTACCCCGGCCAACACGCCAACCTGGACGCCGACTTCCACACCGACGGCCTGTCCAACCGGCAGTGTGCCCGTGCCCGGCGGATGCGCAACGATTACCCCAACCAACACGCCGACCCGCACGCCAACGCCGACCTTCACGCCGACCCCGACGGCCTGTCCAACCGGCAGCGTCCCTGTGCCCGGCGGCTGCGCCACGATCACCCCAACTCCGACGCGGACGCCGACACCCACACCAACGGCCCCAACCGGCTTGATCGAGGACTTCGAGGATGGATTGGTGGGCTGGTACAGCGAGTCCAACGATCTCGACCACTTCGATGTGACGGCAGACGCGTGCCAGGGCAGCTTCGCCATGCGCATGGGGGGCACGGACGAAGGGAACTCCTGGGTCGGCGCGGCCGTGATCGGCGACTGGGCCGACCGCCCGCACAACTGGCAGGACAAGACCAGCCTGGTCTACTGCGCCAAACGCGGCGAGACCTTGCGCGGCGGCCGTCCCTCCCTGACCGTGACCATTCGGGATGCGAACGGCAATACGCTCGTCATCCACCGCGACAACGATCAGTACTTACCCTGGCCGGGAGGCGGCTGGCGCACGATCATCGAAAACGACGCCTGGTCGGAATACTTCATTCCGCTGCGGCATGAAGCCGGCTTCGACTGGACTCATGTCGCCGGTCTACGCATCGAGCTGCGGCGCACCTACATCGGCAATAATCAGTGGGACCTGAGCCAGACGATGTCTACCTGGACCGGATTCGGCTGCAGTGACCCCGGCCGCGACGCGACTGGCGTCACTGCGCGATGGCCCTTTACAGGCCATCATGCAGTATCTGTGCAGAAGATGTGTAGTCTCAACCGGTCAAAATCCGGTAGAATCATCAACAGTGGCGATGCCAGCGGACCGATTTGCTCGATGCTGTGAGGAAAAACTGACAATCCGTGACCAACGTAAGCCGTTAGGCCGCCCAGGAGACAAGCAAGTGCGAACAACAGATCGAGAGGATTTTCAATCGAGTGGCTCGTGACAGAGAACACGTGTTCTTTCTCTTGAAGAATAGAAGACTTGGGATGGCGATGGCCACTGGTCGAAGATATTCGATTGGGACAAAATGGCAAGGGCACAGTAGATGGGATACACGCTCAGGCGTTATTGCGCTGCATTGCCGGAATATGGCGGGTTCTTTCAAAAAAAGGAGTTTGCAATGAAAACCCATTCTGTAATTATGTCTGTTATCGTCATCTTGGTGTTTGTACTCTCCCCCTATCCACGAAATTTCGTCTTGGCGCACGGTGTGACCCAGCATGAATCCAGCCTCTTGACCTACTACCAATCCGACGTCACCAACGAACCTTTCTCTGATCTGCGGGGCGAGTTCGTTGATCTTACCATGGCGCCGGTAACAACCCGGCGCCGGTGCGCTGGCTGTTAGGTGAAGATATTGGCGGGGTGGCGCCATCCGCGACATGCAAAATCCTCTCGCCTTTCAAGACCTGATAGGCCGACACGCACGCCCAAACCGACTAAGACGTTCACGCCACCTCGACGCAGGTGTCCAGCGTGACGCCGGCGCGGACACCTCCCCCAGGAAGCACGGCGACACGAACTCCAACATTCACGCCGACGCGCACCCAAACCAACCAAGACGTTCACGCCTGCGGCCACGCTTGTCGCAGGCCCAACGCCGACGCGCACCTCAACACGAACCCCCACCGCGACGCCCATCCCACTGCCGATCGGTTTTACGCTCCGGGTGTCCACCTGTTGGGGCCCTTCCAACCTCTTCCTTCGGTATGCCGAAATGGCGCCAGCCTACCACCTGAGCAAACCAGCATTTCCTTGACGGAAGCAGCCAATTGTCTGCAGGTTCCCACTCAGGCAATCGTGACATTCCTGACCCTGTCCTTCGATGTAAATTCAATCGCTCAGACGTGCTACCAGGGGCCATACTTGAAACTCTACGATACGAGCACAAACATGGTGGTAGGTCAATCAGCCCATTACTCATGCTACCTTGCTACCCCGGAGCACCATGAGGCAAGTCTTGGTGATAGCTATCCTTACAACACATCGCAACTGGAGCTTCGGGCGGATACCGGCGATTGGTGCGCCTCGTTTCGAGTTACCGATATGATTTTCGATACGCCCACGCCGACTCCACAAATACGCCCACACCCACAAGCACGCCAGCGAACTGGCCCCCCGACCTCATCGAGGATTTCGAGCTCGGTCTGGGGAGCTGGTACAACGACCACAATGATCTCGATCACTTCGACTTGGTATCCGATGCCTGCCAGGGAAGCAACGCCTTGCACATGGGCGGCACCGACGAGGGGAATTCCTGGGTAGGCGAAGCGGTGATCGGGGCCTGGGGTGCGCGCCCCAGCGATTGGCGGAACAAGGCCTGGCTGCCCATCTGCCTGAAACGCGGTGAAACCGTGCGGCAGGCCGCCCTTCGATCACAGTAGTGGTGGTGGACGACAACGGCGTGCAGCTACAGCTTCATCGCGACAATGACCAGTTCTTGAACTGGCAGGGCGGCGGCTGGCGCACCATCATCGAGAACAGCGCCTGGATGACATACTACTACCCTCTGCGCGGCGAGAGCTGGTTCAACTGGGCGAATGTGAGAGGGATGCGCATCCAGGTGCGACGCACCTACATTGGCAATAATCAGTGGGACCGAAGCCGGACGATGTTTACGTGGGTTGGATTCGGCGGCGAAAAGGGATCTCGGCTCTCGAGTGACCCGCGCGTCGCGCTGGATGGCGCACTGCGTGAAGATTTGGCGCCGCGCAACTATGCAGTTTTTGTGCAGTAAGTGTGCAGTCTCGGGCGGCCAAAAGCAGGTAGAATAGATACAAGCGTTTATGCCCGCGGACAGATTCGTTCTCTGCCCTACCAGTAGAAAAAGGAGGGGCTCATGACCACACCGCCAGTCGCGCAAGCCAGCGACATCAGACTCAACAAGAGAGGGAGGTGGCGGACCGTCGCTGACAGGCTCGGTCAAGCTGACATGTTGGCGCCTGGCGGCACGCTGATCGTAGGCAATTTCAGCACGGAAACCCATCCAAACGACCGCGTCCTGGTTGATTGGTTGTTGGACTGGCCCTTGCTCTATCGGGACGAGCAGGCCTATCGCCGGATCTTCGCCCGCACGTCGTTTGGAGTCGCTGACCCTGCGCCTTGTTACGAGGCGCTGCGCCTCAACCTGTTGTGGTTGCGCAGCGGGAAATAAGATCAGTTAACATCCCGCCATTATGAACTCTGAATGCAGGGTTTCCAATTGTCAGGACATAGTCTGCCACGTTCGTGGTCAGATTTCAGCAGGTTGTTGCGCCCGCTTTTGCGTTTCAAAGTGCAATGAGATTCTTCCAGTTTTCAATTTCGGGAGGGACATCATGAAACTCTCTATCCTCGTCAACTGATCGTCGTCTTCGTCGTGATACTCTCGGCTGTACCAGGTATGCTACCAACGGCTTCGTCTGTATCCATGCCCCAAGACTAAAGTCCTACGCCTGACCAAGCGACTCCACCTGTAGAAGAACCGGGCCCTCAGGTACACGACCCTACCGACCAGACTAAACCTCGACCGAGCTGCTCAATCCT
>NZ_JADIZS010000049.1:0-24104 GCF_016704685.1 Candidatus Amarolinea dominans
TAGATCGTTGACCAGCTGAGCTATCTCGATGACACCGAGCGGAACGGTAAAACCGGAGCAGGAATGACGCATCCGTAGCTACCCACCTGAGCGCCCTTCTCGCCGCGGCCGACCGGTGCCCGACCGAGAAGCGATTGTTTTTCAGGACATGCGGCTCACCTGGCGGATGCTGGCGCAGCAGGTTGATCGGTTGGCCGCCGCGTTCATGGCCCTGGGCATCGAACACGGCGATTGTATCGGCCTGCGTGCGAACCACGCGGCCCGAATACATCATTACCTACCTGGCGGCCATGCGCTGCGGCGGGGTCCCGGCCTGCTTCAACGGCCAGTACGACGCCCCTGGAGGTCGCCGCTGGCCCGCTGGCGACCGGTGCTCCCTGGTGCTGCAGGCCGATGGACGCCCGCTTGCAGCCCTTCCTGTCACCCTGACCAGCGTGCGTCACCTGGTCATCATCGGCGATGCCATGACTCATGCGGATGGCGTTGCCGATGGCGCCCATCTGTTGACCGATCTCATGACCGCCAGGCTCAAGCTGGGTTGAGCGCCGCCCTGACCGCGGCAGGCGCAGCTGCAAAGCCCGACGATGATGCCTTGATCTCTCGTTTTCACCGGCAGCACCACCAGCGCACCCAAAGGCGCGGCTCAGCCATGCCAACATCATCAGCAACATCAGCGCAGGTCCGTCACCTCGGCTTCCGCAGCACTGACCGCATCATCCTGCACCTGCCCATGAATCATGCCAGCGGCGCGGTGCTCATCACCGTGGGCGCCATGTTCAGCGGCGCGCCCTCATCGTGCTGGGCGCTTTCACCCGTTGAGACCTCACCCTGGTGGCCCAGGAGCGGTCACGATCCTGGGCCAGGTGCCGATTGATGTGGATCATGGAGTTCCTGCCGCCCATTTCGCCGATTTCGACCTATCCTCCCTGCGCATGACCATCGTCGCGGCGCGCCCACCTTCCGACCGCCATGCGGCGCATTGCATCCCCTGGCGCCTTTTGCCGTGCATGGCTGGCGGTCGACCGAATCCGCCGGCATGGTACTTACACCGCCCCACCGACAACGCCGATACGCTGGTGCGCACGGCTGGCCGCGCCGCGTCCGAGTTCGACGTACGCATCGTGGACAGCGCCGCCAACGCTGCCGCCAGGCCAGATCGGCGAGATCGCCGCACTGGACCCTGCGTGATGAAGGGTTATGTGCAACTCCGCTGGACAACGATGCGCGCTGACGCCGAGGCTGGCTCACACCGGCGACATCGGCCGCCTGGATGAGCAGGGCTGCCTGACGGTCGAAGGGCGGAGCAAGAGATGTTCATCACCGGCGGCTTCAACGTCTATCCGGCGGAGATCGAAGCCTACCTGGCGGAGCATCCCAAGGTCGCCTGCTGCGTGCCTGGGCAAGCCCGGACCGGTCATGGGTGAGGCTGGCGTGGCGCTTTGTGTTTGCCGCATCCCAACATGCCGTTGACCGTGCAGAGTTAGCGCCCATTGCCGGCATGGTCTGGCGTTACAGACGCTTGGGCCGAGTTCCGGATCAGTGACAGCCTGCCGCTGACCGCTGCGGGCAAAGTGGACAAGGCGGGCCTGGCGCGCTTGCTGTAAGCCGCCCAACAGATTGAGTCACCATTCATGCTCATTTTACATGCATCCTGGTTGGCTGCCGAGACGGTCGAAACATTTTTCATCTGGGGCGAGGTTGCGGCCGACGCTGAGGGGCGTAAGGGGCGCCGCCGCGGCCCACGCAAGCCGGCCGGGGCATCCGGCCCAGGCGCCCACATCCAGCCTGTTGACCGCGGCGCGGCTCAGCACGGGCAGCGGTGTGACCAAAAGCAGCGCCCTGGCCCGCCTGCCCACCGACGATGGACGCCGCTGACGGCCAGGCCCCCGAGCGCGCAGGGCGACGCAACCGACCCTGGCCGATTGGGCGATTGATGGCTTGGCGCTCACTGCGCCGGCCGCCTTGAGTGCCCTGGTCACCAGGCCCACTGCAGCCGCGCCCGGCGTCACCCTGGGCGCCGACCTGCGCTTCTGGATTGCGGCGGCGCGCTTTGCCCTGGAACTCCTGGCCCGCCAGCGCTATATCCCCACCCTGGAGGAAGCAGGCAAAACCGTCGTTGCGCGCTGGCAACCGACCTGGGTGGATGCCGATGAGCAGGCGCGTTTCCAATGGCTGCTGAACGCGATGCCGCCGGCCTGTCGCAGCCTGCGGCGGACCAACGCCGCCTGGCGCCCCATCGGCCTGCTGACCCTGCTCACCGCCGCGCCGACGACGTGGGTGGATCAACAGGTGCGCGCCTGGGCCGGCCCCGTGCAACCGCGCTGCCCCGCCGCTTGGCGCGCCGGGCGCAGTGCGGTCGTGGATTGACGCCTGTTCAGCCCTCAGCCACAGGTGAGCGGCGCCAGCTTCAACTCAGCGGCCTGGTTGGGCAGATCAATCGCTGGCTGGAGGATTTGCAGCAGGCCACCACGCCCGGCTTTCGCGTCTCTTTCCAACTCGCCACCCCGCCGGCCGCGGCTTCCCCTGACGAACGTAGTTGGGTCGTGCATTACCTGCTGCAGGCCACCGATGATCCAAGCCTGTTGGTGCCGGCCGAACAGGTGTGGCAAGAGGCCAGCAGCACGTTGACCTTGCTCAATCGCCGCCTGCCGCAGCCGCAAGAGCGTTTGCTCAGCGGTCTGGCTAAGGCTGCGCGCTTGTTTTGCCCCGCTCGAACAGACCCTGCGCGCGGCGTGTCCGAGTAGCGTCGCCCTGACCACGCCCGAAGCCTACACCTTTCTGCGTGAGGCGGCCCCGCTGCTCGAGCAGAGCGGCTTTGGTATCCTGACCCCGCCCTGGTGGCAAAAGCGCGCGGCCGCGTTGGGCGTGCGCCTGAAGCTCAAGCAGAAACAGACGGCCAGCGAGGCCAGCGGGCTGTTGTCGTTTGCCAAAGTGGTGGAGTATGACTGGCAACTGGCCTGGGCGAAGACCCGCTGACACAAGAGGAGTTCGAGCGCCTGGCTGCATTGAAAAGCCCGCTGGTCAACATTCGCGGGCAATGGGTTGAATTTCGGCCCGAACAGGTGGAGGCCGCCATCCGCTTCTGGGAAAGCGTCGCGCCCAGGGGCGAGGCTGGGCCTCCCTGGATGCCATGCACCTTGCACTGGGCGATGGCGAGCAGGGCGCGGTGGATGGCCTACCCGTCACCCATGTCGCCCTCGACGCCTGGCTGCAGGGACCTCTTTCAGAACCTCAGCCACCACGATCAAATGCAGCCACTGCCGGCGCCGTCCGGCTTCGTCGGCACCTTGCGTCCGTATCAGGAGCGCGGGCTGGCCTGGTTGGTTTTCTTGCGTCGCGTGGGTCTCGGCGGCTGCCTGGCCGATGACATGGGTCTGGGTAAATGCCTGAGCGCAGAGACGCTCGTCACGGTCAACGGTGCGCCGCTGGCGGCCGAGACTCTTTGGGACACCTACGCCGGGGAGGCGTATTTCGATGGGGAAGGCTTCTGGGCGCAGCCGCGGGCGTCGCTGCACGCCCAGGCCCGGCAAGAGGCCGATGGACGCCTGGTGGCCGCGCCGGTGCAGCGCCTCTATCGGCAGCAGGTGCAAGAGTCCCTGCGCACCATTACCCTGGCCAACGGTTGCCGCGTAACCATCACCCGCCGCCATCGCCTACTCACGCCGGCCGGCTGGACCAACGATCTGCAAGTCGGTGATGCTGTGTGTGTCACGCCGCCGGCCGGGGGCGAGCCTGGGCAAGTCACCGTCTTCAGCGCCATCACGGCCATCGAACCCGTGCCGTACACCGGTTGGGTCTATGACCTGGAGATCGCCGGGCGCCACAACTTCGTCGCCAACGGCATCGTGTGCCATAACACCATCCAGACCATCGGCATGGTCTTGCACGGGCGTGAACAGAACCCGCAGCCTGACCCGGTGCTGTTGATCTGCCCCACGTCGGTGCTTGGCAACTGGGAGCGCGAGATTCAGCGCTTTGCGCCCTCGCTGCGCGTGCTGGTACACCAGGGCGCCAACCGCTTGGGCGGCGAGGAGTTCGTGACGGCCAGCCAGCAGACCGACGTGGTCGTCAGCAGCTACAGCCTGCTCGCGCGATCGCGAGCTGTTGGGGCAGGTGGCCTGGGGCGATGTCATCCTGGACGAGGCGCAGAATATCAAGAATCCTACGACCAAACAGGCGCAGGCCGCGTGGCCTGGCCGCGCGTCATCGCCTGGCGCTGACCGGCACACCGGTCGAAAACCGCCTGACCGATCGTGGTCCATCATGGAATTCCTCAATCCGGGCTACCTGGGGTCGCAGCAATCCTTCCGCAGCAAGTTTACGTTGCCTATCGAACGCTATCACCAGCCCGAACCGGCCGCGCAACTCAAGACCCTGGTGCAGCCGCTGCTGCTGCGCCGGGTGAAATCCGACCCAACTATCATTCAGGACTTGCCTGAGAAGAACGAGATGAAGGTCTATTGCAACCTGACCGCGGAGCAGGCGACCCTGTACGAGGCGGTGGTCAAGGATTCTCTGCGGCAGATCGAGGAGTCGGAGGGGATGCAGCGTCGCGGCCTGGTTTTGTCTACGCTCATGAAGCTGAAGCAGGTCTGCAACCATCCCGCGCACTTCCTGGGCAACCGCACGACCAGCGATTTGGCCGGCCGTTCCGGCAAGCTCAACCGTCTGTCTGAGATGTTGGAAGAGGTGCTGTCGGTCAATGACAGCGCGCTGATCTTCAGCCAATTCTTCGAGATGGGCGAGATGCTGGTGCAGCACCTGACCGCATCCTTTGGCGAAGAGCCGTTGTTTTTGCACGGCGGCGTGCCGGCGCGCCAGCGCGATGAGATGGTGAAGCTGTTTCAAAGCGGCAACGGCCCGCGCCTGTTCATGCTTTCGCTCAAGGCCGGCGGTGTGGGTTTGAACCTGACGCAGGCCAACCATGTCTTTCACTTCGACCGTTGGTGGAATCCGGCCGTGGAGAATCAGGCCACCGATCGCGCGTTCCGCATCGGGCAACAGCGCAACGTGCAGGTACACAAATTCATCTGCGCGGGCACCCTGGAAGAGAAAATTGATCTGCTGATCGAGAGCAAGAAAGAGCTGGCCAACAGCATCGTGGGCGCGGGCGAATCGTGGTTGACAGAGCTTTCCACGGCGCAGTTGCGCGATCTGCTCGTGCTGCGGCAGGATGCCGTGGCGACCGAGGAGGGGGTATGAGTCCACGCCGCGCGTCCTACCGCGAGGACAACGATCACTACTTTGCGCCGTCGCGGCCATTACGGGCTGACGGCATCCGCGCTGAGCATCAAACGGGCGCGTTTGCCAAGAGTTGGTGGGCCGATCGCTGGATTGCTGCCCTGGAGCGCCTGGTGGACAGCGGCCGCCTGGCGGCCGCGCCTATGCGCGCAAGGGGCAAGTTCTGGAGATCAATATCGAGCCGGGCAAGGTGAGCGCCCGTGTGCAAGGCTCCAGACCAACTCCGTATAAGATCACCATCAACATTGGGCAGTTGACAAACCAGGAGTGGGAGCGCGTGCTGACGGCGCTGGCCGCACAGGCCATCTTTACGGCCAGCCTGCTCAACGGCGAGATGCCGCCCGATGTCGAGACCGCGTTCGACGCGGCCAAGGTCTCCCTCTTTCCCCAAACCCAGCAGGACCTGACCACCAAGTGCTCCTGCCCTGATGCGGCCAACCCGTGCAAACATCTGGCTGCGGTCTTCTATCTGCTCGGCGAGCGTTTCGACCAGGACCCCTTCCTCATCTTTCGCCTGCGCGGACGCACGCGCGAAGAGATCCTGGGTGCGCTGCGCGCCGGGCGCCAAGGATATGGCGCCGAGCGACAAGGATATGGCGCCGCGGCCGCGATTGGCGCCGCGGCCGAAAAACTGACCGACGGGCGCCCACTGGAGGAACTCATTCCAACGTTTTGGCAAGAGGGTGCGCCGTTGGAGCATTTCACCGTGAGTATTGCTGCGCCTGAAGTCGGCGCTGTGCTGCTCAAACGCCTGGGCGCGCCACCGTTGGGTCAGGACGCCACCGAGGTGAGCGCCACGCTCACGCGCACCTACGCCATCGTCACCAGCCAAGCCCTCGATCTGGCCTTCGGCGACGAGGAAGAAGATGAGCCTGCCGCGGCATGAATGGGCTTTTCGTGGCAAGAATCCGCCTTGCTTTCTCTGCCACGAATTTCACTAATTTGCACGAATTCCAGGGCCTTTTCGTGTCAATTCGTGCAATTCGTGGCAAGAATCCGCCCAGCTTTTTCTGCCACGAATTTCACTAATTTGCACGAATCGAGCTTCTGTCTTCGTTTCGATTCGTGCAATTCGTGGCCAAAAACCGGGCTGATTGCGCAGCTCGTGGTAGATCACGGCGATGGCGTCGGGAGTGATGCCATGGCCGCTTGCCACCGATCATCGAGTTTGACCAACAACTCGCCCAACTCATCCTCGTCAAGGGCCAGCGGCGCCGCGGGGGCCGCGGGTGCTATCTCGGCCGAGAATCGGACGACGAACTCGCCATACCGGGCCAGCATACCACAGAGCTTAGCCTCTTTCACCTGCGGTGCATAGTAGCTGGCGCACGCCACATAGGCCTCGTCGGCGAAGTCCAGTTGCCTTGCCATCCCGGGTTTTTCCTCCCATGCGCCGTAATACCGCGCACCGGGATACCAGACGTCTAGTTGGCGATGGTACTCACGCTGCGCCGATCGCACCCGCTCATACCGATAGATCTCATGAATCACCGTACCAAATCCTTCCATAGTACGCAACATGTGTTCTACAGCGCCGTGAGAGTCGGCAGTCGGGATGATGGATCGGTTACGCCATCCTGATGGGAACAGCGTAGCATCCATCAACATGGACTCAGTAGAGAATGGTCGTTGCGGTGCAAGGCTTTCAGATGTGCAGGCGGTGATCAGGACGGGCACAACCGAACTTGCCAAGAGCAACCAGGCCACAGACCGTGCCTTTGCTGTGTTCATGGTCTTAACTCGTTTGATTGAGCAAACGCCCAGTCTGGTATCCGTACCTAAGGTTGCCCCATCGCGGGTCCGCACACCTCAGGGATTGGCCCGTCAGAGAGTCCAGGCGCCTTCGTGTTATCTATCCGTTCCACTACTTGGGTATCTAGATTGATATCAAAGTAGGTACAAAATCCGTGAAATTGGGTCAGCAGGTAGGCATAGCTTCGACTTGTCACCTCACCTGTCGGCAACTTGGACTCTTCGACGGCCACTGGAAAACCCTGCAAAGCCGTCGCAACCTCAGGGTATGTCGTCCGGTTTACGGGGAACCGTTGTTTCACGGCGTGCATGAGTTCGGTCGTCGTGACGCGTGCTCCGGCTTGACAGAATGGATCATTTATCTCCAGTTGCAGCGCCTGGCACAGCTTGGTCTTGTGTTCTTCATTGATCGCTTCGACGGTCCAGGGATAGCGCGCAGCCTGACGGGTCTCGTAACGGTGGATGTTGTCCGGAATCTGCGCTAACCCACATCCAGCCAAGCCAATGACACATAACAAGCTGCCGAACGCCAATCGGACTTTGCCTCCCACGGAGAGCGCTGGGGCCTTGAGATAGCGTGATCGTAGCATGGCGTGCCTCCTCAGCGGAAAAGATCAACCGCTTGCTGCATCCAGACGGACGGCCACCAACCTGTACCGGTAGATTTCCAGAAATCGTAGGCTGGTTCCACCGGCGCGCTGAGGTTGGCTTGCATCCAACTGCCAGCCTGATCCACGGTGAGTGCGCCCGAGTGCAACATCTGCCCCATCTCCAGCCCTTTCAGGGAAAGGAAGTAATCTTCCCATGAGGTCCCGCGCTCCTGGGGTGGCTTGAGTGCTTCTGACGGATCGGCCATCTCATGCACGACGTTGGCGACAAGCCCGATGCCTTCACCCAGGTTGCCGCCCTGCGCAGTCGTGTTGACGTTCGCCCAGAAGTGATAGGGTTGATTGTGCCGATCTCGATAATTGAGATGGAAGCCAGTATCCCCGAAGTTCGGCAGGTTCAATGGTGCGCCACCCAGGAATTCCTGACCTTTCAGAATGAACCCGCCCAGCAGCGTCATCGTGCCGCCGCTTCCGACCAGGGTGTAGCTGACATCTTCTGAGGTCGTGACAGCATCTTTGCCATACAAGCTCGCGAACCCCCACAAATCAGTCATGGCGTCGAGAGCCGTCATCCCATTCTTCTGCACCTGTTTTTCCAAGAAGCGCGCATACCCACGCAACGAGTGCCGCCGCGCGCCGGCCGGTTGGTCTTTGTAGCCAGCCCAACTACATTCATCCGGCGCATCACCGTAACATGGTATGTGGCCGCTGGGATCACGGTATTTGACAGGGTTATTCAGCACATTGCTGTATCTGTTAAGACTTTGTGGATTTTGGGGATTGGGGACGATGGTGTCGGCCTGCAAAAATCGCCCCAGCGCCGGGTCGTAATAGCGTGCGCCGTAGTAGTAGATGCCGGCGATGACCGGATCGTGCGTCTGCCCGGTGAAGCGTCGCGCGGTGGGCAGGTCGCCGACCACGGGGATACTCTCACCCCAAGCCTCGTAGAAGGTAGATGCCACCAACTCACCATTGGCGCCGGTGGCCGTGGTCGTGCTGCCCAGGGCATCGCTCATGAGCCAGTGCAACACGTCGCTCGCACCCGTCTGGGTGCGCATCGCCACTCGTACGCCGCCCGCAAAGTAGGTTTTGACAGTGCTGACCACACTGCCCACGGTTTGCTGCTCGAAGTGGTTGCCGGCGTACGCTACGATGGTGATGTTGGGGGCGCTGCCAAAGCTTGCCTTCACCCGTTGCCCATCGGCATCGTACACGAAGGTTGCCGCATCATCCCCGCTGATCTCCGTCAGGTGATTCTCCGCATCGTAGTCGAACCAGAAGACCTTTTCGCCCCCGATTATCTGCCGACGCAGATTGCCATTCTGGTCGTAACAGTAGGTGGTCGGCCCGTAGGTCAGCGTCACGGCTGCTACCACGGCATGCGCTTTGGCCAATGCACCCTCAGGGCAATCGGCCGCTTGTGCGCCATAGCCGTAATCGTATCCCGGCGCACCCTCCGGATAGCGGGCAACCAGGTTCCCTGACTCTGCATACGCATATGATTCAAGGAGATAAGGTGTGCCAGGACTCATCAGATTCACGCGCGTCAGACGGTTCAGAGCGTCGTACTGATAGCCACGCCCAATGGGCGCCTCGGGGTCTGGCGTCTGGTAGCTCATGCGGCTGACGTTGCCGACGACATCGTACCAGTAATGCAACGATTGAATCTCACCCATTGGTACACTCAATTTGCGGGTGTCAATGCTCCCTACGCGCCCACGCCCATTCACATCGGCCCAGCCGTAGTACCAGAAACTCGTTTCCAGGATCGGTAGGCTTCCCAGGCGACGCTGAATCACTCGCCCTGCTTCATCATACGTGGTATCTTGCACGTAATCGGTTCCGCTGGCAAACACCCGGTTGACCAGGCCACGCGCGGTGTAATCCGTGTTGACCTGCTCGACCGTGGGTGTGCCGGGGTATTTCAGCCACCGCTGGCGATCGGCGGCGTCATACCCCCACTCGGTGATAAAGGTGCCTCCGCCACTCCCATTGATCACGCGCGCCTCTCGCGTCGTGCGGCCGCGCAGATCATACGCCCAGGTTGCCCGGTTACTCAAGGATCCATCGGCCAGGTACGCATCGGCCCGCGTGCGCCGTCCCAGGCTGGCGCCAGAGCCAGCTTCGTCATACCCGTAGCTCGCCATGATGCCATCTTGTCCGGTGAAGGCAGGTATTGTGGCAGGGCAGTTGGTGTCACTTCGATAATGTTTGCCTTGCAGGCGATAGACACCATCGTAGTACGAACACGTGTATTGACCACGGGCATCCATTTGCCTGACCAGGTTGCCCACCGGGTCATAGCTGTATTGCCAGTTGCCCATATCCGGGTCGTGCATGGCCACCTTGTGCCCCAGTGGATCGTAAGCCATCGTCGTTGTGACACCAGTGGTGTCTGTCACAACTGTCAGGTGGCCCAACACATCATAGGCGTAGTTCGTGGTTGCATACAGGCTGACCGTTGGCACAGTACCTGTATATTCGCGCACCTGCGCCAATTGTCCAAATGCATCGCTTGCGTAGCTGCGTTGATGGCCGTTTTCGTCCACGACCGAACGTGTCCAGCGATCGTAACTGGTGACCACAGCGCTGCCATCCGTATGCGTCACCTGGGTGATGCGACCCAGGCCATCGTAGGTGTAGTGGGTCGCCGGCTGGCTCCAGTTCGGCGTCAGATATCCGCCCGGCACGGTGGGTTCCAGGTAAGGAACGCTCTCCCTGGCCAGCTGCCCCATGATATCGTACACCCGGTTGCGCACGATGACCTGGCTGCCTGATCTTGACCGTGTCGCCCCGGTTGACCAGCACGCTGGTGGAACGCAGATGGTCGCTTACCACGTAGAACACGCCGTTATCGGTCGCGTAGCCGGTACGGCGAAGCGCGCCGCCCTAATAGAGCAACATGGCGCTCGCCGTCCCGTCGACCGCGCTAATCAAACGGTTTAGGTCAGCGACGCCATGAGGAGCCGGAGATTCATCATCAAGGCCCGACAGGCGCTTCCTCCCAGTACTTCCCCGGCACCACAAAACAGGCTGTGTCCGAAGCCTTGAAGGTTTCATAGAAGCTGGTGAGGGTCAGTGTAGATACCTCTGTCAATGGATAAATCAGCGCTGTTGGATCGAGGTGATCCAATTCGAGTATAGGCCGCGTGTAATCAGGCGCGTGCAAGTCGAGGCTAATCGCGGTCGCGTTGTCAAGATGGAGGCAGATCTCAATCGGATCAGTACGCTTTGTTGTGCCGAAATAGTTCACAGCGATGCCAGCCTGATCGAAGATCACATATAACCAATAGCGCGGATCACCGCAGTCGTGCTCCATACACAGGTAAGCCACATCCAATAACACGGTTGACGGCTTGCCATGCCGGGTCAGCATGGGGCGTAAGGCATATCGCTGCCAGTCGGCGGCAAAAACCGGCGAGTATGTGTAATAGCCAGGAACACTAGCGCCTATTCTAATTCCACGAACTATTCCATCCTTGATGTCGAACTCTTCTATAACTGAGTAATCGTACTCCCGTGTAGGATGAGGAACGTCAAACACGCCACCACCATAGCCTCTGTACTACCTCAGTGTTGCTTCCCAAGGCGTCTGACCCGGCGTCACACCAATACGGTAGCTCACAGCCATCGTTGGTGCGCAACATCTCGCGCAGCAGGTCGATCCCGGCTGCAGCGTCCAAAGTCGGTCGAGGCGAGGGCGTCGCTGTCGCGTGTGGCACGACCTCGGTAGCACAATCTGTGGGCATCAAGGTCTGCGTGGCAGGCGCGGTGGTGGTGTCGCTGGGGTGCATGGCCACGACCGCGGTCTCAGTTGCTTGCTGGGTACTGTGTCGCTCGATGGTAGCCCCTGGAATGCCATCCGGCGCCGCAGGTGCTCTGGTGGAACTACTACACCCCGTTACCAAGAGGCTGCCCAGCCCGATTACTGCCAGCATGAATATCAGAGTCCGCAGTACGTTACGCAACATGGGCTTACATCCGTGCGTTATCGGATGGCCTGCTGGATCCCCCGCCAAGTGCGTCCCCATCCAGCCCCAACACCTGGCGTGCCAGGTTGGTTCCGTACCTAAGGCTGTCCCAGCGCGGGTCCGCAAACCTCAGGAATAGGCCCGTCAGAGAGCCCCGGCGCTTTCGTGTTGCCGATTCGCTCAACCACCTGTGTGTCCAGATGGACGTCAAAGTACGTACAGAAGCCGCGGAACTGGGTGAGCAGATAAGCATAACGCCGACTCGTGACGATACCGGTCGGTAACTTGGATTCCTCGACGACCACTGGAAAGTCCTGCAAAGCAGTCGCGACTTCAGGATATGGTGTCTGGTTCACGGGAAATCGCTGTGCTACGGCTTCCATAAGTTCGGTCGTGGTGACGCGTTCCCCGGCTTGACAGAAGGGATCCTCGACCTGCAGCTGTAAAGCCTGGCACAGTTTGGCCTTGTGCTCCTCATCGATCGCTTCGACGGTCCAGGGATAGCGCGCAGCCTGACGGGTCTCATAACGGTGGATATTGTCCGGAATCTGTGCTAACCCACACCCAACCAGGTACACGATGCAGACCAAACCGCCGAGCGCTGCGCTGAGTTTACCGCCAAATGAGATTGACATGATTCACCTCCTCAGCGGAAAAGATCAACCGCGTGCTGCATCCAAACCGACGGCCACCAACCCGTGCCGGTGGATTTCCAGAAATCATAGGCTGGCCCGGCCGGTGCATTGAGGTTAGTTTGCATCCAACTGCCGGCCTGATCCACCGTGAGCGCGCCAGAACGCAACATCTGTCCCATCTCCAGTCCTTTTAGGGAAAGGAAATAATCTTCCCAAGAGGTTCCGCGCTCCTGGAGTGTTTTGAGCGCCTCCGACGGATCCCACCCCTCATGCAGGTCGTTGGCAAACCTACCTATCGCTTCACCCAGGACTCCACCTTGCGCAGTCGTATTGACGTTCGCCCAAAAGTGATACGGCTGGTTATGAAAATCTTGGTAGTTCCGATTGAAGCCGGTATCTCCGAAGCTCGGCAGGTTCAACGGCGCGCCCCCAAGGAATTCCTTGCCTTTCAGGATGAACCCGCCGAGTAGCGTGAACGTCCCGCCGCTCCCCACCAGAGTGTAGCTGACATCCTCTGAGGTTGTAACGGCATCCTTACCGTACAGACCCGCGAAACCCCACAAGTCAATCATGGCGTCAAGGGACGTCATACCACCTTTCTGCACTCGCTTCTCCAAGAAACGTGCATATCCCCGCAGCGCGTGCCGTCGCGCGCCCACGCGTTGATCTTTGTAGCCGGCCCAACTACATTCATCTGGGGCATCACCGTAACATGGTATGTGGCCGCTGGGATCGCGGTATTTGATAGGGTTATTCGCCGAATAAGCGTATCTATTCAGCGCCTGCGGATTCCCCGGCTGTGGTACGATCGTATCATCACAATGCCCTCCTAACCTTGCAATTAGTATCACGCCTGGATCTGCAGGCGCGATATCAATGCTGGATCATCCTGAATCCAGCTGCTGTGTCTGTGGGTCGCGGTCACGTATTCGGCTTCGATCTGACCGGTATGCAGTCGGCGGTAGACCCACTGGGGCCTGACGCCCAGGCGTTGCGCCAGTGCGGGGACGGTATGATATCCCTCGCGCACGACCGGTCGAGGACCGGTTCGGTCGAGCCACCTGTATGCATGCCGAATCGTCGTCACGGCATCCTCCGCCACATCGCTGCGCCGCGCTGAGTGGAAGCCCTCCCGACTCAGTTGCGCCGCAATCTGGGTGTCGTCCAGGCCCTGCGCATGCAATGCGCCCACTCGTTCCACCATCGCCGCACAGCCGTTGACGGCCGTTTGTACGCCGACCGGCGTCTGCACTTCAAGTCGGTGTAGTGGCCGGAGAGCCACACGATGCGCACATGCACCCGGTCAGCTAGTGTCTCGTCTCAGGATCACCCGCTCGACCAGGCTGCGCAGCGGGTTTGCGCTGTGCAGGTGTGCAACCTTCCATACTGGGGCAGGTGCGCCGAGAGGTGGGCAAATTGCTCACGCAGCTCCGGGCGTGATCTTCTGCGGCGCACTGTTGCGTTCACGCCAGCGCTGCGCCGTTTCCTCGACGTTGCGTAACTGGCGTAGCTTTTCCTCCAGCGCCGCTCCAGTTCGCCCGCCACCAGTCGGTTCTCCGGCTCGACCTGGCTGTACTGCCGCTGCGCCCGCTGCGCCCGTACTCGGCTTGCTTGACCTGTGCGGCCCATTGCGCCGTCGTTGTTCCTGTTCTGTGCGCTGTGCCGCTAATACCTCTGCCAGTACGTCGAGGTTGGCCGGGCGCAGGCCGCAAAGAAGGCTTGTGTGACCGCCGCGTCCACCCTGGGCCCGTGAATCGTGGGACAGGCCGCCACGCCGTACCGGCGCCGCATGTTCTGGCACGGGTAGTGGTGATAACCTTCTTTGTACATCACTTGACGATGGTAGCCGCAGTGTCCGCACACCGCCAGTCCTTGCAGCAAACCAGGCCCTTCCCGTGTTGCGCCCACCGCGCTAGATCTGACCGCCGGTGCGCTGTCCATCCCGGACCAACTGCGCCTGGTTCGCTTCGTACTGCGCCCACGTATGTAGGCCGGGTAGACGTCGCACAATGGCGATCCATTCCTCTTGGGCCGACGCCCCCGCACGTTGGCGGCTGTCCCGGCGTGTGGCGCCGCCCATACAAACGCACCCGCATAGGCCGGATTGCGCACGATCTCGTAGATCGCCGTGTCTGTTGGTGGCTTCCACACGATCTCTCCGCACTGCTCCATGCAGCTGGCGACGCGGTAACAGCAGTTCTCGCCGCAGGCAGTGCAACACCTGCCCGCAACTCCCCAATTCGGCGAATTTTGCCAGCACCAACTCGATGCTCCCTGCACCCGCCCGTCCGGGTCTTTCTCCACCCGCCCGTCGGCGGCCGTCCCAGTCCCGTCGGCAACACCTGGCGGTACGCTCCCCGTTCCACTTGCCGCAGCCGTCCCTCTTCCAACCGTTGCTTCCAGAATGTGGAGTTCTGCCTCACTCATTGTCCCCTTCAGTCCCAACAAGGCCGGTCGTTGAATTGCCGCGGATGGTAGACGCCGTCGTGGTCGGCAATCAGCGTGTCGCATACAGCCGCCAAGTCAAGCAAATGATACCAGTCTCCGTTGTTCCGCGCAAGGCGCGACACTTCGTAGCCGATGATGATGCCGACCCGCCCCATGCTGACTCCGTCACCAGCCGCTGGAATCCGCTCCGGACTTGGCGCTGTCGCTGCCTGAGCGCCCCTTGATCTTCGTCTTCACCTCGATGCGCTCCGCCGACCACCCCAACCCAATCGCCCGCCCCACCATCTGCCGTTGGTTGACCTGGCTCTCCGGGTTGCGTACCACTTGCTGGAGCGTGGATTGCCGAATATAGACGTAAGCCATCCGCGCCAGGTGCTTCTCGCTCACTTTGCTGGACCTTCACGCTGGCTCATCGCACCGCTCCTCGTCCAGCCGCTCCCCGGCAGACCTGCGCCACGATCCGACGCACGTTCCTGTTGCGCCTCCGTCATACTCCCCACACTGCGCTTGGCGCCATCGGACTCGATGGCACCGGCCGCAGTTCCGTCTCCCCTCTCATCTGGGCATCCATCTGCTGCGTCTCCTCTGGCCCGGCGATGATCGCCGTGTAGTGTGCCAGCATTGTCGCACAGAATGCCAGTCAAGGGACACGAGGCATGTGGTTGCGCCAGGCTGCTCTGGTCGGTCACGCTCACAGGGAGCCAGCGGCGTATGCCGGGGCCTGTTCGACCTCGAACCAGGTTTGACCGGGTCTTTCGTGGGTCGCAGCAGCGGCATCGTCCGTCCGCACAGGGGGTGGCGCGGGTCGGTGACGGTAATAACGTCCGCAGAGAAAACAGGTTGCGATGCTTGGGGTGTAGTTTGTTGGTTACAGCACGATGGTGTCGGCCTGCAGGAACCGCCCCAAGGCCGGGTCGTAGTAACGGGCGCCGTAGTAGTAGATGCCGGCAATCACCGGGTCATGGGTCTGCCCGGTGTAGCGCCGTGCGGTGGGCAGGTCGCCAAACACCGGTGTGGTCTCCCCCCACGCTTCGTAGAAAGCAGACGCCACCAGCTCACCGTTGGCGCCGGCCGCCGTCGTCGTGCTGCCCAGGGTATCGCTCAACAGCCAGTGCAGCACATCGCTCGTTTCCGTCTGGGTGCGCATCGCCACGCGCACGCCGCCCGCGAAGTAGGTTTTCACTGAGCTGATCACGCTGCCCGCCGTCCGCTGCTCGAAGTGGTTGCCTGCGTAAACCACGGTAGTGATGTTGGGGGCGCTGCCAAAACTGGCCTTCACCCGTTGCCCATCGGCGTCGTACACGAAAGTCGCCGCATCATCCCCGCTGATCCCCACCAGGTGATTCTCTGCATCGTAATCGAACCAGAAGACCTTTTCGCCCCCGATCACCTGCCGGCGCAGGTTCCCATTCTGGTCGTAGCAGTAGGTGGTCGGCCCGTAGGTCAGCGTCACGGCTGCTACCACGGCATGCGCTTTGGCCAATGCACCCTCAGGGCAATCGGCCGCCTGCGCGCCATAGCCGTAATCGTATCCCGGCGCACCCTCCGGATAGCGGGCAACCAGATTCCCTGTCTCCGCATACGCATACGATTCCAGTAGATAGGGTGTACCAGGGCTCATCAGATTTACGCGCGTCAGGCGGTCCAGGGCGTCGTACTGATAGCTGCGCCCGATTGGCGCCTCGGGGTCTGGCGTCCCGTAACTCACACGACTGACGTTGCCGACTACATCGTACCAATAATGTAACGATTGAACCTCGCCCGTTGGCGCACTCAATTTGTGCGTGTCGATGCTCCCTACGCGCCCACGTCCATTCACATCGGCCCAGCCGTAGTACCAAAAACTTGTTTCCAGGATCGGTAGGCTTCCCAGGCGACGCTGGATCACTCGCCCCGCCTCGTCATAAGCCGTACCCTGCACATACTCAATCCCGCTGGCAGACATCCGGTTGACCAGGCCACGCGCGGTGTAATCCGTGTAGACCTGCTCGACCGTGGGTGTACCGGGGTATTTCAGCCACCGTTGGCGGTTGGCTGCGTCATACCCCCACTCGGTGATAAAGGTGCCTCCGCCACTCCCATTGATCACGCGCGCCTCTCGCGTCGTGCGGCCGCAGATCATACGCCCAGGTTGCCCGGTTACTCAAGGATCCATCGGCCAGGTACGCATCGGCCCGCGTGCGCCGTCCCAGGCTGGCGCCAGAGCCAGCTTCGTCATACCCGTAGCTCGCCATGATGCCATCTTGTCCGGTGAAGGCAGGTATTGTGGCAGGGCAGTTGGTGTCACTTCGATAATGTTTGCCTTGCAGGCGATAGACACCATCGTAGTACGAACACGTGTATTGACCACGGGCATCCATTTGCCTGACCAGGTTGCCCACCGGGTCATAGCTGTATTGCCAGTTGCCCATATCCGGGTCGTGCATGGCACCTTTGTGCCCCAGTGGATCGTAAGCCATCGTCGTTGTGACACCAGTGGTGTCTGTCACAACTGTCAGGTGGCCCAACACATCATAGGCGTAGTTCGTGGTTGCATACAGGCTGACCGTTGGCACAGTACCTGTATATTCGCGCACCTGTGTCAATTGTTCAAACGCATCGCTTGCGTAGCTGCGTTGATGGCCGTTTTCGTCCACGACGGTATGTGTCCAACGGTCATAACTCGTGACGACCGCCGTTCCATCCGTTTGCGTCACCTGAATGATGCGGCCCAGGGTATCATAAGCGTACTGGGTTGCCGGTTGACCCCAGTCCGGTGCCAGGTAAGCGCCGGGCACGGCCGATCCCAGGTAGGGAATGCTCTCTTTTGCCAATTGTCCCATGACATGGTAAATGCGGTTGCTCACAATGACTTGGTCAATCGCATCGCCTTCACCTTGGATTTGGATCAGTCGTCCCGCACCATCGAAGAAACGCCATGACTCGAGATAGGCCGATGGATTGGCGCCCCCCAGGTCCTCCCGTTGCTTGACGTAGACCAGGCTGGGGGTGTTAGTGAAGCCCAGGGTATAGGTCACCTCCACGGTCGGCGCATGCGTGCCCTGGGTCTCGCCCGGCTGCCAGGTCTTCACCAGGCGCCCAAAGGCATCATACTCATGCGCCGTGATCGCACCGTTCGGGTCGGTTACGTTCAGCACGTTACCGGTGCCTGGATCAACTTGCGTGCTCGTCGTATGTCCCAGGGCATCCGTTACTGTTGTTGCGTAGCCGTACACAGGATGGTAGCCGGTTGTTGTGCTGTGGTTATTGGCATCTGTCATCACCGTTGGCCGACCGTAGGCATCATACTGGGTTGTCGTTACGTGATAGTTGCCTGGATCGGTATAGTTGGCGGAGATGGTATGATAGCGCGCCACACCGGTTTGATTGCCCTTGGTCGGTGTGCCGCTGAAGAAAGCCAGGCCATCATAGGCATAAGCCGTCATCGCTTTTTCGGTGCCGTCGGCCGTGCGCACGCTGCCCACAAACAACCTCTCCCACATCGGCCGGTCAACGATATAAGCCGTCGTATTCGCAAAAAAGGCTCGGTCAACCAGGCGATCGTCGGTAGATATGGCCGTATCGCCCTCTTGAACCTCACGGGTGACGTTACCATAGCTATCGTAGGTGATCGTGGCACGCGTCTGCTTGGGGTTTGCACCATTGGCATCGTATGTCCAGGCGGTGACTGCGGACGGCGCCATAAAGTAGGCGCCATCCAGGCCGCTGCCGCCCGTCAACACGGCGTAGTCGGTCACCTGGCGCGAGAATAAGGCGCCACCCGCCGCAAAGGTGCGCACCTCATATTCTCGACCTCGCAGCCAATTGCTATCGGTAAGCGTCGTGCCATCGCTGCGCGCCACCGTGGCGCTAAAACTGCCGCCGGATACCCCCAAACGGTCGCCATCCATCCCTCGGAAGAAGCGATGCTCATGGGAACTCCCATCGGCCTCGCCTACCGTCACGATGTTGTACCCGCGCACGTCGAACCAGTAGTCCTTGGCGCAATTCGACCCGCCGCCCGGGCACGCGCCATTCACCGCCGGTAGCCGGTTGTCATCGTAGTAGTGCGAAATGTGCGGCGTGTAGGTGAAGGTGGTGATGCGCGGCGAACTCGCTAGGCCATCGTTCCAGGCCTGTTGCGTCACCTTGTACTTGCGCCAAATGACCCAGCCACCGCTGCCAGTGTAGGGGTCCCAGGCCACGAAGCAATCGTAGGGCGGGCGAATGTTGTTACCCAAGGTGGTTGGGCAATCGCTGGCGTAACTGAAGCTGACACTGCCTCCCAATTCATTGGTAACCTGGCTCAAGCGACTCATGAACATGGGTGACACGCCCGCCGGGTGATTGTTGCGGTTCTTCAACCAGGTGTAGGTATAGGTGGTGGGTGGCAGACTTTGTGCGCCGTCAGGCGTGCGTCGGGTGACATTGCTCAACTCCAATTTCTTCTGGCTACCATCGCCATCACTGTCGGGGGGCGGCGTCGGAAAGCTGTAAGCCAGGTCCCAACGATTGATGCTGCGCCAGGTATTGTTTTCCCAACTGAATGTGGTGATGCGACTCAGCTTCAACTTGCTCCAAAAACTGGGATAGCTCTTGGTACAGGTGCCAGTGGCGCCGCATTGCAGATCCCCCGGCGTATCGGGATAGTCGGCCGGCCACAGGCATGCGCCTGTGCAGCGATTCTGAGTGAGAAATTCTGCCTGTGCGGTTGGCAGCACACCGGCGTCATTCGCACGTTTGGCGTACTCGATACGGGCTGGATTCCCCGCCCGCACATACAGACGGCGTAAAAACGTACGGGCGTTGTAGTAGTTAGTCTCCTGATTGTAGAAGAAGGTGACAACGTTGCCGTCAGTGTCCTCGATACGATCGAGATTCCACTGCCAGGCTTTGTTGCACACCCGGTAGGGGTCCGCCGCGCAGATGCTCAGGTCGTAAACGGGCACGAAGAATGTCGAGTCCAGGTCAGATCCGGAAGTCACTTCCCCGTACTCAGCGCCGAAACGATACTTCGTACCGTCGGGTGTCGTGACTTGCCAGTATTCCTTATTCGTATCTGGGTGGTTAGGGTTTGCCGATGTGAGTCGCGTAACCTTCCAGTACGGATCAGCCTGCAGCTTGAACTGGCCGGAGCCAAGATTGATCAGCCGCGAACTTACCCCGTTCAAGATCAGGTGATACTCCGAGTTAGCCAGGCACAAGTCGCCTGGCGCCTGTGCCGAATTACAGGTGACCATGCGGCGCACGATGTACCCGGTCCCCAGGTTCCAGCCGATACCCGCCCAGCCAGGCTGATTGTTCTTGTTGGTATGCATCCCATCGATGCCTGCGCTGTCGTAGGTCAACGCCAGGTCTGGTGTAGGGCCGGCTTGCCCTGCGGGCACAGGAAAGTGGTAGCTGGCCGTGGCGCTGCCCATGTAGAGGCCTACCTGGTAGTCGCCCAGATCGCCGGAGGGCTGTACGGCAAAGTCGCCGTCACCGCTGGTGGTTGTGGTTGCCAGCATTATGCGGCCCATGTGCGGCAGTGATGCCCTGATTGTCTTATGCTCCTGATCCACCCGACGCGGCAGTTCTTGCCAGATCGGGCTGTGGGGCGGAAGGGCGTCTTCACGATCTGTTGCCGCGTCCACCGTCTCGTTCAAGGGGCGCTCGAAGAAAAGGGCGAGTCGGCCTTCCGCATCCGCGCCAAAAGGAATTGCGAGACCGGTGTAGTCGAGGGTGAGGGTGAAGGGGGCGGATATGGCGGTTTGCGCCGTGTCGCCTGGCGATGCTGCGGCACTCAGTTCAAAAACCAGGCCAAAGGGCGATATCTCCGCTGCCTCTGGCAGGGGTTGATAGCGCACCGTCACTCTGCTCTTCGGCGGCAAAGAGAAATCGAGACGCACGCGGCCGGCGGCCAGAGATACGGTTGGCGTGTCGGCGCCTATCGTAACTTCGTCCGCCTTCGCAAAGGCCGGTGGCAGCGGCGCGGGCGGCGTGCGGGCTTGGGTGTCGTCCTGAGGGCTTGAAGCACCAAAAGACGGTGTCAACGAATTCGTAGATTGAACGTTGGGATGCAGTCTATTAGCTTCCATAGGCGTGGAAGTGCTGGATGATGTGACCATCATAGATCCAGGGCTCAAGAAACCCTCCACAACTGGCCGCTGCGGCCGTGGAAAACAGCAGACTGCACACCACCAGCAGATGGACGACCAGCAGCGGACGCGCCGCCAGCCGCGAGACAGGAAGGTGTGGTGAAGAGAGATGAAATAGTGAGGAACACCAGCGTAACATAACAACGGACTCCTTTCGTGCAGCAATCGAAACGGATGGGGTCAGGGACATTTTCCTGACTGCTGTAAGGAGGTCGCGGGCGGGAGAGAGAACTCTCGCCGGGGACTTCCGGCGGCGGAAGACGACTCGGAAGGCGGGGGGCAAGCTTGTAACTGCTCACAGCATACCACGGCCGCGGCGATCTGTCAAGAGGTAAAATTTGGGCGCAGCAATTCTGAATTGGGCGGACGATTGACCACAAGGAACGCATAGAACACAAAGCAACGGCAGAAGATTCGCAGATTGGCGGCGTCTTTGCGCTCTTTGTGCTCTATGTGGCAAAAATCCGCCCAACTTTCTCTGCCACGAATTTCACTAATTTGCACGAATTCCAGGGGCCTTTTCGTGTCAATTCGTGCAATTCGTGGCAAAATCCGCCCAGCTTTCTCTGCCACGGAATTTTACTAATTTTCACGAAGTGGTTTCGTCAGTGGCTGTCTGCTTGTTCCAAGACCGAGCCGCCACCCCACCCAGGCAAAACCCACGATGACCAGGAGCGAAGGGCCGACCAGCCAGAAGAAGAAGAGGTAGTAGCCGGCAAATCCCGGTTTGGCCGGATCAATCAGCCCCTCGTTGAGGGTCAGCAGGGCGATGGCTGCGACCAGCAGCCCCAGGCTGGAAGCCAATGGCCGCACGACCCATGTCGTTGATGTGATCGTGCAGCGGGATGAAAATCGCGCCCAGCAGCGTGCCGCCCACCAGGCCCAGGAGCGCGGCCGGGCGATGCCGAGCACGAATGCGAACGGCCCGGCGCACAGGGACAGCAGAGTCACGCCGACCAGGGCGTCCAGCAGGCGGCCGTTGTTGCTGTTGGTCAACAGCAGCCAAAAGGCCAGCGCGGGAACGGCCAGGGCCGCATAGATCGAAGCCAGGACCACGCCGGTCAGGGCGCCGAGCGATGCCCCACGTGTGACCAGGCGCCACGGTTGCTGCATGACCGTTCTGTTTCCTTTCAAGTCAAGTCAGGCGGCGCGATTGCGATACAGGGTTCGATCAACGGCCGCCAGCATCTGTTCACTATCCAGGCGTTGGTCGAGAAAGCGGTTGATCTGCGTAGGAAGGGTGACGGCGCGGCGATCATCTCGTTGTAGTTCATAGAGCACCGTGATGTTGGGCTGGCCGGCCAGCCAGGCCTCGACTTTCTGCAGATGCTTTTGGAAAGGCGCGTCAACCCGCGTCATCAATGCGGGCCGGGTCTTCCCGCGATGGATGAGCATCTTGCGCTGCGAGGCCAGCGTCTCGGCCAGGGGTGCGCTGCATGAAGATGACCTTGTAGCGCTGGTTGGGCGGCAGATGCTCCAGCAGGGCCGAAATGATCTTGATCGCCTTGCCCTGCGCCTCGCTCATCCAGGCGCCGTCGCCATCCTTCAGGCGCTTGACTCGCTCCACCTCGAAGTAACCGCGTGGGTTGTCGGCATCGGCCTGGCGAATGGCGTCGGTCATCGCGCTCAGCCCGCCGGCCGCCAGCATCTGCATCATCATGGAGGTGCCGGAGCGCGGCAGGCCGGAAACGACGGTGACATAGGTTGGTGTTTGTTGGGTTTGGGTGTGGGTGAAGCTCATTCCTGGCAGTCCTTAGTCCTCTCCTCAACCCCCGGCCCCTTCTCCTCTCCGTCATACGGAGAGGAGAAGGGGGAAGGAGGGCGGATCCGTTTCCTCGTCTGGCTCTTTCTCCTCCGCCAACTGGAGAGGGAGAAGGGGTTGACGAGAGCATCTTGTTATATCGGCTGGCGGGGGGGGAGCCATCACTGTGTGACTGTGGGCGCCGTCTGCGGGGCCTTGCTGAGCACCGGTTAGAATCTCGGTCAGGGCCTGGTCGAACTGCTCGTAGGGCAGCGCGCCAGGATGCGGGTTCCTGCCCGTCCTTGATGAGGAAGAAGTTGGGCGTGCCACGCACCTGCGCCTGCTGCCCCAAGTCCAGGCCATCCTGCACCTTCGCTTCCATCTGGCCTGAATCGAGGCACTCGTTGAACTTGCCGGCGTCAAGGCCCAGGTCGTGCGCGTAGGTCTTGAAATCTCCGGCGTTGCTCTTACCGGACCACTAGCGCCTGTTTGCTAAACAGCACATCGTGCATCTCCCAGAATTTGCCCTGGGTCGCGGCGCACTCCGAAGCCTCGGCCGCCTTGGGCGCCTGGGGATGGATGGGCAGCGGAAATGCACGAACACCATGCGCACCAGATCCTTATCTACCCAGTTCGTATCAATCTCGGGGTTCCGCTTGCTGGTAGTGCTGCAGGCGGTAGGGGCACTGAAAGTCCGAGAACTCGATGATGAGAATCGGTGCTGCGCTGTTACCCCGGTAATGATAGCCGCTGTAGGTCAGGCCAGGGTGTGCCGGGTCAGGGGCAAGGGTCAACACCCTGCGGGAGCGGCGTCGGCGTGGGTGCGGGCAGTTGACCAGACTGCGCCTTTGCTAATGGTCTGCTGAAAGACCTCGAACGACTGCGCGCCGGAGACAAACCAGGCGTTGATGAAGAAGGCCGGCGTGCCGGTGACGCCGCTCTGCGCGCCTTCCTGCAGGTCTTTGGCGACCTCGGCCGCGAACTGGCCCGAATCAAGGCATTCATTGAACGCGGCGCTGTCGAGGCCAAGATCAACCGCGTATTCCTTGAAGATCTCCGGCGCTTCGGTCTTGCCCGACCAGGCCTGCTGCAAGGCAAACAGCTTGTCGTGCATGGCCCAGAACTGCTGCTGCGCGCCCGCGCACTGCGCCGCTTCGGCCGCCTTGGCCGCCTGCGGGTGAATGCTGTTCAGCGGGAAATCCTTGAACACATGCTTGACCAGCCCCTTTTTGACGTACTGATCTTCGATGAGCGGCGCGGTCTGCGAGACATGGCGCGAGCAGAACGGGCACTGGTAATCGGAAAATTCGACCAGCGTCACCGGCGTTGGGATCGCTGCGGAACCAATCGCCCTCGGCGGTCTGGCCTTCGGTTACTGCGGCCGGATCGCCGACCGATTTGACGGCTAAACGTTAGTGGGTGTGGCGGCCGCCGCCGGTTGAGGCTGGCCGCCTGTCGCCGCCGCGACCGGCGCGGCAGTGCCTGGTCCGCACCAGGGTTTTGGGGGCTTGTCTGCGTACGCGCCGAGCAGCAGGAGCAGGCGCCGGTCACCAGCAACCACCCCGGTACACGCCTTGTGGATTCATAAAATC
>NZ_JADIZS010000050.1:0-53504 GCF_016704685.1 Candidatus Amarolinea dominans
CAACCTGCTGCGCTTGAAAAGCTCAAACAAATACTAGGGGATAACTTTTTCGATAACAACGAATACATGGCAAGATATGCCCTTGCCAAACTGGATGAAACCAGTCATACCAGAGAATATGACCCAAACCTGTGGCAGCGCAACGAAAAAGGGTTGTATGTCTGGACTGTCGAGCATATTATCCCGCAAGGAAAAAACATTCCATCCGAATGGGTAGAGATGATTGCCAATGGAAGCAAAAAGGCAGCGGAGAAGATTCAGGGTGAATGTGTGCATAGTCTAGGCAATCTTACACTGAGTGGTTACAACTCCAAATTGTCGAACCAATCCTTTGCCAAGAAGCAAGCCAAATCTGTCGCCAATGTTTTTGGGACGCAAATCTACATTGGTTATAGAAATGGTTTGGCCTTGAATAAGATAGAGTTTGAGTTGAATGGTGAACAACTTACTCTGGCCAACACAGACGAGTGGAAAGAAGCACATATTGAAGCGCGGAATAAAGTTATGGTGGAGATGTTGGTGAAACTCTTTCAGTTTGATAATGAGTAAAAGTCATGCTCAAACCCGACAAACACAAAACCATCCAAGCCCGCAGTCTCCAGTATGCCCAAGACATTTGCGGGCGTATTGTTTTTCGTGCAGAAGCTGAGTAGCCACGAGCGATGCACAGGAAAGAATGATGCAAACTGACCAACGCAAAGAGAATCCGTACGGCAATCGTCCGTTTGATCCGTTGGAACGGTATCGGCTATGGCATTGTCATCTATCCCAAAAAATAAAAGAGCCTCTTGCGAGGCTCCTCTATGCTCGCCCCTGCGGGCGATCCAGCTCCGTTAAAACGGATTGACTCTATTATACTGGAAACAGCGACGAATTTCAAGTCCCAAACTGCTTGGGATGGAGAGAAATTTCGGCGATTGCGTCATCGTGCGTGAATCTTGGCAGGCACTGATCTCAAAGATGAGAGGAAGACACCATGCGAGCAACTGACATCATTGTACACAAGCGCGACGGGCATGAGCTGAGCGCGGAAGAGCTGCAGTTTTTCATCCAGGGCTATACGGCCGGCGACATCCCCGATTACCAGGCCGCGGCGTGGGCCATGGCGGTCTACTGGCGGGGAATGACCCCGCGCGAAACGGCCTGGCTGACTCAGGCCATGGCCTTCTCCGGCCAAACGCTCGACATTCACGACGTGGCGCCGTTTGTGGTGGACAAGCACTCCTCCGGCGGTGTGGGCGACAAGACGAGCCTGGTGGTCGGCCCGCTCGTCGCCAGCCTGGGCATCCCGGTCGGCAAGATGTCCGGCCGCGGCCTGTCCTTTTCCGGCGGCACCCTCGATAAGTTGGAGTCCATCCCAGGCTGGCGCGCCGGCCTGACGCTGGATGCCTTCAAGCGCCAACTCGCCGACATTGGCATGGTCATCGCCGGGCAGACGCACGACCTGGCCCCCGCGGATGGCAAGCTCTACGCGCTGCGCGATGTGACCGGCACGGTGCCCGCGCTGCCCCTCATCGCCAGTTCTATTATGTCAAAAAAGATTGCCAGCGGCGCGGATGCCATCGTGCTCGATGTCAAGACCGGCAGCGGCGCGTTCATGAAGACGCTGGCCGACGCCGAGGCGCTGGCCTCCCTCATGGTGCAGATCGGCCAGGAACTGGGACGCCACATGAGCGCAGTCATCAGTGACATGAGTCAGCCATTGGGCCGCGCCGTGGGGAATGCGCTGGAGGTCAAAGAAGCGATCGCCACCCTGCACGGCGCGGGGCCGGCCGATTTTACCGACCTGGTGCTGACGGTGTCCGCGGAGATGGTGCGCCTGGCTGATGCGGGATATGGACGAGAAGCGGGCGGCGAACGCGCCCGCCTGGAAGCCGCGTTGCACAGCGGCGCAGCCTGGCAGAAATTCCGTGAGTTTGTTAGCGCACAAGGGGGTGATGTAGCCACAGTGGATGATCCGTCGCGCCTGGCGCAGGCGGCGATCGTGGCTCCCTGCATGGCGCCGACCGCCGGCTACGTCGCAGCCATCAACACGGAAGAGGTGGGTCTGACGGTGGTTGACCTGGGCGGCGGACGCGCCAAGAAGGGCGATTCCATTGACCCGGCCGTGGGCCTGATCTTCGCCGCGCGCCTGGGCGATTGGGTGGAGGCCGGGCAGCCGCTGGCCCTGGTTCATGCGCAGACGACGGCGGCGCTAACCGCGGCACAGGAACGCCTGGTTGCCGCCATTCACATCCAGGCTGAGCCAGTCTCCGCACCGCCGCTGGTTCACAAGATCATCCGCGGTTGATGCCGACCCGCGATTGGCGCGGGCTGCGCATGCACGATGATCCACGGCCTCCCTACGCGTCTGGAGTGGTTTCGGGTTCGCTGCCGACGATGCGCTGGGCCAGGAGCTGGTAGGCCCGGGTTCCCTGGTGTTTCGACGCGTAATCCAGCATGGCCTGGTTGGCGACGGTCGCTTCAGGAAAGCGAATGCTTTTCTGAATGACAATGTCGAAGATCTGCTCGCCAAACACCGCGCGCATTTCCTCAACCACCTCACGCGCGTGAATCGTGCCCGTTGCATACATCGTTGGCAGGATACCCAGAATGCGCAATTCGGGATTCAGCCCGCCTTGATCTTGTCAATCGTGCTCAGCAGCAGCCGAATACCACGCATCGCGAAGTACTCGCACTGCAACGGAATCAACACCTCTTGACTGGCGCACAACGAGTTGGCTGTCAGCAGTCCCAGGCTCGGCGGGCAGTCAATCAGAATGAAATCGTACCACGATCCAAGCGGTTCCAAAATGCGGCGCAGAATCAACTCCCGCCGAATCTCTGCAACCAACTCAATCTCTGCGGACGCCAGATCAATGTTTGCCGGTATCAGGTCAATATAAGCCTGGTAGGGGCGAATCACCCGACTGATCGGCATCTCCGGCGTCAGCAAGGCATTGTAGATCGTCATGTCCAGGCTGTCAGGTTCCAGCCCCAGCCCTGCGGCCAGTGACCCCTGCGGATCCATATCAATCAACAGCACCTTTTTCTTCAGGCGCGCCAGTGCAACGCCCAGGTTGATAACCGTGGTCGTCTTACCGACCCCGCCTTTCTGGTTGGCAATCGCAATTGTTCGAGCCATACGTTCTCTCCGATTTTGATTCTTGATTACCGAACTGCACCAAGCAATACCTTCACGCACGCGTCAGAGGCGGCAGTTGCTCGACCACATCAGCCAGTTGGGCATAATCGGCCGCGCCCCGGCTGCGCGGCGCGTACTCAAAAATCGTCTTACCCTTACCGGGCGCCTCCGAGAGCGAGGTGTCAACGCGAATCGGGTGCGTGACCTTGTCGCCAAAATCAGCCTTCAGCGCAGTCATGACCTCCGCGCTGACGCGGCGGCGAGCATCGAAAAAAGTAGGAACGATGAGGCGAATGGCCGCGCCGCGGCCGAGCAGGCGACTGATAGTGCGCAGATAGGTCAGAAACTGCCGCGCCCCGGCCAGCGCCAACATCTCCATCGAGACCGGAATGATTACCTCGTCCACGTACGCCACGGCGTTGATGGTCATCAGCGAGGCAGAGGGCGCACAATCCAAAATGTGATAGTCGTAGGCGGTCAGTTCGCTGAACAGCTCGTTGAAAATCTCCTCGCGCGCCACCTCAAGCACCATGCGCTGCTGCGCCTTGAACAGGCTGAGATCGCTTGGAATCAGGTCAAGGTTCGGTCGCGCAGACAACACGCACTCGGCGGCCGTCACCTTGCGCATGAGAACATCGGCCAACGACTTTTTCACGTCCATGATGCCCAGGGCCAGGGAGACATTGGCCTGCGTGTCGGTGTCAATCAGCAGCACCCGCTGCCCGCGCTGCGCCAGCGCAGCCCCCAAATTGACACAGGTCGTTGTCTTGCCGATACCGCCCTTTAGTCCCAGAATGGCAATTTTACGCATACGATTTCCTGTAAACTACGCCCCAGGCACAACTTCCTGATAGACCGCCAGGGTTGACCCGGCGATCACATCCCAGGAGTAAATCTCCCGCACCATGCGGTACGCGTCGTCAGCGCGTACACGGGCAGTTTCTGGTTCACGCAGCACCTTGCTGATGCCCCAGGCCAGCGAGCCGGCATCGTCAGGAAAGACAGTGACTGCGGTCTTGTCATGTTCCGCAACCTCGGCCAGCCCGCCCACACTCGTCACCACCAGTGGAGTGTGCGCCGCCATCGCCTCCAGCGCCACCACGCCGAATGGCTCATACAGCGAAGGAAAGACCGCCACATCCGCGATGCAAAACAGGCCTACCGCTTCATCATCGCTCACAAAACCAGGAAAGTACACCTTGTGGCTGATTTGCAATGCCGCCACCCGTTGTTGCAGCGTCTCCAGCAGCGGCCCGCGTCCGGCAATGACAAACCGGGCCTCTGGAAACGCATTCAGGATGAACGGGATCGCCTCCACCAAGACCCGCACACCCTTTTCATGCACCAGGCGGCCGATGTGAAAAACGATCGGCTCCTCAGGCAGAGCGTAACGCTGACGCTCCAGACGATGATCGCGGCCGCGTTGCTCATCAAAAGGTGTTGTGTTCACACCATTCGGAATGACACGAACCTTGTCAGGATTTACGCCAAAAAAGGACTGCACCTCGTTGCGCATGTAATTGCTGACGGTGATCAGGCGGGTCGCCGTCTGCGTCAGCCCCAGCTCCGCATCATGGATCTGCTGCGACAGGGTGCTCGACAGCCAACCGCGGTTGCGACCACGCTCGGTGGCATGAAATGTCACGATCAGCGGCACATCATAGGTACGATGCACCGCCGAGGCCGCAAAACTGACCAGCCAATCGTGCGCGTGGATCAGATCGAATCCTCCCACCTGCTGCCAAATCAGCTCGATGAACTGCTCCAGGCTCTTGTTCACGTGCAAGACGTTTTCGAAGAAAGTCGTCTCGCCTCCCGCGGCATGATCACGGGTCAGCAGTGAAGTATTCACGCGATGAACGATCAAATTCCCATGCGCTTCATACGCTTCACCCCCGCTGTGCTGCGGCGTCACCACGTGAATGACCATGTCTGGATGCCGGCATAAGGCGGGCAGCAACTCCGAGACATGTCGGCCAAGGCCCCCTTGCAGATGCGGCGGATACTCCCATGAGATCACCAATACACGCATGGCCAATTACACCTCCCATCTCCCCCACAAACACTCATCATTGAGCAAACTGACGCCGCGACCTGACGGCCAATAGATCGCGCCCCCCTGCAGAGGGGCGCCTTCACGGGAACTCCAGGAGGTCCCCCCCACGGTACAACCGGGCAGGCGCCGCTTCCCAGGAGCGCTGGGCGCTAAAGCGAATTATCCCTGAGACGCCTTGACGGACGATGCTGCCCAGGGTGGCCAGGACATCAACCCGCTGCGGCTGTGCGCTGGCCTCGATGGCAGCGAACAGCACGGCGGCAGCGTCGTACGCCAGGGCAGCGTAAGCGCCGGGGGCGGCGCCTGTAGCCGTTTGATAGGCCTGGCAAAAATCAGCCGCTTGTCCGTCACAGGCAGGCCGCGTCAGCGATGTCACCCACAGCAGGCCGTTCGCGGCGTCGCCGGTGCGGGCCGTGACCAGGGGTTCTCCCGCGGACGGCCCCGCAAGACAGGACGTCATAGTACCCACGCAGGGGGAAATTGTCAACTGACGGGCCACGTCTTCAGCATCGCCCGTCAAGACGATCACGGTCGTAGCCGCGGGGTCAGGCGTAGGGAGCAGGATCGTCAGGCGAGACGACCAGGCCACAGCCGCGCCCCTGGTCTCCAGACGAGCACCCGTCGGAATCGCAGTCAGCAGTGCTTGCGCCAGCGCGTCATCCCCTGCGAACAGCCGATACGCGTTCGGCGCCAGCGCCAGGTCCGCGTCCGGCAAGGGGGCAGGAATGATAGCGGCCAGGCCGGCGGCTTGCAGCGCTGGCGCGGCCGCCTGCGCCGTTTCCATCTGCCACGGCCCGATGATCGCCACCACTCCCGGATCAGCCGCCAGCGCGGCCACCTGACGCGCAGCCGTCGCGGGCACACCGTCATCATTCAGCGCCGCCAGCTCGATGCCATAACCCGCCACGCCGCCGGCCGCGTTCTGCTGCTGCACCGCCAACCTCACCGCGCCCAAAATCTCATAGCCCAGCGAGCGGTGGACCCCCTCGAAGGGCGCGATAAGCCCAATCTTCAACGTGGGGCGCGTGCTCGTGCAGCTTGCCAACAGCACCAGGCACAAGAGAGCGCAAATCGAATCCCTATTTGCGATTCTCATAGGCCCTGACATTCGCAGCGTGCTCCTCCGCCGTCACCGCAAACACATGCCCGCCGTCGCCAGTGGCCACAAAATAGAGATAGTCTGTCGTGGCCGGCGCAACCACCGACTCGATGGCCGTGATGCCCGGGCTGCAAATGGGGCCGGGCGGCAAGCCAGGATACAGGTACGTGTTGTAGGGCGACTGCACCGTCTGGTACTCCTCCAGCAGCACCGGCGACTTCCACCATTGACCAGTCGCCGGCTGATATCCCATCGCATACTGCACGGTGGGATCGGCGTTCAGTAACATACCCTTCGCGACGCGGTTGAGATAGACGCTCGCCACGATCGGCCGCTCGTCCAGGCGCGGCGTCTCGCGTTCCACAATCGCCGCCACCGTCAACAGCTCGTGCAGCGTCTGTCCCCTTGCTTGCCCCTGCGCGATCAACTCCGGCGTCACCTTTTCTGCAAAATTATCCAGCATGCGCCCAATCAAGTCCGCCGGCTTTGCCCGCGCGGGTAAACGATACGTGTCGGGAAACAGAAAGCCCTCCAACGACGCGCCAGGCGGCCGGTTTGCCAGGAAAGGGTACGTCTTCGTCAGACCCATCAGCTTCAGATCGGTTGTGCGCACCGCGGCCAGAAAGGCTGCGCCATCCATGATGTTCTGCTCCGTCAGCAGGTCCGCCACCTCCTCGGCGCGCAGCCCCTCCGGAATAGTCACACTCACCTCGATGAAGCGCGCCTTCTGCAACGCCTCGGCAATCTCCGGCATCGTCATCGAGCGCGCCAGCAGAAAATCGCCCGCTTCCAGGCTCAGGTCAATACCGTTGTAGCGCATATACAAACGAAACAGCCCATCATCCGCAATGAAACCGGCCTGCAGCAGCCGGTCGGCAACCATCGTCGCCGACTCACCCGAAGTCACCGTGAAAGGCTCCAGCGCCGTCGCCTCGGAATCTACGGCGCGCTCCAGTTCCGCCTGACGAACGCGCAAATAGAAGCCAATCAGCGTATTCTCCAGATTGTCGAGACTCAGCGCATCGCCCAGATTCTGGCCGTCCGCCTCGATAAATTGCGCATTCGCCGTGGCCACCTCGGCATGCATTTGGTCGCGCAGGTGCGCCACGATCGTCTGACCGATGAACACCAGGGCAACAACGACGCCGGCAAAGCCGAGCAGGCGCAGGGCATTACCCCCGTTGAGCGTCTGACGCAGATAATAGCGCCAGTCCCCGCGACGATGGGCCTGCAATTCGGCTAATTGACGTTGGCGTCGCGCCGCCTGCCGGCGCCGCAAATTATCTTGGTTTGACATGGTTCAGATAGCTCTCTAAAATAACCGCAGCCGCCACAGCATCCACTCCCACTGCTCTGCGGCCGCGCCGGCCCATAACGGCCAGCCGTTCCTCCGCCTCGAAGGTTGACAAGCGCTCATCCCAAAGCATCACCGGCACCGGCAGCACCGCGGCCAGTCGCTGCGCATAGCGTGCCGTCTGCTGCGCCTGCGGTCCCGCGGTCTCGTCATCGTTCAGCGGATAACCCACCACAAGCCCAACCGCCCTCTGTTCTTGCAGCAGCCGCTTGACACGCGCCTGATCCGCCACGCGCGCCCCGCGCTCAAAGACCGTCAGCGGCCGCACCAGCAAGCCCAAATCATCGCACACCGCCACCCCGACGCGGCGGTCGCCCACATCCAGGGCCATCAGCCGCCCCCGCGGCAGCGTGTCAACCAACGCGAGCGCGGGCGCTTCGCTTGCCGTCATCACCACTCCTCTACCGATTGCTCGCCAGCGCGCGCGAGTAATCCACCTTCACATGGACGCGGAAGGGAATCACCGGCAGGCGCCCCAACCAGTTTGGCTCGATCTCAATGTGCGGCGCCCCATCCAACTTCCACTCTCGCATCAGGAGTTCGGTCGCGGCATCTGGCGTCAACCCGGCCACCGCCGCGCGTAGGCGCGCCTGGTCCACATCTGCCACCGCCACACCCGAAACCGTCACGTTGAATGTCACGACCTTGAGCGTGTTTTCTTCCAAAACGGTGAAATTGTCCGTATTGTACTGAATCGAGTCTGCCAACAGTTGGCTGCCGGGCGTCATCTGCCCTTGCAGCGCACGTAGGGCCAGACTCTTGCCTCCCTCATCGTTCACCGCAATCGCCCGCGCGAGCAGGCGCATCGTGACTCCCAGGCTGTCCTTTGCCTCATCCGTAAACGAATCGAACACCAGCGACATCACAAAGGTCTCCACCGATTCCGGCGGCACAAACTCCCCTTCGTTCAACTCCTCGCTCAGGCGCTGGTAAGCCTTCTGCTCCAACTGCTGCTGCAACGTCACCCGCAGGCGCTCTTTGTCCGCCTGCGTCACCACCCCGCCCTGCCGCACCGTCCCGCCGCCCAATCCTTGCTGGTTGATCACCCGCAGGCTCAGCCCCAAACCGCCGTCAATGCGGCTGATCGTGCCGGCAGCCACATTGCCAGCCGGCCCCAGATCCAGCGCCTCCACCGTCGTGCTGGCCTGCGCACCCACCGCTCCCCCCACCCTCACATCGCCCAGGGTCCTGAAGCGGGTATTGCTGCCGGATGACGTGCGCACGATCGTGCCGGCCGGCACCACAACCTCCTGGCTGCGCAGGTTGACAAAAGTCACCGTCCCGGACGCCGCCTTTTCCGGCACATCGCGCTTGCCCGTCGTCGCGGCCTTGCGCGTCTCCTCCACCAGCACCTCGATACGCCGCGCCGGCACCAGGTTCTTCGTCACATCCAACTCGTCCGTGGCCGCGCTGGCGCGCACATTGATGCTTGCAATCACCGACTGCCGCGAGGGAGTCACCGTGACCGTAGCGACCGGCACGGTCAGGAGCACCGTGCCAATCACCGCGCCACCCAATAGGGCGAGCACAAGGAGTAAGGCCACGGCTTGCCCCCAAGCGGACCCGTTACCGCGGGCGCTGATTGCCATAATTTGGCGGTTGCGGCCGCGCGCAGTGCTTCGTTTCTGGCGCCAGGCCAACCAGCGTCGCGCAACGGAGCGAGCAGGCATGACGGCCTGGTCACGCGTGGCCGTAACCAGCCGCACGCGCGGTCGCGACCACGTGGCCGCGGCCGTCGCCTGTTCCAACCGGTTGAACACCGCCAGCCCACCGGCCCGGCCCGCGTCTTGCGTGGGCAGATGCCGCGTCACCAACGCCAGCTCGATACCCTGACGCTGGGCCTGGCGGATCAGCAAGTCGAGGCGCACCGTATGCGCCAGTTGGTGGGCGCCGTCCGCCAGCACCAGGGCCACGCGCCCGCCATGTACGGCTGCCAGACGCTGTTGCAGCACCTGGGTCGTGTCTTCAGGCAAAACAGAAATTGTATGGTCCATGCTCGATTGATCAGCTCAACTTGGATTCTACCCAGGGCAGCACCAACGCCAGCGCGTCAGGCAGTTTACTCGCATCCTTGCCGCCGGCCTGGGCCAGGGTCGGGCGTCCGCCGCCTCCGCCGCCGATCGCCGGCGCAATCGCACGGATGATCTGCCCCGCGTCCACGCCGCGCGCGGTCAGATCAGGCGTCACCGCGGCAATCAGATTCGGCCGGCCGGCGAAAGTAGCGCCAAGTACAACGACCGATGAGCCGAGGCGGTCACGCAGCCAATCGCTCATCTGGCGCAGCGTCTCCACATCAGACGCGTCAACCTGCGCCGCGACGACGGCCGCGCCGTTGACGGTGGTCGCCTGCGCGAGAATTTGCTCGATGTCGCGCTTCGCAATCTGCTGGCGCAGACGCGCCACCTCGCGCTGCAAATCCTGCATGGTCTGCTGCACATCGGCCGCTTTGGCCTCCACCCCGTCTTCGCTGGCGCCCAGAAGGCCGGCCGTGCGACGTAACGCCATCATCCGCTGCTGCGCATACCGCTGGCTGCCGCGGCCAGTCAGCGCCTCGATGCGCCGAATGCCGGAGCCGATGCTGCCCTCCGCCAAAATCGTAAAGAGTCCGATGATGCCCGTCTCCAGCAGGTGCGTGCCGCCGCACAGTTCCTTGCTCACAGCCTCATCCGGCGCCTGGCCAATGCGGATCATGCGCACCTCATCGCCGTACTTTTCGCCAAACAGCGCCATCGCCCCCGCGGCCACCGCAGCCTTATACGTCGTCACCGTGGCTGTGACAGGGTAATTCATCAAAATCGCGTCGTTGACCCCCTGCTCGATGCGCAGGCGCTCGTCTTCGCTCAGCCCCCCGCCGTGCGTAAAGTCGAAACGCAGACGGTCGGGCGCCACCAGCGAGCCGGCCTGATGGACATGCGCGCCCAACACCTGGCGCAGCGCCGCATGCAGCAGGTGCGTCGCCGTGTGATTGCGCATAATATCCAGGCGGCGCTCTTCATCAATGCTGACCAACGCACTCGCTCCCACCTTGATCTCGCCGCGCAGCACTTGCCCAACATGCACAGTCAGGCCGGGCACCGGGCGCCGCACATCGTTCACCTGCATCTCCCAGGCGCCGTCGTCCGCACGAATCCAGCCGGTGTCGCTGACCTGGCCGCCCTGCTCGACGTAGAACGGGGTGGCGGGCGCCACGACCTCGACGCTTGCGCCGGTCGGCGCACCGTTCACGGCCTGCCCGTTTACGAACAAGGCCGCGACGCTGGTCGGCACGCGCGTCGTTTCATAATACAAATGCTCCACGCCCTGACTGTCCAGGACGCCCTCGTCGCGCAAGCGTTCCAGCGTGTCAACGTAACCCCGTAGCGAGGCATTATCGGCCGCGGCAAAACGCGCCACGCTGCGCGCACGTTCCTTTTGCTGGCGCATCGCCTGCTGGAAGCCCTGCTCGTCCACGGTGAACCCCGCCTCTTTGGCCGCGTCGCGCGTCAGGTCAAGCGGGAAGCCGTAGGTGTCATACAGTTTGAAGGCTTCGACGCCAGGAATCAAACGACTGGCCGCAACCTCGGGCCGCGCCATGATCTCCTGCAGCAACTCTTCACCCGTGGTCAGCGTGCGGCGGAAGCGTTCTTCCTCCAGGCGCACCGTGCGCAGGATGAAATCGCGCCGCTCCTGCAGCTCACGATAATACGGGCCCATCGTTCGAATCAGCGCATCCACCGTCTCAGCCAGGAAAGGCTGTTGAAAGCCGAGCTTGACGCCAAAGCGCGCCGCGCGACGCAACAGCATACGCAGGACATAACTACGCCCCGCGTTGCCCGGCAACACACCGTCGCCCACCAGGAAGGCCATCGCCCGACTGTGATCGGCAATCACGCGGTAGCTGATGTATTTTTCCGCGCGTTGCTCCGCACTGTGATGCAGCGCCGCTTGCACATGGTCGAAGATCGGCTGGAACAGATCGGTGTCATACGTATTCTGCTTGCCCTGCAACACCAGGCACAGGCGCTCGAAGCCCATGCCGGTGTCCACGCTCGGCCGCGGCAGCGGGGTCAGCGTGCCCTGGCTGTCACGATTGTACTGCATGAAGACCAGGTTCCAGATTTCAATGTAGTCATCGGCAACGTTGACGCCCGCGCTCGTCTGCTGCGCCAGGTCGCCCAGGTAGTAGTGAATTTCGGAGCAAGGGCCGCAAGGGCCGATATCGCCCATGGACCAGAAGTTGTCCTTTTCATCGAAGCGCAGCACACGCTCAGGCGCCGCGCCGGTCTCCACCCACAACTGCGCCGCTTCATCGTCGGTGCGATAGACGGTGAACCAGAGACGGTTGACATCCAGCCCCAGCTCCGTGACCAGGAAGCGCCAGGCAAAGGCAATGGCATCCTTCTTGAAATAGTCACCAAAGGAGAAATTGCCCAGCATTTCGAAAAACGTATGGTGGCGCGGCGATGGACCGACGTTCTCCAGGTCGTTATGTTTGCCGGAAACGCGCATGCACTTCTGCGCGGTGACCGCGCGGCGGTAGGGCCGCTTCTCTGTGCCCAGGAAGGTGTCTTTGAACTGCACCATGCCGGCATTGGTAAAGAGCAGCGTGGGATCGCCCATCGGCGCCAGGGAGGAGCTGGGGACCAGTGTATGGCCGTTTTCGACGAAGAAATCAATATATTTTTGCCTGATCTCAGAACTTGTCATCATCTTCAGCACTCCCTGTAAACAAAAAGGCTCGCCCTGCTAAGGACGAGCACATTGACCCGTGGTACCACCTTGATTGAGCGCCTGCGCGCTCCACTCCAGGCCCCGCTAACGGTGGGCATCCGGCGATCATTACTCACGGCAGCGGCCGTTTTGGCGATTGCGTCTCCGGAGGGGCTGGCAGTTCAGGAAAACACCGGTCTTACACCATCACCGATTCGCTGTGGTCAGGGCCTGACCCGCTCATCTCCATCACAGACATTGATTGATTGGCCTTGATTGTAACATCAGCCGCGACGGTTGTCAAAAACAATCCTCATATTCCGCCCATTGCATCTTAACAATCTCTGAAAGGTTTGCTGCTATCATCATGAGCGTGGCGCGGAACGCTGCGCCGCACGCCCCCGAACCGACTTGATGAGAGAGATAGAGAAACATGAATCAAGCAAACAAATATGTCAAGCGCACGGTAACCGATCTGATCGTGGACAGCGCGATCTTCATCGGTTTCCTGGTGGCCACCGCCCCGCGCTTTAGCGGGCTGGCCATCCATGAATGGCTGGGCATTGCCTTCGGAGCTGCCATTATCACCCACCTGCTGCTACACTGGTCATGGATTGTGGGCATCAGCAAGCGGTTCTTCAGCAAGGTGCAGGGTCAGGCGCGTTTGAACTACGTGCTCAACGCGCTGCTCTTCATTGATGTCACGATCATCATTGTCACCGGCCTGCTGATCTCTGAGGTGGCGCTGCCCCTGTTTGGCCTGCGCTTCCCGCGTGACGGCATGTGGTTATGGATCCATCGCACCACCTCAGATGCGGCCGTCCTTCTGATCGGCCTGCATGTGGCGCTGCACTGGTCATGGATCGTCAAGACGCTGAAGCGCCTTGTCGTGACGCCGCCCTTCTCGCGCCCCGGCCGCACGGCCCTGAATCTGACGCCAGCGCAAGCGCAAAAGGAGCCTCAGTCATGAAAATCGTGGGCCGCACCCTCATCATTTTGTTGGCCGCACTCGTAGTAACCGCCGGGCTGCTCGCCTTCTCATCCTCCAGTATGGCCGCTGGCCTGCGCGGCGATCTCCCTGGCCGCGACGGCTTCGAGCGCGGCGCCGACCTGGGCATGCCGTTCCCCGACGCGCAGCGCTTCCCCGGCGGCGACGCGGGTTTACGAGCCGGCCGCGACGGGTTCCGTGAAGGCCGTGGAGAACATGGCAGCCAGGCAGGCAGCCTCTTCGGCCTGACTGAGGTGGCAAAGAACTTCGTCCTGATGGCGCTCGTCGTGCTCATCGTTGTGCCCGGCGCCTATCTCCTGCGCCGGTTGCGCCGCCGAAACGCCGCCGCAACATAAGCCTCCGGCTTGCATTGAGACCGTAGGTCACGCCTCCGGCGTGACGACGCTCTCTGCCGCGGGGCTTGCTTCTCGCGGCCAACGTCGTCCGACCAGGAGGTCGGACCTACAGAAAAGCGTCTCGCGCCGTGTGGCGGAATCATAGCCGGCCTGCGTTACACGGTTAATTGGTCGAATCATACGAAAAGGTAAGAACATGAAGAAGATGGTATCTCGTTTCTGGATTTTGGCCGCCGTGACGACGCTGCTGGCCCTATCACTCGCTGGCTGCGGTTCGAGTGCAACCAATGCACCCGCGGCCACGACCGCGCCTGCGGCCACGACCGCGCCTGCGGCCACGACCGCGCCTGCGGCCACGACCGCGCCTGCGGCCACGACCGCGCCGCAGACTGCCAAGCTCAATCTCAACACCGCGTCAGGCGACGAATTCCTGGCCGGTGTCCCCAATATGGGCAGCCGCATGGTACGCGAATTCCTGGAATACCGGCCCTATGCCAGCATCCTGCAATTTCGGCAGGAATTGGGCAAGTATATCAGCGCCGATCAGATTGCGGCCTACGAGCAGTACGTCTACGTGCCGATTGCCGTCAACAGCGCGGACGCGGCGACGCTGCAGCAGATTGCGGGCCTCGACGCCACCGAGGCGGCGGCGCTGATGGCGGCCCGACCCTTTGCGTCCAATGAGGCCTTTCTGGCTAAACTGGCCGGCTATGTCTCTGAGACAGAACTGGCCGCGGCCGGCGCGTATCTGAGCACGCCATGAGCGCCGACGCCACCCTGGCCCGCCTGCGGCGCCTCCTTCTGCTGCTTTCAGGGCTGCTGCTGGCGGCAACGGTGGTTGAACTGGTCTTCATCGGTCACACCGAGGGGATTCAACTGCTGCCGTTCGTGCTGTGCGCCGTTGGCCTGATCGCCGTGGGCCTGGCATGGCGGCGCCCCGAACGCCGGGTGCTCCTGGGGCTACGGATTGGCATGATTCCGGTCGCGTTGGGGAGTCTGCTGGGCGTCTACGAGCACATCGAAGGCAATATCGGGCTGCTGCTGGAAGTGACCCCCAACGCCACCACCGCTAAGATCATCAGCGAAGCGTTGGGCGGCGCCAATCCCCTGTTGGCGCCGGGCATGTTGGCCCTGGCGGCTGTCCTGGCCGTCGCGGCCACCTACTACCATCCGGCTCTGGAGCACAAATGAGTCGCTGCCGTCATCTGGTTTGCAAAGGGCCGCGGTTCGGATGATAATGCAAATACTATGCCACAAACTATTCTAGTCGTTGACGATGAAACCCGGTTGCGCACCATGCTGCGCGTCTACCTGGAGCAAGAAGGCTACCGCGTGGTCGAAGCCGGTCATGGCCGCGAGGCGCTGTACGTGGCGCGCTACGAAAAGCCCGATCTGATCATTCTCGATCTGATGATGCCGGAGATGGGCGGCTACGAGTTCATGCGGGTGTTCAGCAGGGAGGCAAGTACGCCGGTCATCATGCTGACGGCCAAGGTGGAGGACACGGACAAAATCCTGGGCCTGGAACTGGGCGCGGATGATTATGTCACCAAGCCGTTCAACGTGCGCGAACTGCTCGCCCGCGTCCATGCGGTGCTGCGGCGGCTGCAAAAAGCGCAGGCCGAGCCGGACATCCTGCGCGTGGCCGATGTCACCCTCGACCGCAGCGCCTGCACGGTCAAGGTGGCCGAACGTTTCGTGGATCTGACCCCGTCGGAGTTCGGACTGCTGGCCGCGCTGATGGCATCACCCGGCAGGGTCTTCTCTCGCCTCGATCTGCTTGATCTTGTGTCAGGGGATGCCTATGAGGGCTATGAGCGGACCATTGATGTGCATGTGCGCAACCTGCGCACCAAGATCGAACCTGACCCGCGCCGGCCTAAGTATGTGGAGACCGTCTATGGCATGGGCTATCGCTTCGCGCCCGAACGGCCGCCTGGCCCAACCGATGATAAACCCCTGGAATAATGTGACCGTCGTAAACGTGTGAACTGCTGATGCGCTCACTTACCTGGAAACTCGTGCTCGCCTTTCTCCTCGTCAGTCTGATCAGCGTCGTCCTGGTCGCGCTGTTGGTCTCTCAGCGCACCCGTTCGGAGTTCGACCGCTTCCTGTCCGCGCGTGACCGTGATGTTCTCATCAGCGCCCTGTCCGACTACTACGCGGCCAACAACTCCTGGGAAAATGTGGGGCCTGCGCTGGCCGAGTCACCGCCGCTCTCATTCTACATCCGGGGCGCAGTCCTGCTTGATGCGGATGGCGTTGTGGTGCTCGCCAATCGTGGCTACACCGCGGGGCAGCGCGTGCCCGCCGGTCCATTGAGCGCCGCCACGCCGGTGAAGGTCAACGGCCAGGTGGTCGGCTGGACCCTCTTGCTTGCTTCCGTAGACTCGCCACCCCGTCCTGGTGACGATTTTTCGCCGGAGACCGATTTCTTGCAGCGCATCGCCTGGGCCACCGTGGCCAGCGCGGCCGTGGCCGGGCTGCTGGCGCTGCTACTGGGCGGCCTGCTGGCGCGCACCCTCACCCAGCCCCTGCGGGAGCTGACCGCGGCCACAAAGGCCATGGCCGCCGGCCAGTTCGATCAGCGCGTCAGTGTGCGCTCGCGCGACGAAATCGGCGAACTGGCCGCATCGTTCAACCAGATGAACGCCGACCTGGCGCAAGCCAGTCAGGCGCGCAAACAGATGACCGCCGACCTGGCGCACGATCTGCGCACCCCTCTCACCATCTTGCGTGGCTACATGGAAGGCTTGCAGGGGGGGCGCTTACAAGGCTCGGCCAACCTGTACGGCATCATGTTCGGCGAAGTGGTTCACCTGCAGCGCCTGGTGGAAGACCTGCGCACCCTCTCGCTGACCGATGCCGGCGAGCTGCTGCTCAACCGGCGTACGGTTGATCCCCGCGCCTTGCTGGAGCGCACCGGCCTGGCCTACATCGTACAGGCTGAGCAGCAAGGCACTGCGCTGCGCATCGAGGCGCCCGAGTCGCTGCCTTCGATCTACGTGGACACCGACCGCATGACGCAGGTGCTCAATAACCTGGTCTCGAATGCACTGCGCCACACCCAGCGCGGGGAAATCGTCCTGTCTGCCACAGCGGTTGACGCGGCTGTGCAGATGACCGTCAGCGATACCGGCATTGGGATCGAGGCTGCGGACCTGCCCTTCATCTTCAACCGTTTCTACAGCACCGACAAAGCGCGCCAGCGCAGCGCCAATGAGGCCTCTGGTCTGGGGTTGGCGATTGCCAAAGCCATCGTCGAGGCGCACGGCGGCAGCCTGACCGTCGCCTCCAGCCCTGGCCAGGGTACCGTGTTTACAATGACCCTGGCACTGGCCGGCGCCTGACCAGGCCCACCAGCCCCTCGAACACAACGACGATGCCGTAGGCGACCAGGAGCTTGCCGGCCACCGCGGTTGGCAGATAGTAGCGCGGCCAGTTCAACTGCACCAGGAACAGGACGAAGAGGTAGTTCACCGCAAAGAAAACCAGCGGCGCCAGCGCCGGCGCGGTCTGCGCCCGCCGCCAGGCGGCGATGACCCGCCGGCCGGCCGCCGCGGCGCCGATGAGGAGCAAGACCCACTCGAACGGAAATGCAGCCAGGTTGACGAAAAGCGAACGATGAATCGCCAGCAACCGAGGCTCCGTCCAGTTGCCGATGGGCAGTTGGGTCTGCATGAAGGTGCGCCAGCGCAGGAACATCTGCGGAAATTCAGCAATGTGCGCCAGATTGCCCACCTGCGGATAGGACTGGGAAATCTGCCCCGATCCCAACTGGCCGGAGACGACCGCGGTCAGCAAGGATCGGGTCTCGCCCAGCAGCGCCATCGCGTCGAGCTGCTGCCAGTTCGGCCAGAAAAATGGATTGAGCAGGTAGACGGTGACGACAGCCACGACCACGAACAGGGCCGCGTGCCGCAGTGCCGCACGCAGGCTGATGCGGTGCAGGGCGACGACGTAGGCCAGCAGCGCCAGAAAGATCAACCCGCCGACAGCGATCCCGGTCACTTTGACGGCACAGGCGAGGCCAGCGCACAGTCCGGCCAGTGTGCTGGTGGTCAGGTGAGCGCGGCGGCCTGAGCGTTTTACCAGGAGACCGGCCGCCAGGCAGCCGGCCAGCAAGAAACTGAGGTAATGGACATCGGTCATCGCGCGGGTGGCCTGCTGCACGAACCCATCCGTTGCCAGCAGGAGAACGGCGGCCAACAGGCCCGTTGCCCAATTCACCCACCAAAATCCCAGGCAGAACAAGAGCAGGCAGCACAGAACACCGAACGCGGCACAGGCCAGGCGGGCAACTCGCAGCACATCGGCCGGCGGCACGCGTCCTTCCGCTTGATTCTGTGCCAGCGAGCGCTCGAAATCGTAGAAACGCATGAACGGCGCGGCGCCGGGCGTGGCGGCGTAATAGAGCTTGAGCGGCGCACCGATGGCCCACTTGCCGAGCGGCATGTTCAGCCCACCCCACGGCCCGCAGGCCCGGCACTGCCATTTCTCCCAGGCAAAATCACGCGCCAGCAGCAGGTCGGTGTAGTAGACGCCGGAGGAAATCCAGCCGGTCTCATCGCCGTCGAACGGCGTCAGCAGCGCCTGCCGGTAAAGGACGACCGTTGCCAGCAGCGCCACCGCCAGCAGGCCCACCACGAACGCCGTGTGACGGCGATACAGCCAGGGATGCAGAGTCAAAGCACACTCCAAACTATCCAGTGTCATAATTGCTCAGAATGCGCGCCATTATAGAACAGGGCGCGACCCCGGTCAATTCCGGTTTTCTCTCCTCCTTGACCGCCAGGCTGTTCGAGAGTACAATAGAAGCTGCTTATAATAAGCTGCTTATAATGAGGTGCGCGCATGAACAGATTCATCGGTCGCCAACAGGACATCGAAGCACTGAACGCCATCGTGGCCCGCCCGGGGGCGCATTTGCTGCTTGTCTATGGTCGCCGCCGGGTGGGCAAGACGACGCTGCTGCTGCGCTGGGCGCAGCAAACAGGCCGCCCGCTGATCTACTGGGTCGCCCGACGCGACACGCCAGCCCTGGTGCGTCAAAGTTTTGTGCGCGCAATCTGGACCTGGGCGTACCCGCCCGACCACACTGCCGCCGCCGGTAACGGTTCCAGCGTGCCGACATTCGATTCCTGGGAGCCGATCTTCGAACTAGCGGCCCGTTTGATCGGTCAGCGGCCGGTGGTCCTCATCATGGACGAGTTTTCATATGCGGCACAATCCGACCCTTCTCTGCCATCGCACCTACAGGCGGCCTGGGATCATCTCTTCAAGGAAACCAATATCACACTTGTGCTTGCAGGGTCGCACATCGGGATGATGGTGGAGCAGATGAACTACCACGCGCCGCTGTATGGTCGCTTTACAGCACAATTGCCGGTTGCACCGCTCCCTTTTGCCGCCCTGCGTGACTTCTTGCCTCGCTACGGAGCCGCCGAACGGGTCGCGGTGTACGCGGTGGTGGGCGGTATTCCCGCCTATCTGGAGCAGTTCGATGACCACGAGGGCGTAGGCGCCAATCTCAAGCGGCTGTTCATGGATCGCACGTCCGTGTTTCAGAGCGAGCCGTTCATCCTGATCGGTGACGTCATCCGCCGCGAGACGCAAACCTATGAGGCTGTCCTGCGGGCTATTGCCACCGGCTCCCATACGCCGCAGGACATTGGCGCTGCCCTGGCGTTGCCCTCCACCCATCTCAGCCCTTATCTGAAGCAACTGGAAGCTCTGCACCTGGTGGAACGCCGGCTGCCCGCAACTCTGCCGCGCGAGGAACGCCGCACAAGCCGCAATAGCCGCTATCACCTGAGAGATCCCTACTTGCGCTTCTACTTCCGGTTCATTGCGCCCAACCTCGACATGGTCGAGCAAGGCCTCATGGATGTGTTGTGGGAACGCATCGCGGAACAGTTCCGTGCATTCATCGGCGTCACGGCGTTCGAGGACCTATGCCGGGAATGGACATTGGCGCAGGCCCGCGGCCATCGCCTGCCCATGACCCCTGAGTATGTGGGCAGTCATTGGTCGGCCGATGCCCAGGTGGATGTGGTAGCCATCAACTGGCGAACCCATGAGATCCTGTTGGGAGAGTGCAAGTGGGGCGCAGACCCGGTGGGCCGCTCGGTCATCATGGAGCTGATTGCCAAGACCCCCAAAGTCATCCCCGGAACAGACTGGCGCAGCCATTACGTGTTCTTTTCCCGCGCCGGTTTCACCGACGCTGCCCGCGCCGAAGCAGAGGCGGTGAACGCTATCCTGGTGGATTTGGAACAGTTGGAAGCGGGCTTGGCCGGGTCGTGAGGCGCCGGGTTTAGCGCCTATCCGAATAAGCTGACATTCGCCTCGATAAGGCACCCGGGGGTAGTTATTCGGATAGGCTATTAGTGTCCGAGCAGGGCCACGCTTTCCTCGCGTGGATGATAGTTCAGCGCGGCGAAGCCGAACTGCTGCAGCAGGGCGCGCACCTGGTTGCAGCGCGCTTGCAGCGGCGCTTTGTTGATCTTCCAGGTGCCGTTGACTTGGTTGACGACCAGCAGGCTGTCACCCCAAATCTCTACGAAGACCTGTGCGGGGGTGCCGCCCGCGGCCTGCGCCCGGTCGGCCAGGTCTTGCAGGGCGTTGATCAGGGTGTCGTACTCGGCTTCGTTGTTGGTTACGCGGCTGCCAAAGGTCAGGCGCATGATCTCCGGCTTAGGCTGGCCCGGCCACAACAGCGCGTAGCTGCCGTAGCCCTGCCCCGGATTGCCCTTGCTGCCGCCGTCGAACACCACCCGTACCCGAATCTCAGCCGGCGAGGTGGCGGGCTTGGCGGTGGTCGGTTTGCGCGCACGCGGGGCTAACTGCGCTGGGACGCCAGCGGAGGCGGGCGGCGCCGGGCGCAAGTCAATCAGCCGCGCGGCCTCGGGCGCGCTGGCGGTGGTGACCGCGCGTGCCGGCGCGGCTTTCGGCGCCACGTCGGTCATGGGCGCCCGCATCAACTCCGACTGCGCGGGCGCCGGTGTCAAGACGGGCGCTGGGCTGGTCTCCCCTGCATCGCCGCCTTCCAGGTCTGGCAAATGCAACAGGCCCATGCGTTGTGCCCGACGAAACAGGCGCCGCCGATCGGCCGCGGACAGGGTCAACATCTGCGCCAGCAGCTCATCAACGGTCATTCGTTGTCCTGATCCTGTTCGGTGTTAGGGGGGCCGTGGCGGTAAACTTCGTACAGATAGGCCAGGTTAGCCTGATGAAAGCGCTGCACCAGTCCGCTGAGAGGAATGCGCGACTTGCCGCAGGCTTCGATGTCAATGGCCTGCAGCTCCTGACGGGGCAGCTTGTCGCGCAGATACTGGCGCACCAGGCTGTCAATTTTCTGCAGATAGGCAATGTTGCTGGCGACGGTTTCGACGATTTCACCGCGCAGGAGAACCTCGCCATGCCCTTGCACGATATTCTCCAGGCCCAAATCCGCAATGGCTTCCAGTGACTTGATCAGGGCGTGGGTATCGCCGCCGACGATGTAAGGCACTGGCATCACGGTGTCGCTGGCAAACAGCACCTTGTCCTCTTTGATGAAGACACTGACCACGTCCGCGCTATGGCCTGGTGATTCGCTGAGAACGATCGTGCGGCCGCCCAGGCGAATCGTCATCTCCTCCTGAAAGACCAGGCCAGGCAGACGAATCTGCACCTCGTTCAGTTCGGGCGCGTGCTCGCGCGCATCGCGCAAACCCTGTTCCGCGTGGCGCCGCATCAGGTCGCGGCAGCGCCGATGCGAAATCACTTCGGCTTCGGGATAAAGATAAGCACCGTAGATGTGATCAGCGTGGGAGTGCGTGAGGACCACGTAGCGAATGCCGCGGTTGCCCAGCGAGCGGCTGCGTGCGAAATCGCGCATCTCGCGTGCCTCGCTCGGATAGGGCAGGGTGTCAATGACCACGGCGCCTTCACTGGTGAAAACTACGCCCGCAGTGACCTGGGCAAAGAGGCTGCTGGTAAAGACCCAAATGTTATCGGCAACACGTTCTCGCTGCATGAATGGTGGCGCTCCTGGCGATCAATCTTGAGGCAGGCAGAGCATAACACATTGCGGGGGCCATGTCAAGGAAAATCACGCAAATTCCAGGTGCGCCATCCCTATTCGTTTACAATCCAGGTTCCGGTCTCGCCGGCGAGAGCGCGCGCGATGTTCTCCGGGTTGGTGATGAGGGCCTGACCGTGCGGCGTCTTCTCCAGGTATTCAATGGCCGCTTCGATCTTCGGCCCCATGCTGCCCTTGAGGAAATGCCCCTCCGCGTGATAACGCTTGGCCTCGGCCAGGGTCAGGCGATCCAGCCACTGTTGATTCGGCTTGTTGAAGTTGATCGCAACCTGCTCCACGCCGGTCGAGATCAGCAACAGATCAACGCCCAGCTCGGCCGCCAGCAGACCGCTGGCCCGGTCCTTGTCAATCACCGCGCCCATCGCGCCGACGCAGCCGCGCAACTCCCCTTTTTGATTCTCGAATACCGGAATGCCGCCGCCGCCCACGCTGATTACCACATAGCCCATGTCCACCAGGCCGCGGATGGCGTCCAACTCCACGATGCGCCGCGGGATAGGCGACGCGATCACGCGGCGCCAGCCGCGCCCGGCGTCCTCTTGCACGATCCACCCTTCCGCCTCGAAGCGCCGCGCGCTGGCCTCATTGGCAAAGCCACCGATACCCTTCGTGGGGTTCTTGAAGCCCGGGTCGTTGGCATCCACCACCACCTGCGTCACCACGGCCACGCACTGGCGTTTGATCTGGCGGCGGTGAAACTCGTTGTCCAGCGCCTGCGCCAGCATGTAGCCGATCGCGCCCTGCGTATCCGCGCCGATCAGGTCGAGCGGGGTCGTATGCACCTCGCGGCTCGCCAACTCGTTGCGGCGCAGGATGAACCCCACCTGAGGGCCGTTGCCATGCGTCACGATCAGGTTCCAGCCGCGCTCGATCATGCCGGCAATGTGCATCGCGGTCGTGCGCACCGCGTCCCATTGATCTTCAACCTTCTGATGCTGGCTGTCTGCAATCAACGAATTGCCCCCAACGGCAACGATGGCGGTGGGAGTGCGTGTAGTGGTCATAGTCACCTCAATCATGGAAATGGTCAGTTCGGGCGTCATGATGCTGCACGGCGATTTCCTGCGCGTGACTGAGCCACTGCGCGCCGTCTGCACGGATGAAGAAGAGGTCTTCGATGCGCACGCCTCCCCAACCCGGCAGGTAGATGCCCGGCTCCACGGTGACCACGTTGCCGGCCTGGAGCACGTCCTGGCTCTGCGGCCCTAGCGATGGCTGCTCATGCACCGCCAGGCCCACGCCATGTCCCAACGAATGTACGAATTTGTCGCCAAAGCCAGCCTGCTCGATGACCGCGCGCGCCAGCCGATCCGCCTCCGCGCCGGTCAGGCCTGGCCGCAGATGCGCGGCCGCGTGCCGATGCGCGGCCGCCACGGCCTGGTAGACCGCGTGGAAGGTGTCGCTGGTGGGCTGGCCCAGGCAGAAGGTGCGCGTCAGGTCCGAGTGGTAGCCGTTGGGCAGGCGTGCGCCCAGGTCAATCGTCAGCGGTTCGCCGGCCTGGATGGGACGCTCCGTGGGTCGGGCATGGGGCAAGGCGCTGTTTGGCCCGCTGGCCACGATGATCTCGAACGCCGGGCCGTGCGCGCCGTGCTCGTGCAGGTAAACCTCCAGGCGCCAAGCCAGCTCGGCCTCGGTCATGCCCGGCTTCGCCACCGTGTAGGCGTAGGCCATCGTCGCATCGGCCAACTGCGCGGCCGCCTGGATGGCCGCCAATTCGCCGGCCTCCTTCTGGCTGCGCAGCCCTGCCACCAGGCCGGTCGTGAAAGCCCAATCAACCTCGAGCGGTTGGAACCAGCGCCGCCACTGCTCCAACGTGACCTGGTCTGACTCCAGCGCCACCCGTTTGTGCAGAAACGGCTCCAGCAAACGCCGAAATCCTTCGACATCCTCTCCACGCGCGATCTTGATCACCGCAAACCCCGGACACTCGCGGCCGGCCTGCTCGATGTAGCGCCCGTCGGTAATGAGCGTGGCGCTGTCCGCGGTGATAAATAGCCAGCCATTGGAGCCGGTGAAACCGCTGAGGTAGCGCCGGTTGTTGGCTTCGTTGATCAGGCAGGCGTCGAGTTCATGCGCCTTCGACGCGGCGCGCAAGCGTGTCAAACGTTCGGACATCTGTTCGTCTCCATCCAGTGCTAAGTGTCAAATGCTCATTGTCCATGCTCATTGGCGCCGCCTTCGCCGATGGGCGTCACCGCGCCGCAGCGAATGCATTTGGCGGTCGTCTTGGTGGCCACGGTCAGCAGGCCGCCGCACTGCGGGCAGGGCGTGGGCAGCGGCCGCGTCCAACTGCTAAAATTACACTTGGGGTAATTGACGCAGCCGTAAAACAGGCGATTGCGCCGCGTCTTGCGCTCCACCAACTCGCCGCTGCACTCAGGGCAGGCCACCCCTACCTTGACCAGGATCGGTTTGGTGTTGCGACACGTCGGGAAGTTGCTGCAGGCGATGAACTTGCCAAAGCGTCCATGTTTGAACACCAGCGCATGGCCGCACTTCTCGCACAGCTCACCGGTCGGCTCGCTATCCACATGCACCTGTTCCATGCCGGCTTCGGCCTGCGCCAGACTGTGAACGAACGGCTCCCAGAAGCGGCGCAGCACCGACACCCATGCCTCCTCGCCGTCGGCGATGCGGTCGAGATGCTCTTCCATTTGCGCGGTGAAGCCCACGTCTATGATGTCGGAGAAGTGCTTGACCAGCAGATCATTCACCACAAAGCCCAGTTCGGTGGGAAACAGGCGCTTCTCCCGCCGCTCCACGTAGCCTCGCTGCTGAATGGTCGAGATGGTCGGCGCATAGGTGCTGGGACGACCAATGCCGTTTTCCTCCAGCGTACGCACCAGAGTCGCTTCGGTGTAACGCGGCGGCGGCTGCGTGAAATGCTGTTCGGGCAGCAGACGCAGCAGATCAAGCCATTCGTCTTCCTGCAGGGCCGGCAGCCAACGCTCATCACCATCGGCCAGGGCGTCTTCGTCGCGGGTCTCTTCATAGACCACCAAAAAGCCGGCAAAGCGCACACGGACGCCCGTGGCGCGCAGCAGATACGGACGATCGCCGGCCGCCGGCCCGGCTTCGATGTCCACACTGACGGTATCCATCACGGCCGGCTCCATCTGGCTGGCGACGAAGCGCTGCCAGATCAGCTCGTACAGGCGGAACAGCTCGCGCTTGAGATAGGGGCGCACCAGGTCGGGCGTGTACAGCACGGAGGTGGGGCGGATGGCCTCATGCGCCTCTTGCGCGCCCTTAGCCCGGGTCTTGTACTGGGGCGGCGTCTCCGGCACGAATTCGGCCCCGTAGCGCTGGCGGATGAAATCACGCGCCTGGTTCTGCGCGACTTCGGCCACGTTGGTGCTGTCGGTGCGCATGTACGTAATCAGGCCTATATTACCTACATTACCTACATTACCCGCATTACCCGCATTACCCGCATTACCCGCATCGCCTGCATGACCGATCTGACCCGCATTGCCCAGTTCCACCCCTTCGTACAGAATCTGCGCGTTGGCCATCGTTTGGCGGGCCGTGAAGGCCAAGCGGCGTGAGGCCTCCTGCTGCAGGGTGCTGGTGGTAAACGGCGGCGCGGGCTTGCGGCGTCGTTCCCCCAGCTTGACCTTGCTCACCTGGTAGCTGGACTGTTCCAGCGCGGCCACGATGCCCAGCGTGTCCGCCTCGTTCGCCAGATCGGCCTCTTCCCCGCGGATGCGCACCAGTCGCGCCCGGAAACTGGGGCGTTCCTTGGGCGCCCGTTTGCCCACAACCAGTTTCTGCGCCAATTCCGCTTCGATGGACCAGTATTCCTCAGCTACGAAGGCCTGAATCTCGCGCTCGCGCTCCACCACCAGGCGCACGGCCACCGACTGCACACGGCCCGCTGAAGTGCGGCTGCGCACACGATCCCAGAGCAGAGGGCTGATCTTGTAGCCCACCAGGCGGTCAAGGATGCGCCGCGTTTGCTGCGCGTTGACCAGGTCCATGTCCACGGCGCGCGGGTGATCGAACGCGGCGCGCACCGCGTCGGGGGTAATTTCATGAAAGATCACGCGCTGGGTGGCCGCGGGGTCAATGGCCGCCGCTTCCATCAGGTGCCAGGCGATGGCCTCACCCTCCCGATCCGGGTCGGTTGCCAGGAAGACCTGCGCGGCCTGCGCCGCTTCGGCCTTGATCTGTCTGACCAGGTCCTTCTTTTCGTTGGGCACGCGATAGGTGGGGCGAAAATCGTGGTCTGTGTCCACCGAGAGCTGCGAACGCAGCAGGTCACGCACATGGCCCACCGATGCGCGCACGCGGTAGTTGCGACCGAGGATGCGCTCCACGGTCTTGGCTTTTGCAGGTGATTCGACGATCACGAGGCGGGTGCGCGTCGTCGCGACGGGTTGGCGGCTGTTGTCGGGCTTGCCATGCGCGCCGGTCTTTGCAGACTTGGCTGCTTGTGCGGCGGCGGCTTTCTTGCCGGCGCCGGTCTTTGCAGACTTGGCTGCTTGTGCGGCGGCGGCTTTCTTGGCGGCGCGGGTCTTCGCCTGCACGGCCTGGTGTTCAGCGATCGCCTTGCTGTGCGCCGCGGCTTTGAGTTGCGCGGGCGTTGGTTTGACCAAACCGAGATGGCCGGGCGCTTCGCCCATGCGGAAGAGGGTGGTGCCACACACCGGACAGGCGCCGCGCACCGCCCGTACACCACGCGCGGTGAAGACCGCTTGCGCCTCGCCTAGCGGGCGCCGCGTCTTGCACTTCACGCAGTAGGCGCTGGCGTCAGCCGGCAGGCCAGCCGGCGCGGAGGTAGGGCCAGCAGGTGCGGCCGCCGCCGGTTGGGCCGGTTTCTCGATCTTCACCGGCGCCGGCCGCGTCAAACCGGCGTGACCGGCCGTGTCGCCCAGTCGAAACAGGGTTGTGCCGCAGACCGGACAGGCGCCGCGCGTCACCGGTTGGCCGCGCACGTTGAATACAAACTGCGCGTGCTGAATCTCGCGCTTGATGCGGCACTTGACGCAGTATGCCTCGATCACAGGCGCGGGAGAAATGGCTGAATCATCGGACATTACGAACTAACTCCAGAAAAAGATAATTGCACAGGCAACCAGACCCGGCTCGCGGGCGTCAGTCTCAACCATCACGCAGACGGGTGTCGCGGGTCAGGACATAACTCATGCCGCCGACCTGGCGCACGAGTCCCTTCAGTTCCATCAGCGTCAGCGTGCTGGCAACCGTCGCCATCGGCAGGCCGGTGGCGTGGGCCACGTCATTGATGTGGCGCGGCTCGCTCGACAGGTGCTTGACCAGCAGGGCCTCGGTTTCATCCGCCGGAAAGAGCGTGCGCGCCTCGGCCTGCTGCGCCACCTGCTTGAGGTTCAACTCCTGCAGGATGTCCTCCACGCCCAGGACGGGCCGTGCGCCGTCACGAATCAGGCGATTGGTGCCCTCGCTGTTGCGCTGTAGGATGGAGCCGGGCACCGCAAACACCTCACGCCCCTGCTCGGTGGCAAACTGCGCCGTAATCAGGGCGCCACTGACCGTGCCCGCCTCGACTACCACCACGCCCAGCGACAGCCCGCTGATGATGCGATTGCGCGGCGGAAAATTGTTCGCCTCCGGCAAGGTGCCCAGCGGATAATCAGAGATCAGCGCCCCTGCCTCGCAGATCTCCTGCGCCAGGCGCCGGTGTTCATACGGATAAATCACATCCACGCCGCAGCCCAGCACCGCCAACGTGCGGCCGCCGCCATCCAGCGCGGCGCGATGAGCCTGGGCATCCACGCCCCGCGCCAGGCCGCTGACCACCGTGATCCGATTGCGCACCAGGTCGGTGGCTAACTGCCGCGCCACTTCACGGCCGTAGGCGGTGGGGTTGCGCGTGCCCACCACGGCCACGCTCCAGGCGTCGTCCACAGTGATGGTGCCTTTGACAAAGAGCAGCGGCGGCGGGTCATAAACCGTGCGCAGGCTGGCCGGGTAGGCATCGTCGTCCCAGGTCAGGGCATGCGCGCCGCTCTGCTCCAGGCGGCTCAGCAACTGATCGAGATCGAGTCGCTGGCGGGCGTCCACCAGGTTGGTCAACGAACGGCGGTCCAGCCCGGCCTCGCGCAGGTCGTTAAGCGAACCGTGCCAGGCGCGCTCGATATCCCCGAAGAAATCGAGCAGCGCACGTAAGCGCGCCGGCCCAATCCCGGACACGCTGTTGAAGCCGAGCCAGAAACGTAAATCGCTCATGTCAGCCTCTCTTTCTGGTACGACCGCGCCGCCGCCGGATTCAGCCGATGCCCGCCGGCACGCTGACGACCATGCGACCTTCATCCAGGATGATCTCATGGATGACATCCTCCACGGCCGGCAGCAGCATTTCACCGGCGGCGGTGCGGATGACGTAGACATCGTTGGCGCCGGTGAAGAGCACGTCCTGGACGTGGCCGATCAGGTCGCCCGCGCGTGTCACCACGGCCAGGCCCACGATCTGGTGGACGAAGAATTCACCCTGGCCCAACTTCATCGCTTCGGCCGCCGGCAGTTTTACCCACAGTCCGCGCAGGTTTTCCGCGTCGCGGCGCGTCTCCACGCCGATCAGGCTGAGCAGCGCGTAGCGAGGCGTCAAGCGCACCGCGGCGACACCGACGGGCAGGTTGGTATCGCCCACAAACACGCGCGGCACGCTGAGAAAGCGCCGCGGCCACGCGGTCTCGAAACTGACCACAACTTGCCCGCCCAAGCCGTGGGCACGGGTAATCCGCCCGATGACGATGTACTCAGGCGCTGACGCGCTAGGTTGAAGCGATGCAGTGGATGTTGACGACATGGGTCAATTCTGATTGGTGTGAGAGCAGGCGTGTAAAAAACAAAGGACGAATCAAACGGGTTCGTCCTTTGTTCTCAGCGGCCATGCAGAAGCGGCGTGTTGTGCGGGCCGCTGGTGAGCCGTCATGCAGACGATGTGACCGGAGCCGAGGACTCATCCTGTCACTCCCAGAACAAGTTCGGGACTCCGACGCTAATGCACTTCCAGCGAAGCCCGTTTGCCGCGGCGCACGGCCGACACCCGTAGCAAGATGCGCATCGCGTTGACCACGCGCCCGCTCTTGCCGATGATGCGGCCCATATCGGACGGAGCCACGTGCAGTTCCAGGCCGATCTCCTGGGGCGTCACATGTTCGCGCACCCGCACCTGCTCTGGTTCATCCACCAGTCCTTGCGCGATGTACTCGATCAGTTCTTTCATGCCTGAATCTCCTGGATCAGCGCTGGTCACGCTTCCCACGGCGCCTTGCTCAGCACGCCCTGGCGAAACAGGACACGGGCCACGGCTTCTGATGGCTGGGCGCCGACGCCGATCCAGTAGCCCGCGCGCTCGTTATCGAGCACAACGGTCTCCGGCTCGGTGCGGGGATTGAAATAGCCCAGGGACTCGATAAAGCGACCATCGCGCGGTGAGCGACTGTCGGCGACGACGATACGATAGGTTGGCTGTTTTTTGGCGCCCATGCGGCGCATACGAATACGGACCATAGGTACTCTCGAACTCCTTTTCTATCCTGAGCAGCGTGCTGCTTAACGTAACATGCCCAAAAGCCCCTGCAATCCACCGCGCCCGCGTCGTTGGCCCGACATCTGTTTCATCAGGCGCTGCATCTGCCGGAATTGCGAGAGGAGATCGTTCAACTGGGCCACGGAGGTGCCTGACCCGCGCGCAATGCGTCGCTTGCGACTCCCGTTGATGAGATCAGGATCACGGCGCTCGGGCACGGTCATCGAACAGATCATGGCCTCGATGGTCTTCATCTGCCCATCGGTCACTTCCGGGGAAATATCCTTACTCACACGCGACATGCCCGGAATCATGTCGAGCAACTGGCTGAGCGGTCCCAGCTTTTTGACTTCGCGCAACTGATTGAGGAAGTCTTCCAGATCGAAATCGCCCTTGAGCAGGCGCTTGCCCATCGCCTCGGCCTTCGTCTTGTCAAGGGAAGACTCGGCCTTTTCGATGAGGGTCAGCATATCGCCCATGCCCAGGATACGCGAAGCCAGGCGATCTGGGTGATACGGTTCCAGGGCATCCGTCTTTTCGCCAATGCCCAGGAACTTGATGGGCACGCCGGTCACTTCACGGATGGAAAGGGCGGCGCCGCCGCGCGCATCGCCGTCCACCTTGGTCAGGATCAGGCCGGTGATCGCCACGCGCTGATGGAAACCTTCTGCCACGCGCACCGCTTCCTGCCCGGTCATCGCGTCCACCACGAGCAGGATGTCGTTCGGCTTGGTGCGCGCCTTCACCTCTTCCAACTCGACCATCATGGCGTCGTCAATCTGCAGGCGGCCGGCCGTATCCAGGATCACCACGTTGTACGCGCCCTCTTTGGCCCGTTGCAGCGCGTTGGCGCAAATCTGCGGCGGTGACACCCGGTCGCCCTCGCTATACACCGGGATGTCCAACTGCCTGCCCAGCACTTCCAACTGCGTGATCGCGGCCGGTCGGTAGGTGTCCGCGGCCACCAGCAGCGGTCGTTGACCGGCCTTGCGCAGACGCAGGGCCAGTTTGGCCGCCGTGGTCGTTTTGCCGGAGCCTTGCAGGCCCACCATCATGATCACCGTCGGCGGGTTGGAGGCCATCGTCAGCTTGCCGGGTGTACCCAGCATGGTGATGAGTTCCTCGTGAACGATCTTGACCACCTGCTGCGCGGGGGTCAGGCTCTGCATCACCTCGGCGCCCACGGCCCGCTCGCGGATGCGCGCGACGAACGCCTTGACCACCTTGAAGTTGACGTCGGCTTCCAACAGGGCCATGCGCACTTCGCGCAGCGCCTTGTCTACGTCCGCTTCGGTCAGGCGGCCCTGGCTCGATAGTTTATCGAAGATGGCCTGTAGTTTTTCGGTCAGTGTTTCGAACACAGATCAACTCACCATGCGTTCAGTGTCGTACAACAGACTTCCGAAGCCCTGCGGACTTCGGAAGTCACAATGCCTACGATCGTGCCATTCTGCGGAATGGTTTACAGATGGGGCGATTCTACAGGAGGTTGTGATTTTCGTCAAGTTCTTGTATAATATGCTGCAAGCGGGAATAGACTTCACTTTTTCCGCCTAAGGAAACAGGCGCAATTCGTGCCCGCTTGCAGTATAAAAGCAGGTCTGTGCATCCAAAATCAACCTTGTGGATACGCCATTATGATCCGAAAGTCACCATCTTCCCGCCCCGGATTCCTACGTGTCACGTTCGAGCTGCCCTCGACGGTATGGGCTGAGCGCGTGGCCCTGGTGGGTGAGTTCAACGACTGGGACAAACAGCATGATTTCCTGACCCAGGACCACACCGACGCCATCTGGCGGGTTACCCTGGAACTGGAAGCCGGCCGCCAGTACCAGTTTCGCTACCTGGTGAACGGCACCGATTGGCACAACGACTGGAGCGCAGACGCCTACCAGCCAAACGTACAGGGCAGCGACAACTCCATCATCATCACCTGATTCACTGCCGCTAATCCCAACGGCGCTCGTCCACGATCTTGGGTGCATTGGCGGCCAGCTCGGCGACGAACTCGAAGGCGTCAACGCTGACGCGGCACACCTGCTTGAACGCGGCGCTCAGCGGCTCTGTCAGCGCGGCGCTGTCGGCCTGTGGATCGGACAGGACCAGGCGCAGGGTCAACTCGTCGCGCACGCCGGGTCGGCGCACCACCACCTGATGGGCCGCGATCGGAAACCGGCCCAGGGCAAAGGTCACCTGGTTTGGATGCAGGAACATGCCGCGCACCTTGACAGCATCGCCCACGCGGCCAACCAGGGTGATGGCCCGCTCGCTCTGCCGGCTGACGCCGGGCGCCGGATCCAGGTTCATCGCCAGGTCGCCGGTGCCAAAGCGAATGAGCGGATAGGTGGGGTTGAAGTTGGTCACCACCACTTCGCCCGCCTCGCCAGGGCCGACCGCGGCCCCGCTATCGCGATCTACGATCTGGATGATGGGGCCGTCCAACAGACGCATGGACATGGCGCCGGTCTGATCATAGGCCAGAAAACCAAGTTCGGCCGTGCTGTAGGCGTTAGTGACAGTCAGGCCATAGTCGTTGACCAGACTGGCGCGCACGCGGCCAGCCAACGGTTCGGCTGTAAGCAGCGCCTGGCGCAGCGCCAGCGCGGTGCGCGGAATCTGCATCTCCTCCGCCTTCTGCAGCAGCGTCATCAGCCAGCTTGCCGAGCCGACGTAGCCGTTGACGCCCAGATCGAGCATCATCTTCACCTGCAGATCGGCGTTACCGACCCCCACCGGGACAACAATGGCGCCGACGTGCTGCAGCATCAGGTCAATCAGCATGCCGGCTGGCACCAGGTGATAGCTGAGCGCATTCAGGACGATGCTGCCGCGGCCCAGACCGGTCAACTGCATGAGCGGCGCAGCCGTATCGAACAGGACCGTTTCATCGGCGTGTGGCTCATAGAGCGGGCCGGGGGACAGGAACAAGCGCTTGACCTCTGCCAGCGGCACGGCCAGGAAACCGCCAAAGGGAGGTTCCTCGGCCTGCAGTTCAACCATCCGGTCTTTGGTCAGGACCGGAATTTTAGCGAGATCCGCCACGCCCCGCACAGCAGACGGGGTAAGGCCGGCGGCTTCGAACCAGCGGCGTACACCAGGCGCATGATCGTACGCCTCGGCCACGAACGCGGCCACACGAGCATCGAGATCACTGATCATGATTGCAACCTTTGACCTCCAAAACCTGATTATCCAAGCCAGCGTTTCCGTCGCTTGTAGTGCTTGACGTCGCGGTAACTCTTGCGCGTTCCCACCTGCGTCAATCCCAGGTAGAACTCCTTGATGTCCTCGTTTTGAGCCAGCTGGCTGGCCGCGCCCTCCAGCACGATATGCCCGTTTTCCATGACGTAGGCCTGATCGGCGACGCTCAGGGCGATGCGGGCATTCTGCTCTACGAGCACGATGGACATACTGCCATCCTTGCTCAACTGCTTGATGACGTCGAAAATCTCGGCGACGATCAAGGGGGCCAGGCCGAGCGAAGGCTCATCCAACATCATGATCTTGGGATGGGCCATGAGCGCCCGTCCGATGACCAGCATCTGCTGTTCACCGCCCGACAGGTAGCCGCTGGTGCGCTGGCGCATCTCCTTGAGCTGGGGAAAATAGTGATAGACCCGTTCCAGGTCGCGTGCCGGTGAGGCGTCCGCGTGGGAGCGCCCCACCGCGCCGATGAGCAGGTTCTCCTCCACGGTGAGATGCCGAAAGAGGCGCCGCCCTTCCAACACCTGGATAATTCCCAGTTGCACGATGTCTTCCGGCGGCAAGTGCTCGATGCGCTGGCCGTCGAACTCGATGCTGCCGCGGGTGACTTTGCCCAACTGCGTGCGCAGCAGGCCGGAGATCGCGCGCAGCGTCGTGGTCTTGCCGGCGCCATTGGCCCCCAGCAGGCAGACGATTTTGCCTGGTGGAACCTCGACAGAAACCCCGCGCAACACCAGGACAACGTCGTGGTAGATTACTTCGATGTTGTTGAGTTTGAGCATTTTCGATGACCATGGTTGCCTCATCCCGCCCCCGCGTCCCAAGAGCGTCAGGAGCGAGATGAGGCCATGTCTGTCTACCTACTGGGTCGGGCGCAGGTCGGGCGTCTGCGTCCAGTCCTGCAGGACGACGAACTTGTCCGGTCCGCCCTGAATCTGGCGAATCTGGGATTGGTGCGGTGAACGGCTGTTGTTCGAGTAGTCCACGCGGAACACGCCGCTCAGCGGTTCGTGCGGGCCAAGCGCAATCAGCGCGTCATGCACGGCCTCGCCCGTGAGGTTGTCGTAGCCCACCGTGTCAACGGCCAGCCTGATGGCGTCCGCGGCCAGGTCCACGCCGGCAATCAACAGGAGATAGCCCACGTTGTGCTCGCCCTTGGTGCGCTTGTTGGCCGCAAAAAGTGCCTCCGCTTGTTGGATGCCCGCATTGCTGGCGTCGGTCCACCACAGGTAGGGGAAGGGAGTGATCAACCCAACGCCATAGGCCGGCTGCGCCAGGAAGGCGTAGAGCGCCAGGTCCATGCCCCAGTTATCGGCGGCCACGACGAACTGATCGCGCAGCCCCAGGCTGTTGAGATCGTTCAGAAGGGCAGCCGGGCCAAAGGCCAGCGTATTGGTCCAGATGACGTTGGCGCCGGCGGCCTGCGCATTGAGGATGGCGGTTGTGGTGTCGGCCGTGGGGGATACGTCGTACTTCTCCTCGGCCACCAGTTCGACGCCCAGTTCCTTGAGATAGGCGCGGCTCTCGGTGGTCAAACCACCCTGGCCGAACGCGCTCGGCCAACTAACATAGGCCAACTTGATGGTATCGCCGGCGCCTGTGGGTTTGTGCTTGGCCCAGTTATCCTTCAGATACTTCATGACCAGGCCGAGTTGATCGGGGTAGATCGGGCCGAGGCCAAAGGTGTAGCCTGAGTTGACGTAGAACGCCTTGGAGGAAAGGCCAGCGGCGATGTTCGGAATTTTGTCCTGTACGAAGCGCGGAGCCAGCGCTTCTGCTTCGCCTGAGCCGTAGGTGATCATCAGGAGGACATTCTTGTCCTCGCCTGTGAAACGCTCATACGCGGCAACCGCCTCATCAACGCTGCCGGCCGTGTCGGCGAACTTGATGGCGAGCTGCGCGCCATAGATGCCGCCGGCGGCATTGACCGCGGCGATGGCATCCTCGGCGCCATGCACCAGGGGTCCGGTGATGGACGCGTAGGGGCCGGAGAGGTCGCCAAAATGGTACAGGGTAATCGTCTTACCCTTGAGGTCGGGCGGCCCAACCGTCGGTGTGGGCGGCGGCGGCGTGGGCGTGGGCGGAACAGGCGTCGCTGTGGGCGGCGCCGTTGTGGCGGTAGGTGGGACGGGCGTGGCGGTGGGGGGGACCGGCGTGGCCTGCGGCGCGCAGGCGGCCAGCAAAACCGCAATCACAATCAGGGTCAACAGATGTCTACGCATGGTATCTCTTCTCCTTCAGGTCGTATGAGGCACGCGAACGTGCTGTGGGCTTGCCAATGCCAGGCTCATGCCTGTGACGCGACGGAGGGTGGGCAAGAGGGGAACGGCGTTGCTTGACAAGTTTCGACTGACGTCAAAAGACGGCGACAATCTCGCCATGTGGTGGCAAATCAGACGATAAAATCACCTCCTTCATCGGATGCTAGTGCGAAAACGGTCTCAGCCGCCAGGCCGCTTTCAACATCTGCCAGCGGTGCGATAGGCCGCGCGGCTCGAAGATCAAGAAGAACATCAGCGCGCTGCCAAAGAAGAGCGGGCGCATGGCCTGCACCGCGCCGATCGGGCTGCCGGGGAACAGGCCAACATAGATCGGCCCTAACAGCGTCGCGGCTTCGATCAACAGCTCGACCAAAATCGCGCCCAGAATGGGTCCCAGGCTGGTGCCGAGACCGCCGACCACCAACATCCCCATCAGGAAGATGGAATCGGTGAGGTTGAAGGTTTCAGAGTTGATGTGCCGCAGTTGATGAGCCGAGAGCGCGCCGGCAATGCCCGCGTAGACCGCGGCCAGGAAGAAAGCCTGGAGCTTGTAGGTGAAGAGGTTGACCCCCAGCAGTTCCGCGGCCAGGTCATGATCGCGGATGGAGACGAAGGCGCGCCCCAGGCGCGAACGGGCGACGTTGTGGGCCACCACGGTGGTGATGATCAGAACCGTGAGGGTCAGGGCCAGATAGCGACTGGCCTCGTTGAACTGATAGCCGAACAGCTCCGGCACGCTCACATTGATGCCCTGCGCGCCGTTGAGCAGCGCAGGAAAGGCGTTGCGCGTAAACCAGGGAATGATGAACTGCGCGGCCAGGGTGGCCATGACCAGGTAGAAGCCCTTGACCCGCAGCGAGGGCAGGCCGAAGAGCAAGCCAACCAGGCCGGCGCCGACCGCCGCGGCGGGTAGAGCCAGGAAGAAGGACCAGCCCAGGTTGTTGACCAGCAGCGCGGAGATGTACCCGCCCGTGGTCATGAACGCGGCCTGGCCCAGGGAGATCTGGCCGGTGTAGCCGGTGAGCAGGTTCAACCCCTGGACCGCGATGATGGTGATGCCGATCCGGTTGACCAGGCTGACCACGCTGGGGCTGGCGTAGAGGGGAAGCGTGTAGAGGGCCAGGATGAACAACCCAAGCAGACCCCATTGCCAGGGCCGGCGTAGGGTGGCCATGTCATACGCGTAGCTTTCGTCGAACTCGCCGGCTGGACGCAAGACCGCCATTCGTTAAATCCTCTCGATTCGTTTCTGACCCAAGAGGCCTTCAGGGCGCAGCAGGAGGACCACCATGAGGACGACATAGGGCATGATCTCGGCTGCGTTGCGGATCAACTGCACCTGCGAGACGGCAACCAGGCCCTGCGCCAGACCGATGAGCAGGCCGCCAATGATGACGCCCGGGATGGATTCCAGGCCGCCTAACAGCACGGCCGGAAACGCGGCCAGAACAACGATGGACAGGCTCAAGTCCAGGCCGCTGGAGGTGGCGAGCAGAATGCCCCCCGTCGTTGCGACCACACCGGCCAATGCCCACGAGATGCCGAAGATGCGATGGATGCGCAGGCCGATGCTCTGCGCCAGTTCGTGATCTTCTGATGTGCCGCGCATGGCCAGGCCGGTACGTGTAAAGCGGAAGAATGCGCCAATGACAATCACACCGAGGATGGCAATCACGAACGACCAGACCAGGTTCTGTTTCAGGATGACGGCGATCGGCTTGTCGTTGAACACGAACGGGGTGATGATCTTATAGGGGTTGGCCGCGGAAAAGATCTGCGGAAAATTGCGCTGAACGCCGCCAAACAGGAGCAGGGCCAGGCCTTGTAGAACCTGGCTGAGTCCCAAGGTCATCAGGATGATGGAGAGCAGCGGTTGACCGGTCATGGGGCGCAGGGCCAGGCGCTCGATGGCAAAGCCGAAAAATGCCGACAGGATCAAGGCCAGGACGATGGCAAGCCACAGCGGCAGGCCGAGTTCGACCGCCAACCACCAGGTGACCAACGTGCCCATGAGCAGCAGTTGGCCCTGGGCAAAGTTGAAGATGTACGAGGACTTGAAGATCAAGACCAGTCCCAGCCCCATCAAGGCGATCGGGCCGCCGGCCAGCAGGCCGGTAACGGCGAATTGCGGTAGCAGTTGCCAGTTCATGGCGCTCCTCTCCTCACGGCGTCTCGATGCGCAGCGTCGTGGCGATGACGCTCTCACGGCCATCGCGATAGGTGACGGTGGCGCTGACGTTGGCCGCGGGCAGGCCAGCGTAGATAGCTGCAATGATGTCGGCGTAACGTTCCGCAAGAAAGGCGCGGCGCAGTTTGCGTGTGCGGGTCATTTCACCCTCATCGGCGTCGAACTCCTTGTGCAGCAGAACGAACTTATGCACCCGCGCAGGCGTGGGCAGGGTGTGGTTGACCTCAGCCACGTCCTGGCGGATCAGTTCGTACACCTCCGGCTTCTGCGCCAGGTCGGTGTAGGTGGTGAAAGCCAGGCCGCGCTTCTCAGCCCAGCGGCCGACGTTGTCGAAATCAATGGTGATGAGGGCCGCGACGAAACGTTGCTGCGGCCCGCCAAGCGTCAAGGCATGGCTGATGTAGGGACTGAACTTGAGCCGGCCTTCGATATATTGCGGGGAATACCGATCGCCGCTGCTCAGTTCGATCATATCCTTCATACGATCCAGGTAGATGAGGTGGCCATCTTCGTCAATATGTCCGGCATCGCCGGTGTGAAACCAGCGCACGCCCCGGTCGTCCACCTCGATGACGGCGGCCGTGGCCTGTGGGTCCTTGTGGTAGCCCAAGAAGAGGCCGGGGCCGGCCAGGAGGATTTCGCCCGCGGTTGAAATGCGCATGGCCGAGCCGGTCAGCGGGGCGCCGAGCGACTCGAACTTGATATCGCCATGGCGATGCGTCACCGCGCCGCCCGTAATCTCGGTGGAGCCGTAGATCTGCTGTATGGATAAGCCCAGGGCCTGGAAGAAGCGCATGACATCGGGGCTGAGGGCCGCGCCGGCGGTGTACGCGGCGCGCGCCTTGTGCAAGCCAAACTGGCTGCGCAAGGGGTGAAAGACGATCAGATTGCCTAGCTGGTAGAGCAGGCGCCAGAGTAATGGCGCCGGCTGTTTGCGAAACTGGAAATCGGCCACCTTGTAGCCGACCGGCAAGAACAGCCGGTAGAGCAGGCGATTGATCGTGCTGCTGTCCAGCATGCGGGCGCGGATCGTGGCGACCAGGTTTTCCCACAGGCGCGAGTTGTAGAGCAAGGAGTCCGGCGAGATTTCACGGATATTCTGCTGCACGGTGGCCGGCCCTTCGGCGAAGTTGAGGATCACCCCGTCCACGGTGTGGGGAGCGATGTCGAGCGCGGCGCCGCCAATCCAGGCCATCGGAATGAAGGAGACGTAGTTGTCACTGTCGCGACGGGGGTCAATCTCGCCAAACGCGGCCACCGCGTAGGTGAAGTTGCCATGACTGAGCATGGCGCCCTTGGGCAGGCCGGTGGTGCCAGAGGTGTAGCAGAACATGGCCGCATCGTCCTTCTTGCCCCGCGCAACCAGGGCGTCGAAGCGCGCCGGCTCCTGGGCCGCGGCCTGCTGCCCCAGTTCCCGGACCGCCTGGAAAGGCATCAGCCAGGGATCGTGGTAGGACCAGAGGCCACGGTCATCCCAATAGATGACGCGTTTGACCAAAGGCAGGTTGGGTTTGATCTCCAAGAGCTTGTCGCACTGTTCCTGGTCTCCGGCCAGGACGAAGGTAGCATCCGCATGGGTGACGATGTACTCGACTTCGCGTGGGGTGACATCGGTGAAGATACCGACGACGGCCGCGCCGGCGGCCATGATGGCCAGCGCGCCCCAGAGGTACTCGCAGTCGTTGTCGCCGATGATGGCGACGCGATCACCAGCCTGCAGGCCCAACTCGAGCAGTCCCTGGCTGAACGCGCTCACCTGCGCATACTCCTGCTCCCAGGAATACGCCTGCCAGATTCCCAGGTTTTTTTGGCGCACAGCGATTTTGGCGCTGCCGCGGTAGCGGCGCACATTCTCCAACCAGAACTGACTCAACGTTTCCGGCGGCATGGAGTAGTCTTACCTCTGTTCTGATTCGTGACGGACAAGCAACGCAACCGCACCGACTGCGGTCGGGCGCAGATGTCCCCGCGTTACGCGCTCTGCTCCTGACCGAGATAGGCCCGAATGACATCCGGATTGTTCTTGATCTCATCCGGCGCGCCTTCGGCGATCTTTTGACCGAAATCGAGTACGACCACACGATCGGCGATGTCCATGACCAGGCCCATGTCATGTTCGATCAGGACGATGGTCAGTCCGCGGCGCTCGTGGATGTCAAGGATGAAGCGCGCCATGTCTTCTTTCTCCTCCTGGTTCATGCCGGTCATCGGCTCGTCCAGGAGCAGCAGGCTCGGTTCCAGGGCCAGGGCGCGGCCCAGTTCAACCCGTTTGCGCAAGCCATGGGGCAGCGCGCCCACCACCGTCTTGCGATGATGTTCTATTTCAAGGAAGTCAATGATCTCTTCGACCACGCGGCGGTGGGCGATGTCTTCGCGATGGGCCAGGCCCCAGTAGAGCAGACACTGAAGCAGGCCGGCGTGCATATGAATATGGCGTGCGGCCATCAGGTTGTCCAGGGTGCTGAGGCCGGTGTAGAGCGCAAGGTTCTGAAAGGTGCGGGCAATCCCGAGTTGCGGAATACGAAAAGAGGGCAGACGTGTCAGGTCGTGACCCTGGTAGAGGATGCGTCCCTGCTGCGGTTTGTAGAAGCCGTTGATGCAGTTGAGCAGGCTGGTCTTACCAGCGCCATTGGGGCCGATGATGGCCAGGATTTCGCCCTGGTGTACCGTGGTGGAGACGCGCGCCAGCGTTTGCGAACGGCCAAAGCTCAGCGAGATGCTGTCCACGACAAGTTGAACCTCGGGCACGACCATCGGTTCTCCTGCAGTAATACGGTGACTACATCTTGGAACAGGGAGGGGGAGAAGAAAAACAAACGATGCGGATTCTGGTGAATCAAATGGCGCTTATCAGGTGATGAGGGTCTATTGTATTCAGTTTGGGTGTCTTGTCAAAACACGTTGCACAAGAGGGTGCGGGGCGCGTGCGAACAGCCAGGCGCCCCATCGAGATAGCGCACAAATTGCGATGTGAATCCCCTGAGGACAAGGAGCAGCCTACCGGAGACCGGCTGTGCCGTTGGTGTGGGCACAGGCGTGTCGGTCGGCGGTACCGGCGTGTCGGTCGGCGGTACCGGCGTGTCGGTCGGCGGTACCGGCGTGTCGGTCGGCGGTACCGGCGTGTCGGTCGGCGGTACCGGCGTGTCGGTCGGCGGTACCGGCGTGGGGGTGGCGTCCGCCTCGGTCGGCGTCGGGGTGATGTCTGCCTCGGTCGGCGTCGGGGTGATGTCTGCCTCGGTCGGCGTCGGGGTGATGTCCGCCTCGGTCGGCGTCGGGGTGATGTCCGCCTCGGTCGGCGTCGGGGTGACGTCGAGCGTGGGTGTTGCCGTGCCATCGGCCGGCGTGGCCGTTTCGGTGACCGTCACGGTCATGTCAGGCGGTGTGGTCGTCATGGTCGGCGTCAGGTCGCCGGGCGTGGGCGTGGGCGTGGGCGTGGCGGTCCAGACCAGGGTGGGCGTGGGCGTAGCCAGGGGCGTGCGCGTGGGGGTGGCGGTGCGCCGGGGCGTATTCGTCGGTCGCGGCGTGTTGGTCGGCGGTCGCCGAGTGGGGCGTGGCTTGAGGGTGGGCTTGGGCATCGGCGTCTTGCCGGGCGCCAGGGTCGGTGTAGGCCCCAGGGTCGGCGTCGCCTGCGGCGGCAGGCTGTACAGGGGCTTCCACTCGGGGAATCACAAGTGAGGTAGCGTGGGCCAAGCCAAAACCAGGATCGGTGACACCCTCGATGATGACCATGACGTTGCGTTCCAGGCGATCGTCCCACAACTCTGGCGGCACCCTGATTTTCAGTCCGGGGTCCAAGAAGATGATGTGCTGATTAGGATGGACGCCTGAAACCATCCCGGTCAGGCGAAATCGGACCGAAGGCCTGAGATAGAGTGCTTGCTGTAGTTCGCGTGTGCGCTCCTCGTCGAAGGTACGATTGATCTTCTCGGCATCCTGTGGATACGCGGCAAGGCTGGCTGCCAGGCCAACAGACTTACTCGCAAACTTGATAGGATACAGAGCGTCCCCGGGCAGGGCGGCTTCGGCCACGGACAGGGTGGCTGTGCCGAATGTGATGATGGCCAACAAAACGAGCATCGTGGCCCAGGCCGGGCTGAGCGGTCGCGTGGACATGAACGGCTCCAGGAGTCGTTCCCACCAGGTGCGCGCCGGGGCCGGGCGCTGACGCGGTAAGGCCGCAGAGCGGGCCGGTCGTGCCGGCGGCGTCGCCGGTACGCGCGGCGGTGGGGGCGTCATCCGGGCAGCCGCGGCCAGAAACTGGTGGCGAATCTCTCCCTGCAGCCGAGCCGGCGGCGGAGGCGGTGCGGCCAGCGTCTGCAGCGTGGGCACGAAGGCCAGTGCTGCGGCTAGTTCAGCCGCCTGCTCAGGGTAGCGGCTCAGCTCCGGGTAGCTGGCCAGGCATTCGGCGATGCTGGCGCCCTGCTCGATACGGACGCAGCACACCTCGAAGATGGAATCGAAAAATAACTCGCTCATGACTCGCCTTCCATCATACGGCGCAGGGCAATGACGGCACGATACTGTAAGGCTTTGACGGCGCCCTCGCTCTTTCCAATGATTTGTGCAACCTCGGCAATACTACGTTCTTCTAAAAACCGCAGCGAAACAACCTGTGCCTGTTCCTCGGTCAGTCGGGTGATGGCCGCGCGCAAATGATCTCCGGCCAGGCGCTGCTCGGCACTGTCCACAGGGTCGTGCCGTTCACTCGGCATATCAGGGGCATCATCCAGGCCAACCTGGCTGCTGCGGCCGCGGCGCCGGAAATGATCCACCACCAAGTTGTGGGCAATACGGTAGAGCCAGCCCGAGAACGACGTAGTCCAGGCATGATCGTTACGTATGGCTTCCAACATACGTAAGAACACCTGCCCGGTCAAGTCCTCAGCCAGGGTGGCATCTCCAACCCGGTGATAGACATAGCTGTGGATGCGTGCGGCGTACAGGTCATAAACCTGACTCAGGGCTTGCGGGTCACAAGTCCGCGCACGCTCCAGTAACCTCGCCTCGTGCAGCGAGGTTACCGTGGGCACCCGCTTTTCGTCTGTGTTCAATGATGAAAGACGTCCATGAAACTGAAAAGACTACGCACCCAAAGGCCCAGTTTGGCACGCCGGGCCAGATTTGATTGGCTGGCAGTTACAGACGACGAGAGAGCAGGTGTCAGCCGCCCTGCTCTCCGCCGGTGATACGCCAGACGGTGTAGATGCGCTGCACGGCGGTGAAATTGGTCAGCAGCGCCAGGATCCACAGCACGGGCGACATCCAGCCGATAATCAACCCAAAAGCCAGGACGATGACACGCTCCACCCGTGTGAACAGACCAGACTTGATCTGAATTCCCAGACCCTCCGCCCGTGCCCGTGTGTAGCTAACCAGCAGCGAACCGATCAGCGTGGCAAAGATGAGGATCGTCTCGATACGGTTGCCCTGCCCGTTGTAATAGATGAGCAGGCCAAAGAAGGTGACCGCTTCGGAGTAGCGGTCCAGCGTGGAATCGAGGAAGGCGCCAAAACGGCTGGTGCGGTTGGTTACGCGCGCCAGGGTGCCATCAATGGCGTCGAAAATGGCGGCAACGACCATGAGAATGCCGCCCACCTGTAGATAACCGGCGGCCAACACGCCTGCCACGCAGACCGTGAGGAGAAAACCGATCACGGTCAAGACATTGGGAGAGATGTTGGTGACGCGAATAGTCCGCGCAATCGGTTCCAGGATGCCGCTGGCTTGCCGGCGCAAAAATTGTGTCAACATGACTTACGGTTTCTTTCCTTCTGACTTTTCTTCTGACGGATGATTGATTTCATCATAATAAGCGAGCAACCGTGGGACAACATGATCCCACGTATAGCGCCGTGCGGTCAGCCGCCCCTGCTCACCCAAGCAGCGACGGCGCTCGGGATCGCGCAACAGCGCGGTTAGGGCTGTCGCCAGCCTGGCATCATCTCCGGCCGGCACCAGGAGTCCGTCGCGGTCGGGCGTCACCAGGGTGCGGTAGCCGGCAATATCCGAAGCCACCACCGGCACGCCGGCCGCCATGGCCTCCAAAATCACCAGGCCGAAGCTCTCGAAGCCGCGGGCCGGCGCACAGACAATATCTGCCTGCCGATAGCAGGCCGCCAGGCTGGCCTCGCTCTGCGGCCCCACGAAGCGGATGCGCCGCAGTGCCAGCTCTGCCGCCTGCCGCCGATAGGTTGCCTCATCCTGCCGCGTATAGGCGCCGGCGATCGTCAAGCGGGCGTCCGCGTGCTGGCGTTCAACCTGGCGCCAGGCCCGCAACAAGACATCCAGCCCCTTGCGCGGCTCCAGGCGTCCCACGAACAGGACATGAGCGCCCAACCTATCGCGCTCTGGCGCGACGGTGCGCAGGAGCTGCGCATCAATGCCGTTGGGAATCAGGCGAAAAGACGCATTCACGAACTGATTCCAAAATGCCGCGGTGGCCGTTGAAACTGCGACATGACCGTCGAGCAGGCGCATGGCCGCGCGCCACAGGGGGCGCGCACAGCGGTAAAGGCGGTTGGGACCTTCACGATAGGCGTGAAAGGTACCCACCACGCGCATGCCGGGGTAACGGTGGGCGGCAGCCAGCGCGGCCCACGAAACACCAGGCGCCAGCGGCTCATGCACATGCATGATGTCGAAAGCGTCGGCCGCCAGCAGGGACCGAATGCGCCCGGCGCTACGCGGGTCCACGCTGATGTGCGACACGGCGCCCGCATAAGGCCAGCTCAGTACATGCGACGAAACACTCTGCAGCGTACCATCGAGACCGATCGCGGCGAGACTCGCCGGCGGCGCCGAACAGGGAGCCAGTACCCGTACAAAATGCCCTCGTCGCTCCAATGCCTGCGCCAGGCCGATTACGTGCTTGGTGACGCCGCCCGGTATGGCGATGTCGTATGGTGAGACGAGCATGATGCGTCGGCGGCGCTCGTTTCCCATAACGGCGTTGTCAGCACCCATTGGTCGGGCTGCCATGTAATCAAACGCTCCAGTTGAGCGGCCAGGGCGGTCAGGCCATTGGTCAGTGTTTCTTCTGCAGCCAGCGTCGAGACAAACGCCAGTGGCTCGTGAATGGTCAACTGCACGCTCCCGTTGCGCCGACGCTGGGCGTGCAGCGGGACGATCGGAACGCCGAGGCGCACGCTCAGACGCAGCGCTCCCACAGGCAGGCGGGCCGCCGCGCCGCAAACCATGACGGTGCGACCGCTGCCAGTTGTATCACGATCCATCATCAGACCGACCAGGCCACCCTGGCGCAGCCGCCGTACCACGGGCGTCAAGAGCGCATCGCTGGGGGCAAAACGATGGCCGTGCGTGCCCCGTAAGCGGCACATCCAGTCGAACAGGGCGGGCGGTTGCAGGCGTTCGGCCGCAATGAGCGCCGGCCAGCCACGCGCCGCCAGGGCCTGCAGCGCCAATTCACCTCCGGCAAAATGACCGCCGAGCAGAATGGCGCCCTGTTCCTGCCGGCGCAGGCGCTGCAATACCGCCTCGCCTTCGATCTGCACTCGTTCGTGCAAGGCGCCTGCGTCGAGACGCGGCGCCTGCAGCAGGTCACGGTAGTTGAGCCACAGGTGGCGAAAGGCACGCTGGGCCAGGCGTTCCACGGCCGGATCAGCGCAGGAGCGCTGCACGGCATGCCCCACATTGTGCAGCAGACCCTGTCGGGCCGCCGCCGCCGCGGCCACTGCCAAACGGCCAGTTGTTCCAACGCCGCTGCGCTGAGGGCCGGCGCCGCGCGGGCCGCAAGCCAGGCTCCGGCGCTCAGCGCGGCAAACTGTCCCCAGTCCCGCGCCTCGTCAATCACACGCCGCACTACTTGATTTGGCTTCACACAGAGCAATCTTACCCTGAAACGAACTCACTGTCAAACAGAAGAACGCGCGGGAGGTTTTGCGAATTCGTCGGTTCGTATAGGATTTGCGATGGGCGCAAACCTGTGTTACATTTATATTGCATCATGCAACACGCGATGCGAGACAGAATTTAGAGCCAATCTGGCGAGTGACAGGAAAAGTGACTCGATGACCTCGGCATGGATGCGCATCCGTTCGGCGTTGATTCAACTTGCCACACGACGCTTGACCCTCTGGTTCTCCTTGCGCTACCAGCGGTCGCACACCTCGATACCCAAGGATCCAACCATGGACGAACGCCTGCAACACGCCGCCGATCTGCTGCGCCGCTCGACTCGCACCATTGTCCTGACCGGCGCGGGCATCAGCACCCCGTCCGGCATTCCCGATTTCCGCAGCCCCACGTCGGGCTTGTGGGCCACCTTCGATCCGCTCGAAGTGGCCTCGGTCTGGAACTTCCACGCCGCGCCCGAGCGCTTCTACGCCTGGATGCGACCGTTGGCAGCCCAGATTTTGGGAGCCAGGCCCAACCCCGCACACACGGCGCTCGCCCGCCTGGAGGCCGGCAACCTGGTGCATGGCATCATCACGCAGAACATTGACAGCCTGCACCAGGCCGCGGGATCGAAGCGGGTACACGAGGTGCATGGACATCTGCGCAGCGCCAGTTGCCTCGATTGTCATTTCCAGCGCGCAGCCGGCGACCTGTGGGACGCGTTCCTACAGCGCGGCGAGCTGCCGCGCTGTGACAACTGCGGCGCGGTGCTCAAACCAGACGCCATCCTCTTTGGCGAACCGCTTTCCTACAACACCCTGCGCCTGGCGCAAGAGGATGCCCTGCACTGTGATGTGTTTATCGTGGTTGGCTCATCCCTTGAGGTCGAACCCGCGGCTGATCTACCCTTCCTGGCCCAACGCCGCGGCGCCCAGGTCATCGTCTTCAACTACCAGCCCACGCCGATTGATGCCCGTGCAGCCCTCGTCCTCTCGGCCGACGCCGCCGTCATCCTGCCGCGCCTGGCCGACATCCTCCTCGGCCCGGCCACGTAGGTCACGCCTCCGGCGTGACAACGCCGTTTACAACAAATCACGCTTCCGGCCCACAAGGCGCCCCGGCGGACAACGCCGTTACAACAAATCACGCTTCTCGGCAACAACAGCGCAAGTAGGTCACGCCTCCGGCGTGACAACGCCGTTTACAACAAATCACGCTTCCCGGCAACAACAGCGCAAGTAGGTCACGCCTCCGGCGTGACAACGCCGTTTACAACAAATCACGCTTCTCGGCAACAACAGCGCAAGTAGGTCACGCCTCCGGCGTGACAACGCCGTTTACAACAAATCACGCTTCCCGGCAACAACAGCGCAAGCCGGCGGCTTGCACCACAGATCGTAATCGAATTACAAAAGAAAAGCCACCCGGTCTTGTCCGAATGGCTTTTTTTTATGTAAAGCGTACCCTTGCGGTCGCCCACGCGGGCAGGCGCAAGGCCATGCCCCTACTTACGGTATCACAGGCAAACGCACCTGGTGCAGCCCGCCTGGTTCGGCCATCAAGACGATCGTCTCGATGCCCACGAAGCGGTTGGCTGTATTGCGTCCGCCGTCCACCACGATGGTGAGATGGTTGACGCCCACCGGCGTGCTCGCCGCGTCGAACAGCACCTGCATCGTCGAAGGCACCTGCCCGTGGTCGGGATTGATAATCAACCAGTCGTACGACTCGATCTCCGCCACGCCGGCCTTGCCCGCGTAGTGCCAGCCCTTGCCCGTCCAGGTGAACGCCTCAGGCTCGGCCTGCATCTTGTCCTGCCACTGCGCCCACATCCCCGCAGGAATCGCGCCCGCCACCCAGTGGATGCCGGTGCCGCCCCCACGCTGCGTAATGTACAGCAGCTTGGATTCCACCGGCTGGCTGCGGTCCTGAATCCACATCAGAAAATCTTCTGAAACGTCCATCACCGGGCCAACGACGGTTAGCATGACCGCAATGTCCTGCGGCGCGTTCGTCACCCCGCCGCCCGATGCCGTCACATGAATCGTGGCGGTGTACGTGCCCGGGGTCAGGCCCGTGGAATTGACGCTGACGCTGACATTGGCCGGCGTTGTGCCGCTGCCAGGCGTCAGGGATAGCCAGGCCACGCTCTCGACGATGCTGGCGGTCCAGTTCACCACGCCTGGCGTACCGGTATTGCCGATCGTCAGCGTCTGAGCGGCAGGCGATGGCCCGCCCGCGGTGGCGTCGAAGCTCAAGCTGCCCGGCGAAACGGTCAGGGCCGGCGGCTGCACCGTGAAACTGATCGTCACATCCTTCGGCGTCCCCGTGATGGGCGTGCCGTTCTTGGTGGCCGTCACCCGAATCGTGGCGCTGTAGCTGCCGGAAGCCAGGGTCCCCGGATTGACGGTGACATTCATCGTCTGGCCGTCCGGCCCCGCGCTGCCGGAGCTTGGATTCAACGTTACCCATGAGGGGCTGTTGAGCACCGCGGCGGACCAGTTGAACGTGCCGGTGTCCGCCGCGTTCTTGATCGTCACTGCCTGGCTGGCCGGCGCCGAGCCGCGGTAGTTGCCCGTGAAGCTCAAACTGGCGGGCGTCACATCCAACACCTGCGCCCGGACCGTCATCGTCACCGTCACGTCTTTCGGGCTGCCGTTGATCGGGTTGCCGTTGCGCGTCGCAGTTACGCGAATCGTGCCTTGATAGGTGGCGGGGGACAGGCTGCCCGGATTAGCCGTCACGCTGACGCTCTGCCCGCTGGCGCCGGTGCTGCCGGAGCTGGGGCTGACGCTGAGCCAGGCGGAGCCGGCGGTGACGCTGGCCGCCCAATTGATCGTCTCAGAATTGCCGTCGTTCTTGACCGTGAAGGTCTGGCTGGCCGGCGAGCCGCCGCCAAAATCGGCCGTGAAGCTCAGGCTGGTCGGCGTCACACTCAGATTGGGATTGACCTGCACACCCTGCCCGTCTATGTTGCCGATGGCAAAGGAGCTTTTCCAACTGCCGGCATACTCCAGATAGTCGTTGTTGATCTCCGGCTGCGGATAGTAGCGCACGGAGGCATCACGAATGATCGCCACCTCGGCGCGGCCATCGCCGTCCAGGTCGCCGGCATCCACATCGTTCCAGCCCGGTCCCAGACCGGCCGGCTCGAAATCACGTATGGAGGCGCCGCTAAGGTTGCGAATCGCCAACTGCACAACGTTATTGTCATTGACACTGCGCAGCAGCAGCACCTCATCGTCTCCGTCGCCGTTCAGGTCACCTGCCGCCAGGTTGGTGAAGTTGGGATAGAGCTTCTCACCCCACAGCTCCTCCCACTGGTTGGTGGTCTTCCAACGCCAGACCCAGAACGAATTGAGCTGAAAGAGCACGCCGGTGCGGCTCAGGGCCATTTCCAGTTTGGAAGTCGAATCGTCATAGATTTCACCGATGGCGATGTCGGTCCATACGAAGCCAGAGGTGCTGTCCAGCAGGGTGCTGAAGTTGTTGCCACTCCAGGCCTTGAGCAGCTTATCCACGTCGCGCAGCATGACGAAGTCGTCTTTCCCGTCGCCGTCTATGTCGCCCGTGACCAGGGTGCGAAACTGGCCGCCGAAGGTTTCGGTATAGACCTGGGTCCAGGTCGTGCCGGCGGCATCTCCGCGCCAGATGAACAGCTTCTCACCGGTGCCCTCGCTGTGCGTGGCAAGGATTTCATCACGCCCGTCGTTGTTCAAGTCACCGCTGGCAATCAGGCGCCAGACCCGCCCGCCCGTTACCGTTTGTTCGAACACCACGGCCGTCGCGCCGATGGGCCGGAACGGATCGAACGCCTTGAGCGTGCCCCCCTGGAACGCGATGATTTCCATGTCGTTGTCACCGTTGAGGTTGCCCACGGCTACCTTTTCCCAGCCCAGGTCGGGCGACTGCCAATCGGCGGGCTGAAATCCGCTCTGAACAACCGGATCCTTGACGATGATGCGGCCACGATTGCTCGAGGCGTTGTCAATGACGACAATCTCTTCATCGGCCACAACGGCGCCCGCGCCGCGCGCGGTGATCGGCGCCAGGCTGCCCAGGGGCAGCAAGATGACGATGGCTATTAGACGCCATACAGTGAATAGATTCTTGTGCATTAGCTTGTTTCTCCTGTGAATATGGATCGAAAGGTATCTGCCTTCGGATTGCGACCAGTTCAGGGCATTATAACATAAGCAGGCGAGCGATTGAAATCGCGCCTGAGTAGTTACGTCGTTTTTACGTTTCGCCTGAGTTGCCTTATAATCTCCCCCATGTCTTTCGATTTCACCCTTCTCGCTCAAGATGGCGCCACCGCAGCCCGCACCGGCATCTTCCAGACGCCGCACGGCCCCATTGCCACCCCCTGCTTTGCGCCAGTTGGCACCCAGGCCACGGTCAAAACCCTCACCCCGGCCGATCTGCACGAGCTGGGCGCCACGCTGATCCTGGCCAACACCTACCATCTCTACCTGCGCCCCGGCAGCGAATTGATCGCGCGCCTGGGCGGCCTGCACCGCTTCATGGCCTGGGACGGCCCCATCCTCACCGATTCGGGCGGCTACCAGGTCTTCAGCCTGGCCCACCGGCGCAAGCTCGATGCCGACGGCGTCACCTTTCGTTCGCACCTGGATGGCAGCCTGCACCGCTTCACCCCCGAAAAGGTGATGCAGATCGAAGCCGACCTGGGCGCGGACATCATCATGGCGCTGGACGAGTGCCCTGACCCGCTCGACCGCCATTATAATGAAATTGCCCTGCAGCGCACGCACGCCTGGGCCGCCCGCTGCCGTGAGTCGCAGCGCCGCGCGGATCAGGCCCTGTTCGGCATCGTGCAGGGCGGTATCTTTCCCGATCTGCGCGTGCAGAGCGCCCATTTCCTGCGCAGCCTTGATTTCCCCGGCTATGGCATCGGCGGGCTGGCCGTCGGTGAAACCAAAGAGCAGATGTACGCCACGCTCGACATCACCGTGCCGGAATTGCCCGCCGACCGCCCGCGCTACCTGATGGGCGTCGGCGCTCCGGAAGACCTCGTCGAGGCGGTGGCGCGGGGCGTTGACCTGTTCGACTGCGTGCTGCCCACGCGTGTGGCGCGCAACGGCGGGCTGATGACCCGCCGCGGCCGCCTGAATCTGCGCAACGCCCAGTATGCAGCCGACACGCGGCCGGTGGAAGAAGGCTGCGCCTGCGCCTGCTGCCGCACCTTCAGCCGCGCCTATCTGCGTCACCTGTTCAAGGCCGGCGAAATCCTGGCCCTGCGCCTCGCCACCGTGCATAACCTACACTTCCTCCTGACCCTCATGGCCGACATGCGCGCCGCCATCAGCGCCGGCCGCTTCGATGAACTGCGCCGCGGCTTCCTGGCCGACTATCAGCGGCCCGATCAGGAGACGCGTCACCGCCAGCACGCCGCGCACCGCCAGCGCCTGGCAACCGGAGCAGGCGCATGAACCGCCTGCCGATTGTGCTCATGCTGGCCCTGCTGCTCAGCGCGTGCAGCGGCACCCCGCTCGAAACCCCCGCGCCGCAGCACTTCACCATTGCCGGCTCCACCAGTGCGCAGCCGCTGCTGGCGTCGCTGACCGCCGCCTACCATCAGCAGCATCCGCACATCTCCTTCGATCTGCAGCCGGTGGGCAGCGCGCTGGGCCAGGCCATGCTGGCGAACGGACAGGCCGACCTGGCCGTCTCCTCCTGGCTGACCAGCACCGAGTTGCCGGGTTTGCAGGTCATGCCCATCGCCAGCGACGCTGTCGCCGTCATCGTCCATGCACGCAACCCGATCACCAACGTCACCCTGCTGCAGTTGCGCGACATCTACCGGGGGCGCCTGCTCGACTGGCAAGAAATCGGCGGCCGCAGCGCGGAGATCATCGTCGTCAGCCGCGAAGACGGCTCCGGCACACGAGCCTTCTTCGAGGAGCACGTCATGGGGGATCAGCGCGTCACCCTGACCGCGCTCGTCATGCCCAGCGAAGAGGCCGTGCGCGCCTACGTCGCCTCGCACACCAACGCCATCGGCTACGCCTCCCTCATCGGCGAGACCGGCGCCAGCGCCGACGTAAAGACGTTGGCGCTAGAGGGTGTGGTTCCCGAACTTGCCACGCTGCAGGCCGCAGGTTATCATCTCACGCGCACGATCTACCTGCTGGCGCATGCACCAGTCAAGCCGTCAGTGCAGCCCTTTTGGGAGTTTGCGCAGCGGATGAAGGCAGAATAGAGGTTGGAGACCGGAGACCGGAGACCGGAGACCGGAGACCGGAAAAACTCCCTTCTTCCACGAAACCCGATCTCCGATCTCTGATCTCTGATCTCTGATAGCAACAAGAAAGGACGGGACCCAATGACTGTAGCCGAGGCCACTGACGAAGTTCGCACTCAATTTCAACGGCTGGCGCAAAGCGCGGCGCGGTTGCGCGCCTGGCAGGCCACCTATGTGGACGCGCTGGCCGCGCAGCAAAAGGCCGCCTTGCTCGAACTGGCGGCGACCTACGCCGGTCAGCGTGAGTCCGCGCAGGCCGAATCTCGCCAACAGGTGACGGCGGCAGGCGCCGGGTTAGCCGGCGAGGTGGCGCAGATTCATACGCGTTGGCAGGCGGACCACGCAGCCGTGGCCTGGCTGGCCGGTTCCTGGCCCGCTGCGGCCGCCGAAGGTTACACTCCGCCCGCGCTGACGGCGCCCACACCCAGCAGTGTGCGCATCGGCCGCCTGCGCCTGGAGGGCGATCCCGGCGCGTGGGACATGCCCGCGTTGGCGCCCTTGCTCGGCCAATCGCATGTGCTCATCGAAGCCCGCGGCGACGCCGGCCGTGCAGCCGCCGGCCAGGCATTGCTGCAATCGGTGCTGCTGCGCCTGGTGTTGACCTGCCCGCCGCGCCGCGTGCAGTTGACGCTGTGCGAGCCGGGCGGCGCCGGCAGCCTGCTGGCCGGTTTCCTGCATCTGCCGCCAGAGCAGCGTGGGCCTCGCGTCTTCGTGCGGCCGGACGAGCTGAGCGCGCAGTTGGCGCAGATCAGTGAGCACATCACGCACGTGGCCCAGGAGCGGCTGCGCAACGTCTACGCCACGGTGGAGGAGTACAACGCGGCCAACCCGGCCACGGCTGTACCCTATCGTGTGCTGGTGATTGCCGGCCTGCCCGCCGGCTGCGACGAACGCACCTGGGCCGCCCTCCTGCAAGTCGCGCGCACCGGGCCGGCCGCCGGCGTCTACCTGCTGGCAACCCTGGACAGCCTGACGCCGCCCGCGCGCAACATCAACCTCGCCGACCTGACCGCGCAATGCACCCCGCTGCGCTTCACCGCCCCTGACTGTCTGGTCTGGCAAGACGCCGAACTGGGCGAATTTGCTGTGACGCCCGACGCGCCGCCGCCCGCCGCACAGATGAACGCCTGGCTGACCACGGCCGGCGCAGGGTTAGCGCAGACAACGACGGCGCTGGACTTTGCACAGATCATGCCGCCGCCAGAACGGCGCTGGACCAGCAGCAGCCGCGACGGGCTGGAAATCCCCATTGGCCTGGACAGCACGGGCGCAGTATACCGTCTGCAGTTGGGCCGCGGCGTCATCCATCATGGCTTGCTCGGCGGCGCGCCTGGCTCAGGCAAATCGAACCTGCTGCACGTGCTGATCATGCAACTGGCCCTGACCTATTCGCCGGACGAGGTCGAGCTGTATCTGTTGGACTTCCGTGAAGGCGTTGAATTTCAGGACTATGTGTCGTTACCGCACGCGCGCGTGGTGGCGCTGGAAAGCGAGCGTGAGTTCGCACTGGGTATCCTGGATCGCTTGCAAGCCGAAATGACGGCGCGCAGCGACCGCTTCCGGCCGGTTGGTGTGCAGTTTCTTGCCGACTACGTCGGCGTGACGGGACGCCCTTTGCCGCGCATCCTCCTCATCATTGACGAGTTCCAGGTGCTCTTCAGTGAGGAGGACGCGCTGGCGCGCAGGGCCAGCGAACGCCTGGACAGTCTCACCCGCCTCGGCCGCGGCTTTGGCATCCATGTTCTGCTCAGCTCACAGACGCCGACCATCTCCGGTATCCACAGTCGCACGCTGTACGAGCAGATGGGGCTGCGCATGGCGCTGCGCTGCACGCCGATGGTCTCGCAGGCCGTGTTGGGCGACGGGAACGTAGCGGCCAGCCAGTTGAGCCAGGTCGGTCGGGCCATCGTCAACGACGGACTGGGCGCCTCGCACCAAAACCGCGAGGTGCAGGTCGCGCTGCTGCCCGCGGCCGAACGCCGCGCCGCGCTGGCCGCGGTGCGCACGCTGGCGCACGCGCGCAGCGATCCGGCAACCGTCACCTTTACCGCGCGCGCGCCGGCGAGATTGGAAGCCAACCCCGAGCTGCAAACGGCCCTGGCGCAAGGAGGGTCAGCCGTGCTCGACGACGGGGTGCAGATCTGGTTGGGCGAGCCAATCGCGCTCAAGGCGCCCACCGCGGCGCGCCTGGAACGCTGCGAAGCCTCCAATCTGCTCATCATCGGCGGCGATGAAGATCAGGCGTTCGGCTTGCTCGCCGCGGCCGTGTTGAGCGTGGCCGCGCAGTGCGATCCCGCGCAGGCTCAGTTCCTGGTTGGCGACTTCACGCGGCCCACATCGCGCTACTTCGGCCTGTTCGGCCGCCTCAACCTGCCTCACCGCATCGAGGTGCTGAACGCACGCCAGTTACGCGGCCCTGACCCGGTTGCTCCACCGGCCGGCGCCAGCAGCAGTCCTGACCCGGCTGCTC
>NZ_JADIZS010000051.1:0-36733 GCF_016704685.1 Candidatus Amarolinea dominans
TCTCCGTATGGCGGAGAGGAGAAGGGGTCAGGGGATGAGGAGAGGCCCCAGCCGCGCCTCCGCGGCCCCATCGCTCAGGGGCACGATCTGACCCGCGTCGTCCACCAGCGCGACCGCCAACTCATACGCGCCCGCGGGGGCGTCGGGCGGCAGGGTCAGCGGGTGCCAGGTGCTGAGGCGTTCGCCCGGCGCCCATTCGGCCGGGCGGTAGGGGAGCGGGACTTCGACGCCGGCCCAGGGACGGTCGCCGACCAGGAGCGCCACGCGCACGTTGTAGTTGGAAATGCCAGGAACCGGCGCCGCGCTTTCGATCTGCCAGGTCAGCGTGATTTGCACGGCCGCGCCCGGCCCCGGCGGCGCGCTCATGCTGAAGCCGGTCAGGGTCAGGCCGTTGCGGAAGGCGATGGGCGCGGCCAGGCCGCCAGCCGTCTCCACTGGCGTGGCTTGCAGCACGGTTGTGGCCGGTTGACCGCCGGGCGCCAGGACATCGTAGATCACCTGGCGCTGCGGCAGCCAGGCGTCCAGCACGGCCGGCGGCGCCTGCGCCTGCCCGCTGAAGACATAGGTCGCGCTGACGCCAGCGGGCGGCAGAACCAGCGCCGACCGGCCGTCGAACCAGTGCAGGCCGGGGTTGCGATGGCTGAAGAAGTCGGTCAGTGGCGTCTGCTCCAGCAGGAACATGATGACCGGATGACGGTAGAGGTCCGCGCTGAGGTACACCGGCGCGGGCTGCGGGTGAAAGGCCAGCCAGGCCGCGCTGCTGGTTTCATGCCCGTCGAAAGCCTCGAACGCGGCGTCCGAGGGCCCCCAGACGAAGAAATAGTCGCGCACGGCCAGCCCGCCATGCACGGTCAGCGCCAGCAGGGCGGCCAGGATGATCAGGAGACTTCGGGTTTTTCGCCTGTTCAGGAACCCGAACTCCAGCACAGCCTCCAAACCCAGCGCGGCCCAGATGAAGATGCCGGGCATGACGCCGAGCGCGCGGGGCAGGGTGGGGAAGCGATCCACGGCCAGGAAGGTGGGCAGCAGGAGCAGCGGCGGCCACAACGCCAGGAAGAGGTAGACCGGCTGGCGCCAGCGGCGCAGGCAGAGCAGCAGGCCGAGCAGGGCCAGGAGCGCGGTCAGCGGGTCGAAGACGGCGCGGCCCGGCAGGTTGTAGAACGCGGCCGGGTCGCCCTGGCCGGGGATGAAGAACTGGGCGATGTTGGCGACGGCCGCCTGCGCCATGCGCGCCAGGGGGCTGACGCCGCCCACCCCGGCGTTGAACGCGGAAACCGTGGCCGCGCGCGAGGCGAAGCTGCCGGGATGGGTGAGGAAATAATAGCCCAGCGGCGCGACCACCAACGCAGCCGCCAGCGCGGCCCAGAGCAGCGGTCCGAAAAATGTGCGCAGCAGCGGCGCGGGCCGGACGGCTGCGGCGCGGCTGAGCCAGGACAGGCCGGCTTGGAGGGCCAGGAAGATGACGAGGGCGAACGGCACGAAGCGGCTGGCGGTGTAGAAATGCACGCCCGCGCCCAGGCAGAGGCCGCTGAGGACGAACCAGCGCGTGCGTCCGCGGTTGACCCCGCGCCAGAACGCGGCAAAGGCCAGGGCGGCCCACAGCGGGGTGAAGATGCCGCGGATGCCGAAGCGGCTGAAGTGGAGGTGCCAGTAGGAGGTGGCGGTGTACGCGGCCACGAGAAGCGGCAGCCAGGCGTCCAGCGGCCGATCGCCGGGGGCGCTGCGGCGGCGGGCGGCGACGATCTCATGACCGAGCCAGGCCGCGGCGGCCACGGTGAGGATGCCGGCCAGCAGGGAGGGCAGGCGCACGGCGAAGGGGGTGACGCCAAACAGGCGTAGGGAGGCGGCCACCAGCCAGATGTGCGCACCCTCGCGACCAAAGTTGGCCGGAAAGAAGATGGCGCCGCGGCCGGCCAGCACATCGAGCGCATCCAACCCGTTGACCGCCTCATCGCCGAAGAGGCCGAGCGGGAAGCGGTCAATCTGCCAGAAGCGCAGGAACGCGGCCAGCGCCAGGACGATCAACAGCAGCCAGGCCGCGGCGCGTTTGGCGAGCAGGCGCTTCATGCTGGCGGCGCAAAGATCTCATCTACGGCCACGCGCCAGCCAGGCAGGACGGCCGACGCGGCGATTTCGCCCTGGCCCCACGCGCCCAGCGCCTGGTACGCGCCGTTTTCCAGGCTGTAGACGATGCGCCGGGGTCAACCAGCCACAGCGCACCCGGCTTTTAGCGGCGACTTGTCAGCCGGTCGGGGCGCCGGCCTGGCGACGAAATCTCGACAACCAGGTCGGGTGCGCCAACGATCATCTTGGGCGTCACGATGTCTGCGATGCGCGCCTGGCGGACGAAGAGGAGATCGGGCTGCACCGGCGTGGCGACGCCTGGCAGGACGACATCGAACGGCGCATGCAAGACCAGTCCCAGTTTGTGCTGTTTGACGAAGGTCATCAGGCTGAATCCCGGCCCTGATGGCCAGGGGGGCGAGGGGTCATGTAACACTCCTTCGATGACTTCGTACCGTTGCCGTCGTCCGGCAGGCGCGTAGTCCTCTACGTCCATTGCGGCGCCGCAGGTCGGGCGGCAGCAAGTCACGGGTGGTGCGAATCACCCGCGGCGGTCGTTTGACTGCGATGGTCATGCTGTTTCCTCCTTACTACGCCACGACGCCCACCACGTAGCGATGGTGCGCCCAAATCGCTTTGATCTGCCAGGGCAGCGGGGCATGGTCGAGCCAGGCGTACTTGATGACGCGGTCGTAGAGGTCAGGCTGTTGCCCCAGGTAGTAGGCCATGGTGGACCAGGTCCAGTTGTCGCCGGTGAACTGGCTCTCCAGCTTGCGGGAGCGGATGCCCAGGCGCTTGAGCACCTCGTTGGCCGGCATGACGGTGTCCGGCCAGGGCGGCACGTCGAGGACGCCCTGCTCCACCAGGCGCACATCCTGGCTGCGCAAGGTGTCCTTGATCAGGCCGATGTTGACCCAGCGCTCGTCCACGGTGCTGAAGAAGTCGCGGTCAATCAACAGCTTGCGCATCCAGTAGCCCACCTGCAGGTTGTTGGGCATGGCCACAAAGACGACGCGGCGGCTGACGCGCGCCAGTTCGGCCAGCAGGCTGGCCGCGTCGGGCAGATACCAGAGCGCGGCCCAGCACCAGGCCAGGTCGAAACTGCGGTCGGCGAAGGGCAGCGCGCCCCAACCGCCGTCGCCCCCGCCGCGAATCAGCACCGGCGTCATGGGCAGTTTCAACTCGCCCCAAATGCGCTTGACGCCGGCCAGGCGTTCGGCGTTGTCATCCACCAGCGTCACCTGGCAGCCGGCCTGCGCCAGCCCCACGCTGTTGATGCCGCTGACGCCGGCCATGCCGTAGAGCGGCGCCTCCAGCACAGTCTGGATGCCGTAGCGCTCACGCAGATCGGCCAGGAAATCATTGAGCACGAAGCGCTCGTAGACCAGGCCCAGTCCTTCATTATAATCGGTCAGGTACTTCTGCCACACCGGTGGTTGCATGGCGCTACTTTACCTTCCCGTTGAACGAAACGACCAGGCGGTCTTCTTCATACTTGGCGCCGCTGACGGCCAGGTTGGCGAGGGCGCGCGGCAGGCTCAGGTTGCGCTTCCAGTTACCGATATGGATGATCAGCTCATCGGCCAGGCTGCGCGTCAGCTTGATCTGGCTGCGCTCCACGAACGGCAGCGGCAAAGTCAGCTTGTAGACGCCGCCCTCCAGCGTGACCGCCTGCGGATTGCCCACGTAGAAGATGCGGGTCGGATCCACGTTGTCGCCAAAGACGGAGGCCGCCATGCGCCGCAGCATCTCCAGACCCACCACTTCCTGGTCGAACAGGGGCACGTCGAAGATGGGCAGCGGCTCGAACGATTCTTGCACCAGGTTATGGTAGCGGGCCTGGGCCTCTTTCCAGGCCGTGAAGTAGGCATCGGTGACGGCGTTCGGCAGCATGCGGTTGCAGACGACGGCATCGGTCGCATAGCCGTAGAGGTTGAGATAGGTGTAGGCGCGCTGCGCCTCTTTGACCACCATCTTTTCCGGGTTGAGCACCAGGCGCACCGACGTCAGTTGGGGATTGGTCAGCAGCTTGTTGATCTTTTCCAGTTGGACAATCAGGTCTTCGGCTGAGTCGAAGAACTCCTCGCTGGGCAGCGGCATGTCAGTCATGCGCTTGATGACCGGCGCGACCGCTTTGATCATGCGCCGTTCCCAGGGGAAGATCTTGTCCAGATACCAGCGCGCCAGTTCGGGGAAGGCCAGGAGCTGCAGGGTGGCGCCGGTGGGCGCGCAGTCCACGATGATGACATCGTACTGCCCGCTGTCGGCCAGCCAGTTGATCTGCATCAGGCTGGCGAGCTCTTCCATGCCGGGCAGGACCGAGGTCTCCTCAGCCACCAGCTCGTCCATGCCGCGCCAGGCGAAGATGGCGGAGATGTAATCCTGCACCTTCCCCCAGTGGCGGTCCATCTGGTGCAGCAGGTCAATCTCCTGACCCCAGAGGTTGGGGGCAATCGCCACCGGGTCGTTGCCCAGCGGAAGATCGAACGAATCGCCCAGGCTATGCGCCGGGTCGGTGCTCAGCACAATCGTGCGCAGGCCACGATCGGCGCAATGAAGGGCGGTGGCTGCGCTGATGCTGGTTTTGCCCACGCCGCCCTTGCCGGTGTAAAGAATTATGCGCACATTGTCATCCTTTTCTTATCTGATCTCGATACTTCGATTCTACCCGAAACGCAGGGAATGGTCAAAGCCCCTGGCGACTCTTGCGCCCCGGCGTTTAGGAATTCAACGCAAGGGCGCCAGGACGCGGAGACGCAAGGAAACAGAAGCCCTTTGCGCCCTGGCGTCTCTGCGTCTTGGCGTTTAGAAATTCAACCCCAGGGCGTGGAGACGTGATACGAACAACCAATTCGTGAAATTCGTGGCAGAAAATCCCCCGTTTTCTCTGCACGGGATTCTGATTGACTTTCTAACGCCAAAACAGTATACTCGTCGCAGTCGAGCTGACGACGCTGAATGAGAAACCGCAGGAGCACCCTTGTCACCACATCAGCCGGATCGCCCCACACCACCTATCACGAACGGGTCCCCGCCGGTTGCGCTTGCCCAGGTTTGGCTCTTCGGCGACCTGACGATCATCGCGCCGGCCCTGGGCGCAGCGCCGCTCGATCTCGGCTCTCCCACCACGCGCTCCCTCTTCGCCTACCTCCTGCTGCACCGTGACCGGCCGGCCGACCGCCGCCAGCTTGCGCTCCTCTTCTGGCCCGATGCGCCGGAGACGGCCGCGCGGCGCAATCTGCGGCAGTATCTGCACCGCCTGCGCCGCGCCCTGGAACCGCTGGCCGCAGCCGAGGAATTGGTATTGGTTGAAGGCAGCACGGTGCAACTCAACCCGCGGGCTGCCTTCGACGTGGACATGCAGCGCTTCGAGGATTTTTTGGACACAGCCGCGCCATCGTCCGCCGCGGAGACTGCTGTGTACGCCCTGCAGTCGGCCGTCGCGCTCTATCGCGGTGATTTGCTGGCCGATCTTTTGGATGACTGGTGCCAGGCCCCGCGGCTGCACGCCCGTCAGCGCGCCATGCAGGCTTTGGAGCAGCTGGCAGACCTCCATCACGGCCGCCGCGATCTCCCCAACGCCATCGCCGCCGCGGAACAACTTCTGCGCCTTGAACCCTGGCACGAGGCGGCGCACACCCGCCTGATGGCGTTCTATTACCTGTCTGGCGCACGCACGCAGGCGCTGCAGCAGTATCAGCGCTGCCGCCAGGCCCTGGCCGATGAACTGGACGCCGCGCCGCTGCCCGCCACCACCGCCATGGCCGCGGAGATGCGCGCCGGCGCCTGGCAGGAGACGCACGCGCCGCCGCCGCCGTTCAACGCTCTGCCCCCGCCAAACCGGCTAAAGCCTCCATTCCAAATGTCTTCAGCGACCACATTGGGAATTCCTGCTCTGCCCCCCGCTGCAGGGCGGAGGCGCTCTCCTGTGGACGCCGCGCGCCTGCCGCTGCAACCACCGGCGGGCGCGCCCTTTGTCGGTCGCACGGCTGACCTGGGCGAGTTGACCGCGCGTTTGGCCCATGCGCAGGCCGGCCGCGGCAGCATGGTGCTGGTCGAAGGGGAGTCCGGCATCGGCAAGACGCGGCTGCTGCAGGAGGCCTGGTGGCAGAGCGGTCAGGCGCTGACGCTGCTCAGCGGCCACAGCCGCGAGTTCGAAGGCATGGTGCCCTTCCATCCGCTGGTGGATGCGCTGCGCAGCGGTCTGGCGATGGTCAATTGGGCCTGGTTCACGCCGCCGCCGGGCTGGCTGGCGCCGGTGGCCGCGCTGCTGCCGGAAGTGGCGGCCCGTTTTCCCGGTCTGTCCACACCAACAGCCGAGGGCGGGATGGGAGCGGATCATGGGGACCTGCACCATCTGCTGGAGGGGTTAGGGCGTTTTCTGCTCTGCCTGGCCGAACGCCGGCCGCTCATGCTCCTGCTGGAAGATGTGCAGTGGGCCGATCAGCCCACCTGGCACTTCCTGGCTTACCTGGCGCGGCGCTGCGCGGGAGCAGCGCTGCTGGTGGCGTTGACCTGCCAGCCGGAGCTGCTGAACAGCGACCAGGCGCCCATCGTGCGCGGCCTGCAGCGCCAGGGCTGGCTGCTGCGCTTGCCCCTGGCGCGTCTGAGTCACAGCGAAACCGTGCAGTTGGTTGACGCGCTCGCCCCTGGGCTGCACCTGAGCGCGGTGCAGTTGCAGCGCCTGTATGAAGAAACCGAGGGCAACCCGCTGTTCGTGGTGGAAACGGTCCAGGCGCTGCACGAGACCGGGGCCGGCTGGCTGCTGACTCACGAACCGGGCGGGCGCCGGTCGCCCTTTGCCCTGCCCCTGCGTGTGCAAAACGTCATCGAGGCCCGCCTGGACCGCCTGAGCGACGGCAGCCGTCAACTGCTCGGCATCGCGGCCGCGATGGGCCAGGCATTCAGCTTCAGCGTGCTGCAAGAGGTCAGCGAGCAGCCGGCCGCGGAGGTCATCAGCAGCCTGGAAGCCTGGCTGCGACGCGGCATCGTGCGCGAACGCACGGAGCCGGACGGTTTGGCCGCAGCCACGCCCCGCTACGATTTCAGCCATGCGCAGATTCGCACCGTGGCCTACAACGAGATGAACCGCGCGCGGCGCCGCTGGGTTCATCGCCGCGTGGCCGAAGTGCTGGCCGCGGCGCCTCTTGATCGTGACCTGGCCGACGCCGCGACCCTGGCCTACCATTTCAGCCAGGGCGATGCGCCGCTCAAGGCGCTGCCCTACCTGATTGCCGCGGGTGAGCAGGCGCTGCGTGTGCGTTCGTATGCCAGCGCCCGTGAGTTGGGCCTGCAGGCGGTGGGCCTGCTGCAACACGCGGCGCCGGCTGAACAGGGCGCCACCCGTATTGATCTCAATCTGCAGCTCGCGACCGCGTACAGCTTCACGCATGAGCTGGCGCACGCGCAGACGATCCTGGCCGAGACGGAGCGCCTGGCCGCGACCCTGGACGATCAGCCGCGCCTGGGCAAGGTTTATCAGCGCACCGCGCAGGTTTTTTGGCTGCAAGGACAGCCCGCCCTGGCGGCCGAATATGCGCGGCGTGGTCAACGCACGGCCGATGCCACCGGCGACCCGGAGTTGCGGACCGCATCGCTGCGCATGTTGGCGCGCGCGGCCATTGCCACCGGCGCCTTCGATGATGCCATCGTCTATCTCAAGCACTACCTGGAGTTGGCGCAGCCGCCGGCCGCTCATCCGGAGATGGCGATCGTTTTCGGTTATCTGGGCGTGGCCTGGGCGCGGGTCGGCAGTTGGGGTCGGGCCGTGGAGGAATGCCAGCACGGCGTGACCCTGGCCGAGGTCAGCGGCCACAGCACCACCCTCATCGTGGCCCGCATGCAGCTCGCGTTCGTGCTGGCCGCGCGGCGCGACTACGCCGGCTGCCTGGCCACCCTGCGCCCAATCCTGTCTGCCTGCGCAGAGACCGGTCTCTCGCCCCACTGCTTCATGGTGGCAAACCTGTGGGGACGGGCCACCTGTGCGCTCGACGGGCTGGAGGCCGGTCAGCCCTATCTGGCGCGGGCGCTGGCCTGGGCCACAGAGACCGGCTACCGCGTTTTTTTCCACCTCACCCATCTGTTCCTGGCCGAAGCTCACCTGGCTGCAGGGCAGGCCGCCGCGGCCAGCGCCTGGGCGCAGCAGGCGCTCGACCTGGCGCGCGCGGCCGGCGATCGCTGGGCGGCCGGGGTCGCGCTGCGCCTGCTGGGCGATGCCCTGGCCCGCCAACCTGCGCCCGATTGGCCGGCCGTGGAGCAGGCGCTCATCGCCAGCCTGGACCTGCTGCGCCAGATTCGCGCCCGTCCTGACCTGGCTCGCACCTACCTCAGCCTGCGGCGCCTCTACGACCGCACCGGCCAGATGGCCTGGGCGGTGGACTGTCACTTCCGCGCGACCAGCATCTTCGACGAACTGGGCATGAGCGATGAACTGCGCGACACGCAGGGCGTCGCCGTGCAGATCGGCCGCCCGGCCGCCGTCATTCCCGACGTGCCCCTGCAAGGTCCGCACGCCGGTCTGGGCGCCGCGTAATGCTGCAGGCCGATTTGGACAGGATGAACAGGATGTACAGGATTCTTGCTCTGTGGTGTGCAAAACTATCGGCACGAGAGTTCGAATATCCTGTCAATCCTGTGAATCCTGTCTGAATTCCAGGCAGACCCAGCAGTTACCTCAGCGCAGGCAATTCGGGAACCGCTGTTGATCCATGCTATAATACGAGCCATGTCGAGGACGGCATGGTGCGGGTCGGGCATCGTGACCGGACCTCGTATCAAGCCTTTTCAGAACAGGGATCGGAGGTCCTGCTATGCGTTTCTTCAACACCGCCGGGCCGGTCAACTGCGCGGATCATTATTGCCTGCCCCCGCTCGGCCGGGTGAACTTGCATGAGATTTTGACCCTGATCGCCCAGAAAAAATACTTCGTGCTGCACGCGCCGCGGCAAGTGGGCAAGACGAGCCTGCTGCTGGCCTTGCGCGATCACCTCAACGCGACTGGCCGCTATCGCTGTCTCTATATCAACGTTGAGAGCGCCCAGGCCGCGCGAAGATGTGCGTGCAGCCATGCGCGTTATTCTCGCCGAACTCATGTTGTGGGAATCCATTACGCTGCAGGACCATTTCTTCCTGGACAACGCCAACGACATCCTCGCCCGTTACGGCGAGTTCTCCGTACTGGACGTTGCCTTGACCCTATGGGCTGGGCGCGAACCAGCGCGACCGGCCGTTCTGCTGATAGATGAAATTGACGCCCTGGTAGGTGACACCCTCATCTCGGTTCTGCGCCAATTACGCAGCGGCTACGCCAAGCGGCCGGCAGCATTTCCACAAAGCGTGATCTTATGCGGCGTGCGGGACGTGCGCGACTATCGCATCCACTCCGAACAGGAGAAAACCATCATCACGGGCGGCAGCGCCTTCAACATCAAAGCGGCTTCGCTCCGGCTGGGGGACTTCAGCCAGGCCGAAATGCAGACGCTCTACCAACAGCACACCACCGAGACAGGCCAGCCATTCACGCCCGAGGCCCTGGCCCTGGCCTGGGATCTGACGCAGGGGCAGCCCTGGCTGGTCAATGCGCTGGGCTACGAAACCTGCTTTCAGATGCCGGACACCCGTGACCGCGACCAGCCCATCACCGCGGAACTGATCCTCGAAGCCAAAGAGGCGATCATCTTACGTAGGGAAACGCACTTGGACCAGTTGACCGACAAACTCAAGGAACCACGCGTGCGCCGCGTGATCGAACCGATCCTGGTTGGTGAGGTGTTCGGAAAACAGTTTCGCGCTGACGACGTGCAGTACGTGGTTGACTTGGGCCTGGTTCGGCAGGACCGGACGGGGGCGCTGCAATTAGCCAACCGCATCTACCAGGAAGTGATTCCCCGCGAGCTGACCTGGGACGCCCAGACCGGCATGACCCTCGTTGCAGCCTGGTATATCCTGCCGGATGGTCGTTTGGAGGTTGACAAGCTGATCGCTGCGTTCCAATCTTTTTTCCGCGAGCACTCCGAGCATTGGGTGGAGCGCTTCGACTACAAGGAAGCGGGGCCGCAGCTCCTGCTGCAAGCCTTCCTGCAGCGCATTGTCAATGGCGGCGGCCGCATCGAGCGGGAGTACGGGTTGGGGCATGGCCGCACCGACCTGCTGATCCTATGGCCTTACGGGGAAGTCGAACCAAGACCGGTGCAGAAGGTGGTCGTCGAAACCAAGCTGCGTCACAAGTCGCTGGAAACAACCATCGCTGAAGGATTACAGCAGACGTGGGAGTACATGGATCGCTGCGCCGCGGAAGCCGGACACCTGGTCATTTTCGATCGCGACTCTAGCCGGACGTGGGACGAGAAGATCTTCCGGCGCATCGAACGGTACCAGGACCGACCGATCACCGTGTGGGGGATGTAGAATCGTACTCGCGGCCTTCGCGCTTCGCGACCTTCGCGTCACTTCGCGCCTTCGTGTTCCAACCCCTTCGCGCCTTCCTGTTCCACCACCGCGATTTCCGCGTCCGTCAACCCATACAGCTCATACACCAGCGCATCAATCTGGCGGTCGGTCGCCTCGATGCGCCGCTGCAGCACGGCCTTCGCGTGCGGCACCCCCTCCGCGGCCAGACTCTGGTGCAGATCGAGCATCTGCGTGACCAGGCTGACCATCCGGTCGTGCCGCGCGACGTCCGCGGGGTCGGCGAAGTTGATGGTGCGGATGGGTAGTTCTTTGAGGTAGGTACCCTTGATCTTCGGGAATGTTCTCCTCTGGTCATAATACTGATGCAGCCAATACGCTGAGAGAGGCTTTGGAGTTTAGCAATCCCAAGATGTAATACGCCGAGTAAGCGCTTGGATGTAGGTTGACCATGAACATCGTGTTCAGGCAGTCATATCCCATCGGATCAAGAGCAAAGACCGGGTAGGTCCCGATTTGGCGAGTCAGAAGCTTGTTTTTTGCCTGATGCTTATCGCTATCCCAGCAGCCGCCCGCGCAATTTCGCTGTTCAGGCAGGCCAGCCCACTCCATTCAAGGCGATATCGGGTAACGTCTCTGCCGGTGTAACACAGGCGGTGTGTAAGAGGTGTCGGCATCCCTGGCGCGAGCTGAATCACGTCCTGAAGAAACACCGAGCGATCTCGTAGTTGCTTCCCGAAATTCACATCTGCCAGTTCACCGAGAGGACGGCCTTTTCCCCGTATCCGATTCCATAGGTCGCTCGACGCACCCGTCGCTTGGCCAACAAAAAGCACCTGTTTGTGCGCCAACGCCTCCGACACTGACATGTTTTGGGCGCTCGTGAACTTCAATCCGCCTTCGCCCGGAACAGCATGAGCCAATGAGAAGGCCGATGCACTGCCCGCACCCGCGGATACTACGAAAATAGCATTGTCAACGCTGATGCCCTCAAACACCGGTTGGTCAATAACAACGATTGTCGCGGATCGTCGAGAACTCCAGTAGGAATTTCCCGAAGAGGCGCCAGGTAGTTATTTGAGGAAGTTCGAGGGCGTGATGAGCGAGCAGTACCCGCCCAACGCGCGAGCCCTTGCCCCCTGTTCGACGAACAGGTGGTAGGTTGCACTTTGCAGGACGCGCGTACTTTTGCGATAGTGCTCCACCTCCATCGGCGCGCATCCTCGTCCTGGATGCAACACATACGGCGGATTCCCGATCACCGCATCGAACCCGCCGGCGGTCATCACCTCCGGAAACTCCTTCTTCCAGTCGAACGCGTTCACGCGCCCCACGGTCTCATCGTCCGGCAGATCCAGCTTGCCCTCGTAAAACTCCGGGCCGATCAGCGAGTTGCCGCACTTGATGTTGCGGCCCAGGTCGGGCAGCACGCGCTCCACGCCCAGCGACAGCTGGCCGGCCACCCCTTCGCCCTCCAGCACTTTCAGCAGCAGCGGAGCTTGGTCACCTCCACGGCCTGCGGGTCAATATCAACACCGTAGAGGTGGTCCATCAGGATGCGTTTGCGCTCCTCGATGGTCAGCCGGGTTGCGCTGCCGCTCACTCGCTCCAGGGCAGGGCGCTTGCCCTTCAGCCAGCGCTCAGGCTCTTTGAGGTAATAGGCGAGGTGCCAGTCCAACAGGTATTGGTACGCGCCCAGCAGGAACGATCCCGATCCACAGGCAATATCCGCGACGCGTGGGGGCGACCCTGGCGACCGCCCATGGGCAGGGGTCTTCCCCTCCAGCAGGGGGCCAACCGTCTGACGCACAATGTAGTCCACGATGTAGGTGGGCGTGTAGTAGACGCCGCCCGCCTTGCGCACCTCCGGTTTCTCCTCGATCTTGACCTGCCGGCCGGGGGTGAGGCGGATCACCTTGCCCAGGAAGCGCTCGTAGACGTGGCCCAGGATGTCGGCTGGCAGCACCGAAAACTCGTAGGGACTTTGCGGGTAGTAGAGGTGCTCGATGATATCTTTGAGCACCCTGTCATCAATCTCCAGACCCGGGGTGAGGGTGTCAGGCGCTTCGGCACGACCCCGCTCCTCGCTGAAATGGAACAGCCCGGAGTTGTAGCGCAGGTCCGCGCGACGGAAAAGCTCCCACAAGCGCGCGTAGGTGTGGCCGCCGTTGAGCAGCGCGCGCAGCTGCTCGTACGTCTCCAGGTTGCGCGCCTCGCAGATGCGCAGGAAGACGATGCGGTCTATGGTCTGCTGCACGGCCCAGTTGACGTCGTGGCCGCGCAGATGAGGGTTACGCAGCACCAGGTTGCGCGCCAGCAGCTCGCGCCAGCGCTCGATCTCGGCCAGGAACTCGTCGTCCACCTCGGCGGTGCCGCGCTTGCCGGCCTTCGCCACGGCGAACCTGTCGAGCGCGCCCTGCCACACCGCAGCCTTGCTGAAGATGCCGGCGATCTCATCCCAGCGCGACGTAGTCCGTGAAATTCAGCAGCAGAATGCGGCCCGTCGCAGCTTTGTCGCTTTTGTCGGGTCGCATGCGACAGTCGTAGACCGAAAACTCCTCGAAATCGGTCAGGATGGAGAGCGGCAGCTTGGCGCTCCGCGTAGCGGCGCAGTTGATAGGCTGGTTCGATGTCGTGCTTGATGTTTACCGAGGGTTTCTTGGCTTCGACGAAGAACTTGCGTTCCTTGCCGATGCGGAAAGAGTAGTCGGGCGCCTTGGTGGCGTCACCGACGAGCACCTTGTCCTCATGCACCACCTCCTTGTACTGCTCCGCGAAGCCCTGGGTGTTGTTGACATCCCAGCCCAGTGCGGCGAAGAAGGGGTCAATGAACTGGTGGCGGACCGCGGCCTCGCTGAAGGAAGGTGCGCAGTACTGGTCGTAGTTGCGCTGGAAGAGCTCGACGAGCTGGACAATCTCGGCAGGAGCGGGCATGGGCGCCTCACGGTGATATGGTGGTTAGCGGCAGCGTGCTGCCTCAGATTGTGGCACAGGCGGGCGCGGGGGTCAATCGCATGGGGGGATCTGCAGGTGTGTCAGGTCTCAGCATGCACGATGGGTATGGCGGACAGCCTGACACCGCCCACAGTATAACTGCGCCATTGTTTTTGCGCAACTGGATGTGATGGTGTCGAGCCAGCCGGCCTCCAACGGCCTCTGTGCAAAGTGGGAAGGACAGCCGATCTCGATGGTCTGGCCGCGCAACTTTGTACTCTGCACTTTGCACTCCGCCAGACCAGGCTGCATTTCGATCATGCGCGCACGACCGATGGCGGTTTCGGGAACCGCTGTTGATCTATGCTATAATACGAGTGGTCCTTTCGACCGTGGGATTACACCCGCTGCGGCAACATCAAGGAAGCTCTGCACATGAACCCCGCTGGGGCACTGCACATCCACCTCCTGGGATACTTCTCCCTGACCTGTGACGCACAAGCGCTGACCGCGTTCGATCAGCCGCGGCTGCAGGCGCTGACCGCTTTCCTCGTCTTGCGGCCCGGCGTTCCCCAAGAACGCCAGCAGATGGCCTGCCACTTCTGGCCCGACACCACCGATGCCCAGGCCCGCTCGAACCTGCGCACCCTGCTCCATCGCCTGCGCGGGGCTTTACCCGATGCCGATCGCTTTCTCCGCTTCGACCAACATCATGTCGAATGGCGCGGCGACGGGCCGTTTCACCTGGACGCGGCCGATTTCGAGGCCGCGCTCGGGGTCGCCCACGACAGCAAGGCGCTGCAGGCCGCCGTGGACCTCTACAGCGGCGATCTGCTGCCCACCTGCTACGATGAGTGGATCATGCGGCCGCGCGAACGGCTGCGCCAGATGTTCCTGCAGAGCCTGCAGCGCCTGGCTGCTGAATACGAAGCCGGGCGCCAGTTCGACCCGGCGCTCCGCTGCGCCGAGCGCCTGCTGACCGCCGACCCGGTGATGGAGGCCAACCACCGCCGCCTGATGCACCTGCACCTCGCGAACAACGACCGCGCCGCAGCCCTGCACGCCTATCACCGCTGCGCCGCGCTGCTGCGCCGGGAATTGAACGTTGATCCCCATCCCCGCACCCAGGCGCTCTACCAGCGCGTGCTCGAGCAGGCCGCAGGCGACCTGACCAGGACGCTGCGCCCCTGCCTTCCCTGTCCCCGCTCAGCACACCGCGCCTGGTGGGGCGCCAGGCCGAATGGGCGCAGTTGCTGGAACGCTGGCAGGCGGCCGCGGCCGGCAGCCCCGGCCTGGTCCTGCTCAGCGGCGAGGCTGGCGTGGGAACCACGCGGCTGGCCGAAGAGCTGGTCGCCTGGCTGTGGCGGCGAGGCCGTGATGTGGCCGTGGCCCGCTGCGACCCGTCCGTTCAACCGCTGCCCTTCGCACCCGTCGCTGCCTGGCTGCGCAGCCCGTGCCTGCAAGCCCGCCTGTCTGCCCTGGATGACGGCCGCCTGGCCGAGATTGCCCGCCTGCTGCCGGAGGTGCTGACGTCGCGGCCCGGCCTGACCGCACCCGGCCCGCTGCTCGAGGCCTGGCAGCGCCGGCGCTTCTTCGAAGCCCTGGCCGCGCCGCTGCTCAACCCGCCGCGGCCGCTGCTCCTCCTGGCCGATGACCTGCACCTGGGCGACGAACAGACCCTGGCCTGGCTGCATTACCTGCTCAGCCAGGCCGGACGCGCGCCGCTGCTCGTGCTGGGCACGGTGCGCCGCGAGGAGATTCAGGCCGACCATCCCCTGCACGACCTGCGCCGCCGCTTGCAGGCGTCTGGCCGCTGGCACGAGCTGACCCTGGCGCCGCTCAACGTGCATGAATGCGGCGAGCTGGCCGCCCAACTGGCCGGCCGGCCGCTGACGCCGTGCGAGATTCGCCACCTCCATCACGACAGCGAGGGCAACCCCCTGTTCCTGGTCGAGACCGTGCGCGCCGGTTCGATGACCGCGCCCGGCGCGCAGCCCAACCCCGATCCTGATCCCGCCGGGCCGCTCTGCCCGCTCTGCCCGCTGCACATTCGCCAGCCGCTCAAGGTGCAGGCGGTGCTCGAACAGCGCCTGGCGCAGCTCTCCGCGGCCGGCCGCAGCCTGGCCCAGGTTGCCGCGGTGCTGGGCCGCCAGTGTACCCTGGACGCTTTGCGTCGCGTCAGCGGCCTGGACGAAGCCGGCCTGCTGACGACGCTGGACGAGTTGTGGCGCCGGGGCATCGTGCGCCAGCAGGGCGCGGACGGTTACGATTTCAGCCATGACAAGCTGCGCGCCGCGGCCTACACGCAGTTGAGCGCGCCCCAACGCCGGCTGCTGCATCGCCGCGCCGGTCAGGCGCTGCAAGAGGCAGCGCCTGCGCCGGTCAACCGCGCGGCGCAGGCGGCGCATCATTTCGAGGAGGCCGGCGAGGCCGCGGCCGCCGTGACCTGGTGGCTGCAGGCTGGCGATGAAGCGCGCAGCGTCGCGGCCGTGCTCGAAGCAGATGCCTGCTATCGTCGCGCCGCGGCTCTCCTGCACGCGCAGGGCAACGCGGCCGGCGCGGGTCAGGCCATGCTCCGGCTCGGCCAGACCCATCACGCCGCCTTCGATTTCAGCGCGGCCAGCGCGGCCTACGCGACCGGCTTTGGCCTGCTGGCGCAGCAGCCGGCCTGGCCGGCGGTCGCCGCGCCGCACGCCGCCCTGCACCTGGCGCGGCTGATCCCGCAAACGCTCGATCCCGCGGCCGACGATGGCCGCGACGCCTGGCTGATTGACCAGCTCTTCTGCGGCCTGGTGGCCGAAGGCCCGGACATGACCATCGTGCCCGATATCGCGGCCGACTGGCAGGTCGAGGCAGCCGGCCGCATCTACACGTTCCGCCTGCGGCGTGATGTCGCCTGGTCCGACGGCGCGCCGGTCACCGCGGGCGATTTTGCGTTTGCCTGGCGCCGCGCCCTCGATCCGGCTACGGCCGCGCCTTTTGCGCGCCTGTTGGGCGACATCGCCGGCGCGGCGGCCCTGCTGGCCGGGGAGACCATCCAATCGGATCAGCTCGGCGTGCAGGTCCTGGACCCCTTCACCCTGCGCGTCACCCTGGCCGAGCCGGTCAACAGCTTTCTCTACGTGCTGGCGCACCGCGTCGCCTTTGCCGTGCCGCGTCACGCGGAGCAGGCGCCGTTGTACGAGGCCGGTCAGTTGGACGTGCTGGCGCTGCATCGCCTGCCGCGGACGAAAGCGGTACACTTGCACCGGCGCCATGCGGGGGAGTTCAGCTCCGTGCCCGACCTGCGCGTGGACTACCTGGCCTTCGACACACGGCGGCCGCCCCTTCGACGATGCGCGTGCGCCGGGCGTTCGTCCTGGCGACCGACCGCGCGCATCTGGCGCGGCAGCGCCTGTTCGGCTATGATTCACCGGCGACGGGGGGCTTCATTCCGCCCAACCTGCCGGGGCATGCCGCGGACACGGCTCTGCCCTACGCGCCAGGGCAGGCGCAGCAGCTCCTGACCGCGGCCGGCTATCCGGGCGGGCAGGGTCTGCCGCTGATCGAACTGTGGGGCGGTGAAAGTTCAAGCGTTTGGGCTTCGGTGAGCGAATACCTGGCGCAGCAGTGGCAGGAGGTCCTGGGCGTGCGCAGCCAGGTACGGAGCGTGGAAGCCGGGCAGGTGATCCGCTTCGCGGGCGTGGGAGGTCCGCATATCCTTTTCGTGGGCTGGCGCGCCGATTTTCCAGACCCGGACAACCCTGCGCCTGGCGCCCATCAGCTTGCAGACCGGCTGGCGCCATGCCGCGTACGATGACCTCGTTGCCAGGGCCAGGACCGAGCGCGACGCGGTCGAGCGCCTGCGCCTTTACCGGCAGGCCGAAACCATCCTCGCGACCGAAGCGCCCGTCCTGCCGCTCACCTACCATCGCTGGAGCGTTGCTCAAGCCGGTCGTCACCCATTTCCCCATCTCGCCCATGCGGCGCTGGTTCCTGAAAGATGTCGTCGTTGCCCAGGGTGGGTGAATTGGCGCCGGGCGGTCATATCAGAAATACGTAGCGGGATGCTACTCGAAACGTGGTGAATGGTCAAAGCCCCCGGCGGTGCGGGTCAACAAGCCGCGGCGGGCCGGCGGCCGAACCTGGTTGACTTTCTCACGGTGTAACGGTATACTGCCAATGATGAATCGTTTATGGATGGGAGAAACAAATGCAAGCACGACGTTTCGGCCGTACAGACCACTCGAGCACGGTAGCTATTTTCGGCGCGGCTGCATTTTGGCAGGTCACCCAGGCGCAGGCCGATGCGACCATGCAGTTGGTCATTGACCACGGCATCAACCACATTGATGTCGCGCCGTCGTACGGATTGGCCGAAGAACGGCTTGGCCCCTGGCTGGCGCGTGAGCGCAACCGCTTCTTCGTGGGCTGCAAGACCATGGAACGTTCTCAGGCCGGCGCGGCCGCCGAGTTGCGGCGTTCTTTGCAGCGCCTGCGCCTGGATCATGTTGATCTCTATCAGATTCATGCCATCACGAGCATGGTCGAGCTGGACGCGGCGACACGAACAGGCGGCGCGCTTGATGCCATCCGCGCGGCCCAAGAGGCCGGCTTGACGAAGTACATCGGCATCACGAGCCACGGCGCCGACAGCCCGGCCATTTTTCTGGAAGCCCTGCGTCGCTTTGATTTTGACTCCGTGCTGTTTCCGCTGAACTTTGTCCAGGTTGCCGATCCGCGGTACCGCGAGAACACCGATGAATTACTGCGCCAATGCCAGGCCAGAGACGTTGGGGTGATGATTATCAAGGCGATTACGAAGGGGCCATGGGGCGGACGACCGCAGACTCACACCACCTGGTACGAGCCATTCGACCGCATGGAAGACATTCAACGCGCGGTGAACTTTGCTCTCTCGTTCCCGGTCACGGGGCTGTACCGCTGGCGATACGACCGTGCTGCCACTGATGTTGAAAGCCTGCCAGAATTTCACGCCGCAAAGCGCCGCGGAGCGCGAGGCGCTGATCCACATGGCCGGCCAGTACGAGCCGTTGTTTGCCGTGGAGCCTGCCAGCCAGTAGTTGATGACTGTCATTCGGCGTCGAAACGCAGCCGTCAACGAGTGAAACGGGTCAGATTGGAGCTTTCGATGATCCAGGGAAATTTTATCTGCCTGCGGCCAGTGAAACAAGCCGACCTGTCTCTCTTGGAAGCCTGGCAGAACGATGTTGAGATTCAAGGTGAGTACAACTCGTTTGGCCTCAAGCGCTTCGACAACCAGGAGCGTGCGTTTGCCGAACATGGTTTTCTGACCGATCAGCTCAGCACCTTGATGATTGTCACGCGGGCTGGCGAACCGGTGGGGACGATGAGTTTTCACCAGGTGCATTACGGCCCCAACGGCGGCAGCCTGGCTTACAACATCGGCCTGAATATCGTTCCCGCCCATCGCGGCAAGGGCTACGGCACGGAAGCGCAGCGCCTCCTGGCCGATTATCTGTTGCGGACCTACCCCATTGCGAGGGTTGAGGCCTCGACCGATGTCACGAATCTGCCCGAACAACGCTCGCTGGAAAAGGCTGGATTCCGGCGCGAGGGTGTGCTGCGCTCGGCGCAGTGGCGCAGCGGCGCCTGGCACGATATGGTACTCTACAGCAAGGTGCGCGGCGAATAGACTCAAGCAGCCGGTCGTTTCACCGCAAACCATCATTCATCGTTCCCAAGGAGGTCTGTATGTCACGCGAACTGTCCACTCTGCAGCCAACGGCTCAGTCTAGCTCCAAGCAGTTGAACACCATGATGCGACGCACTCAGCGCAGCCAGGTCAACGCCATGGTGCGCCTGGCCGATCACCTGGTTGCCAATATCGAGCAGGAGGGACTCACGGCACTCATTCAGGTTTTTAGAAGTTTCAGCCGTCCTATGGGACGGGCGCGGATCTTGCGATCACGACGGCTAAGGTCACGTGTCCCTACGGGACACTGCGCGATCTGGCCGGATGGCGACTAAGGTCACGTGTCCTACGGGACACCGATCTGGCCGGATGGCGCGGCTAAGGTCACGTGTCCCTACGGGACACTGCGCGATCACGCCTCGCGGACCCGGGCGTTCGCCGTCGCGATGCCGCGGGGGTGAATTCAACCGTCCCTATGGGACGGACGCGGATCGTGCGATCACGATGACTAAGGTCACGTGTCCCTACGGGACACTGCGCGATCACGCCCCGCGGGACCCGGGCGTTCGCCGTCGCGATGCAAGAAAGCCATCATCACCAGGCGCGGCGGATCAAGTTCGCCCCGTCAGCCAGGTTGGCCGGAGAAATGGAAGAGAATCGGCGGCGCCGCCAGCAAGCACTCGCGGGATAATCTCCTGATAAATTGGATTGGCAATGACTAGACCCCGCTCAGGGTCGCGTCGAACCAGTCCCAAGTCAATGACAAAACGACGGTCATCGCTGGACACATCGCCTAACGACTGACCGGCCAGCATCGGCTCGATGATCTGGCGCACCCGCGGCTCGCGCAGCCGCTCGGCCAGGCTGTCCAGGTGGGTCTCCTGGCGCTGGATCAGGATTTCTTTGGCCTGCTCGATGTGATCGGCAGTGATGGGGTGGGTCGGTTCAGGCGCCAGCTCCTCGACCGCGACCTTGGCCAGGGCGTTGACCAGCCAGGGCTGGCCCTGGGTCAAGGTCGCGGGGCAACCTGCGCCCACTGCTGCAAAGCGGCGCGAATGCGCTGCCCCTCCGTTTCCATTGGCCAGGACGGCGGCTGCAGATCGGCCGGCAGGCGCACGCTGGCCGCATTGCGCCACTCGGCCAGGATTGCCAGCTCGGCCGCGCCCGGATCGGTGTTGAACGCCGCGCCGACCTCGACCGAGAGCAGCACCGCGACATAGCGGCCCGAGGCGGTCAGTTCACGCGCCAGCATCGTCATGGCCGTCGTCTTGCCGGTTTGCCGCGGGGCGTGGATGTCGAAACAGGCCTGCTGCTCGATCAGCGGCCGCGCCTCGGCCACGCGCGCCGCGGCGGGCAGCATGTAGTGGATATCGGGCTTGCACGGCCCGGCGGTGTTGAACCAATGCGGCATCACGAACCTCCTACGCTGCGCCCGGATCGTCCATCTCGAGTTTGCCCAGGGCGATGAGGCTTTTGAGGTCTTCCAGGCCATCCGGGGCAAACTGGTGAAACAGGTCGCGCACCTGCGCCAGGGTGGCTGCGTCTGCCAGTCCGAGCATGTGGGTCAAATCGCCCAGGTCAATCGTCCGGCTGGCGTTGAACTTCATCAGCGCCAGGTAGGGGAGTGGCAACACCGGCAGCCCTTGCGCGTCGCGGTTGCTCTGCGCAGCCTGCAGCGCCAGCGGCCACCAGGGTTCGGCTCCTGCGATGACAGCGACGGGGATTCCCTGCGGACTTTGCCAGCGCGTGCCGCCGATGCTCAGCGAGCCAAGCAGTGTGAAGCCGGCCGCGCGCAATTTGCGCGTCACCGCCTGGGTATCGCGGCTTTCGATGACAAGATCGAGATCGCGCGTGGATCGCTCCGGCATGTAGAGCCGCGTGGCGGCGGCGCCGGCCACAGCCCACAAGATGGGGGCCAGCACAGGCGTCAGATCAGGCCATTGGGTCATGGCCGTTCTTTCCTCCAGGAAACTGCGCGAACTGCCGCTGCCAAGGCGCTGGCGCCGCCTGGCCATGTCAATGATCGTGCGTCGTGTGAGTATAGCGGATTCGATGGTTGTGGTCATGGGCCTAGGACGCCGGGGGCAGTTCGTCGCCGGCGATTGGCGTCGCACTGCCGGCTTTCTCCAGAATCGCCAGAAAATCGGCAACTGGCGCCGCACTGGCAGTGTCCACGTCTGGCGACGCTTCGACTTCGACAACGATATCGGGTGCAGAAGCCATCTCATTACTCCTTCCCTGCGCAACGATCACAATCTGGCGCTGGATCGAATTTTAGCACAAGCTGGCCCGCCAAGCGAATTGCCCGCGCAATTCCAGGAATTCCATAATGTAGGCGTTGATCGGACCTGGATTGGAGGCTTCAGCCGGTTTCTTGGCCAGCAAAGCCGCAAACTGCACCGGCTAAAGCCTCGATTCCGGTCACATTTGGAATTCCTGCGCAATTCCAGGTACAGGGCCCATCCAACCACAAAAAACACACCTGTGAAATCTTTCCTGAAACGCTTTTGAAGCGGTCGCTGTGCTATACTGTAAGCGGGAATAGATTTCACTCCTCCGCCTACGAGGACAGGCGCAATTCGTGCCCGCTTGCAGTACATAATGGGCTGGAAGTCGAACTACAGAAACGAGGAAGATGAGCGATGAAGAGCTATTGGCGAGGTGTGACCTGGGCGAGTCGCCTGATGGTCGTGGTGGCGCTGCTGCTGGCTGGCCGGCTGGCGGGGGCGGTCAACGCGGGGCGGCCGGCGGAGAGCGGTTCAACGACGGCCGGCGCGGCGGCCATGCACCCCTGGCTCGGCCCAACCGCCGGCGCCTGGGATGCCGGGTTTCAGTTTCCCGGCGTGGACGGGGATGTGTCGGCCCTGGTGCAGGACGCGAATGGTAATATCTACCTCGGCGGTCATTTCACGCACGTGGGCAGTCAGCCCATCAGCAATGTGGCGAAATGGAACAGCGCCACCGCGACCTGGTCGGCCGTCGGCAGCATCGGCGGCGTGCGCGACCTGGCGCTGGCCGCGAACGGCCATCTCTACGCGGTGGGGGACATGCTGGGCTTCGCGGCCATGTGGAACGGCAGCGCCTGGACGATCCTGGGCGCGGGGCTGTGGGGCACGGCCTACGCGGTCGCCATTGACCCGGCCAGCGGCGATGTCTACGTGGGCGGCTGTTTCCTGACCGATGGAACCGGCGCCGTCACCCTCAACAACCTCGCCCGCTGGAACGGCTCGACCCTGTCGGCCGTGGGCAACGGCGCCAACGGCTGCGTCTATGCCCTGGCCATTGACCCGGTGACCAGTGTGCTCTACGTGGGCGGCGATTTCACCACGCCGGGGGATCGTGTCGCCAAGTGGAGCGGTTTCAGTTGGGGGCCTCTGGGCGCGGGCTTCAACGGCTCGGTGCGCAGCCTGCTGTGGCAGGGCAACACGCTCTACGCCGGCGGCGCCTTCACCACCAATGGCTGGAACACCGTCACGCTCAACTATGTGGCCCGCTGGAACGGCACAGCCTGGGGCGCGCTGGGCGTCGGCTTCAACTCCTGGGTCTACAGCCTGACCGCGGACGCGGGCGGCAACGTGTACGCGGGCGGCATCTTCACCCAGGACAGCACCAACAGCGTCACCTTCAATCGTATTGCCAAGTGGAATGGCGCCGCGTGGTCAGCCCTGGGCAGCGGCGCGAGCGAAGCCATTCGTGACCTGCTCGTGCAGAACGGCGATCTCTACGCGGGCGGTTTCTCTGGCCGCGGCATTTTCCAGCGCTGGCGCAGCGGCAGTTGGACCGACCTGACGCCGAGCCAGGGCAACGGCGTAGAGGCGGCGGTTCAAGCCATGCTGCTGGACGGGAGCGGCAACCTGTTCGTCGGCGGCCGCTTTTTCAACGCCGGCTTGCAGACCGTGCGCCACATCGCCAAATGGAACGGCTCAGCCTGGTCGCCCCTGGGCAGCGGGCTGAGCCAAGCGGTTTACGCGCTGGCGCGTGACGCCGCGGGCAACCTCTACGCCGGCTTTGGGTCTGCCTCGCAGGGTTATGTCGCCAAATGGAACGGCTCAGCGTGGTCGTACCTGGGCAACGGCCTGAACGGGCAGATCAACGCGCTGGCTGTGGATGGCAGCAACAACGTCTACGTGGCCGGCGCGTTTGGCAGCCCTGGCGGCGGCGGTCCCCTGGAGATTGCCCGTTGGAACGGCTCTGCCTGGGTGTCGGTGGGCGGCGGTCTCTACGGCCAGAGCGGCGTCAGGGCGCTGGCCGTGGATAGCAGCGGTAATCTCTACGCCGGCGGCGATTTCCTGGTTGATGGCACCTTTACCACGCCCCTGTCCAACATCGCGCGCTGGAACGGTACTGCCTGGTCATCCGTGGGCGCAGGACTCAACGCGCCGGTCAACGCCCTGCAGCTCGGCAGCAACGGCGTGCTCTACGCCGGCGGCCAGTTCACCGCTGAGGCTGGCGGGGGGACGGGTCTCGATCATGTGGCGGCCTGGAACGGCTCGACCTGGGCGCCCCTGGGCAGCGGCACGAACGATGCTGTGACGGCCCTGGCCCTGGACGGCGCCGGACGCCTGGTGGCCGGCGGCCGCTTCACCACGGCCGGCGGGGTCAGCGCCAACCGCATTGCGCGTTGGGATGGCTCGTCCTGGGCGGCCCTGGGCAGCGGCCTGGATAACAGTGTCCTCACCCTGGCCGCGGACGGGAACACCGCCGTCTTTGCGGGCGGCTCGTTCACCGCGGCCGGTGACGTGGCGGCCTCGCACATCGCCCGCTGGATCAACGTGGCGCCGACCGCGACGGCCACTGCGACGCCGACGCGCACGCGCACGCCGACCGTCACCGCCACGCGCACGCCAACCCCCAGCGCCACGCCCACGTCCACGCCAACCGGCACGGCGACGCCCTCGCCAACCCCCAGCGCCACCCCCAGCCCTACAGTCACGCCCACGCCGAGCGCCACGCCCAGCGCCACGCCGACCCCCATGCCGAGCGCCACCGCGACGCCCTCGCTGACCCCCATCGCCACGGCCACGCTCACGCCGAGCGCGACCCCCAGCGCCACGGCCACGCTCACGCTCACCCCGACGTCAACCCCGACCGCAACGCCATGGTCCGTATTCGTGCCCATCATCCGGCGTTGAACGGTGGTGTGTTTCCTTGCTCGACAGCGTCACCAGCTCCCTGTCAGCTCACCCACGCGGTCAGGTCTTGATCAACCTGAGATAAATCCAGGAGGCGCATTCCGAGCGCGCGCCAGTTCTTGCCACCTGGTGGGGAGTCGGCTATTTCCTGGGCGAAGGCGTGGCTGGCGGCGGTCCAGCCGTCACGCGCAAAGCCCAGGTAATAGACCTGCCACTGTCCCTGACTGGGTGTAACCTCCGCCGTTTTGTCAACGACCGCGGTCAAGACGCTGCGCCCAACGGGTTCAAGACCCCATTTGCACTCGCCAAGCACCAATAACTTCTCCATCGAGTTGATGCCCACCACATCCACCTGTGCTCCACGCGTCCAGGCGCTGCCGACCTGATCTACCACAAAAGGCAATGTGTGATTCGCACTGGCGCGTAAGAGCCATTCCCGGCAGATCTCTTCCCAGGTGTTGGCGCCGATGAAGTCGCGTAGATGACGCTTGATCTCCGCCAATGACTGCTCCTGGACCCCCAGGGCCAACTGGGTTTGACGGTTGGCGAGAAAACGATAGTAGAAGCGCAAATAGGGGTCGGTGATGTGATAGCGCCCCAGGCGTGAGCGCTCGACCTGCGTCACTGGCGCACGACGTTCCACAAAGCCGGCTTCTTGTAGAATACTCAGATATTGGGAGTCGAGTTCATCTGTAATATACCTGTTCGTTATGATAATTGACCCGTATAATACAGATAATCCGTTCGCCTGTCAATGGCACGCTCTCCCCTTCTCCCCTTCTCCCCTTCTCCCCTTCTCCCCCTTCTCCCCCTCTCCCCTCTCCCCTTTGCGCAAACCTGTGACATGGAACACTCTGTGAAATCTTTCATGAAACGCTTTTGAAGCGGTGGTTGTGCTATGCTGCCATGCAAGTCCATGTGGGGAAATGAGCGATGTCACTTCAGCACGAACGCCCCCCTTCACACCTGTTCGCCGTGCGTCTGTGGCGCGAAGACCTGGGCGACGGCCAGGCTGAGTGGCGCGGGCAGGCAATCTACGTGCCGAGCGGTGAGACGCTCTTCTTTCGGGACATGGCTGAGCTGGCCGATTTCATGCGGCGGTTCATCACACCGGCGGCGCCTGTGAATGATGAACATTTTTCTGAATCGGATGACCGTACGATCATCCCGGATCGCCCCCGTGACGTTGAGCCGATTGGCTGTCAATCATGAATGCGAACGCAAGGAGGAACTGGAAATGGCTACGAAAATTCGTTGGACAACTGTGTTGGTAATGACGATCCTGGTGCTGCTGGTGGGAGCATTTTCCGCCGCAGCGTCCCCTGGCCTGCCGCCGGCCGCACCGGCCGGTCCGCGTGAGGCTCGCCCCCTGGCCTGGGGCGCCGGCGCAGGCCGTGCCCACCGCCGGCTGGCTGATGGGCGGCGCCTCTGTGGACGGCTGCACCTTCTACGCCGTCGGCGGCAACACGCCTGGCAGCGTCGCCGTGCCCAATGTGGATCTCTACAACCCCGCCACCGACGCGTGGACCTCGCGTGCGCCCATGCCGATGGGCCTCTACGGCATTCAGCCGTCGGCAGTCGGGACGCGCATCTACGTCGTGGGAGGCTACGCCGATATTTCAACCGGTCTGTACGCTATGACGTCCACGCTCATCTATGATTCAGGCGCGAACAGTTGGTCATCCGGCGCGCCCATTCCGGTGGGGGATCTTGGCATCGGCACCGCCGCGCAGGCCGCCTACAACGGTAAGGTCTATGTCATGGGCGGCGACGACGGCGACTACAATTCTAATTCCACCAACTACGAATACACCATCGCCACGGACTCCTGGACGCTGCGCGCGTCCATGCCGACCGCGCGTGAAAACAACGTGGCTGTCACCCTCAACGGAAAAATCTACGTGGCCGGCGGCGCGCAGGGAGCTGACCCGAACTACGCCGGCATGACGGCGTTCGAGGCCTACGACCCGGCGACCGATAGTTGGGCTACGCTGGCGCCCATGCAGGTGGCGCGCGTCTCGCCGGGCATCGCCACCGACGGCGCCTATGTCTACATCTACGGCGGCACCGATAGCCTGGGCGCGACCTTCTCCAGCCTGGACAGCGCGGAGCGCTACAACCCGGCGACCAACACCTGGAGCTACGTAGACCCCATGACGCAGTCGGCCGCGGGCATGGTCAACGCCTACGCCGCGGGCCGGATTTGGGCGGCCGGTGGCCTCAATTCCGTCGGCGGCGCCTACACCCGCATCTCCACCAATCAATACCTGGTCGTCGGCGCGAACAACTGTCAGCCCACGGCCGTGCAGTTGGCGAGTCTCGCTGGCCCGTCCGGCCCGCGCCTCGCGCTGCCTCTGTGGCCGCTGGCGCTGCTGGCGGCCGCGGCCGGCCTGCTGGTCGCACGCCGCACCGTGCGCAACCGCTAGTCGCATCGGGCCTTGTGCCCCGGCGCTGACCTGGCGCCAGCTCGTCTGCGCCAGGTCAGCGTGTGAGTGTCCTGACAGATTGCTTGCCGTAGATCAAGCACACTGGCGACACCATTTCCGTTGAACCATACTGCAAGCGGGCGTAACTGCTCAGCCAGGCAGTGAGAATGGTCTCGATAGTGCCCAGAGTGCCCCCCTGACCCCCAATCTTGGGGGAGCCGAATGCTTTTCCCCCCAGGATGGGGGGGGGCAGGGGGGCCGCCTGAGCAGTTACAGTCTATTCCCGCTTGCAGTATACCATCGCAAGGAGGATTACCAGCATGAAACAGTACAACAACCGCTTTCTCGAGCATCTCAAGCAGACCGGCGCGGCGTTCGACGACGCCGGTCCCAAGTACGGTGTGCGCATCGAACCGGCCGACGTGGCTGCCGGCGAGACTTACTGGCGTGCGATAGGCGTCCATCACCTGACGCCGGAGGAAAATCAGGCCAACCACACCATTTTCATCGAGGCGCTGGACGAAAGCGGCCAGCGCGTGGCCGGGGCGCCGGTATGGGCCGGCTGGACCTGGGAGGGCCGTCAACCGGACGAAGAAGCGCGCCCTCAGCCGCTGGACAAAGGCGCCAATGAGCCAGCCGGCAATATCCCGGTGGACAAGGGGCAGGTGCTTTCGGTCTGGATCGCCGGGCCGAGCGCCAACGCCGCGGACAAGAGCGATAGGGTGACCCATCTGCACACGGACCATGATGACGAGCGCGGCCCTGGCGGCGAGCTGTGGAATTCACGCTTCCATCATTCGTTCTACGTGGTTTTTCAGCGCGCACGCGCAAAGCAGCCGCCCCCGCCGCCTGCCGGGTCATTGCCTGAGGGCGTGAGCGTGCAGTTCCGCGCCGAGCCAGACGCGATCAAGCCGGGCGGATCGGTTACGCTCCGTTGGGATGTGAAGGGGGTAGGCAAGGTTTTCCTGGAAGTGCAGGGAGGCGACGCGCAGGAAACGCACACCGTGGCGCCCACGGTGACCACCACCTACCTGTTGCGCGTTTTTCTGCGCGACGGCAGCCGTCATGACTTCCCGGTGACGGTGAAGGTTGACGGGGGGGAGTCGCCGCCCGAGCCGCCGCGCAACCCGCCCGGAACCACGCGACCGCCCACGGTGCGCCTGACGGCCGAGAACACCGCGCATCTGCGCACCTATCCGCGGCCGCCGCAGGATAACGGCATTGGCCTGCACTTCCACACCGATTTGCGCGACGAGTTCATCGCGCGCACGATTGGACATCTCAAATCCATCCGCGCCACCTGGACGCTGATCCATGCGCTGGACGAGCTGCAGGCTGAGCGCGCGGCGCGCGCCTGTTTCCGCGCCGGCATCATGCCCGTGGTGCGCATCGGCAACCCCATAGACAGCATTGTGGATGCCGCGGCCTACGTCGAAGGGGTGCGCAAGGCTTTGCACGGCAGCGGCTTTGCGCACGATCCGGCCCGGCCGCCGCTCTATGTGCAGGTTTTCAACGAGCCAGAGGACGATCGCGAATGGCGCAGCCAGCAACGACCGTCAGATTGGGTGCAGGCCTTCGGCTCCAACTGGGCGCGTGCGGCCGTGCGTGTCTACGATGCCGGCGGTTATCCCGGCATTCAGGTCTTGGATCGGCCCGGTTTCGACGCCGCGGTGGATGCGATCGCCAGCATGAATCGCAAGGACATCTGGGACCGCGCCTTCTTTGCGCATCACAACTACGGCGAGAACCATCCGCCGGCCTATCCCTATGATGCGCGCAATCAGGCCGACAATCCGGGGCACACCATCTTCGATGACTACATCTGCGCGCTCAAGTTCCTGGCGCACGCCGGGTGGATGCAGGAGCGGCTGGGCCGTGTCCTGCCGTTGATCGGCGGCGAAGGGGGTTGGCTGCCCGGCGGCGAGCAAGACAGGCGCTATCCCAAAGTCGAAACACCCCTGCACGCGCAGTTCACCAAAGAGATGTTCGAATGGCTGCGCACCGGTGTCCTCGCCAACGGCGAACCGCTGCCCGACTACCTGTTCAGCATCACCGCGTGGGTGGCAGGGTCGTGGGTCTTTCCAGGCCAGAACTGGTGGGACAACTCCCTGATGCTGGACGGCAAGCTGACGCAGACCATCGAAGCCGTGCAGAGCATCCCGGTGTTCGTGCGCAAGTTCAGTTGGGATCAATAGACGCGTCCGCGCAGGGAAGGCGTTTTCTGCCACGAATTTCACGAATTTTCACGAATTGGTTTTTGTTTTCGTGTGAATTCGTGTCATTCGTGGCGAAAGAATCCTGGCGTTTTCTGCCACGAATTTCACGAATTTTCACGAATGTTCTCGGCCTTCGGGGCAATTTTCCGTGGGTTTTGTACCAACGGGAGATGGGGCCCATGTCTCGCACGATTTATGCCCTCTTTGTCGGCATTGACGATTATTTGGGCGAGGTCAATCCGCTCAACGGCTGCGTCAACGACGTGACCCGCATGCGTGACCTGCTGGCCGCGCGTGTGACCGGCGCGGGCGACCGTTTCGCGCCCCGCCTGCTGGTCAACGAGCAGGTCACACGCCAGGGCCTGATCGAAGCCTGGCGGGGCCACCTGGGCCAGGCCGGGCCGGATGACGTGGCGCTGTTCTACTACAGCGGCCACGGCTCGCAGGAGCACGCGCCGCCGGAGTTCTGGGACTTCGAACCTGAGCGCATGAACGAAACCCTGGTCTGCCACGACAGCCGGGCGGCGGGCGGCTGGGACCTGGCCGACAAGGAACTGGCCCAGCTCATCAGCGAGGTGGCGGCCAACGGCCCGCATTTCGCCGTGATTCTCGACTGCTGTCACTCCGGCTCCGGCACGCGCACTGCTGAGGAGATCACCGTGCGCCAGGAGAAGGCCCACCCCGGCGTCCGGCCCATCGCCAGCTACATCGTGACGCCGCAGCAGGTGGCGGCGCTGCAAGGCCAGGGGTCGGGCGCAGCCAGCCCGGCCAGGCCCTGGGCCGCCATCGCCTCCGGCCGTCACATCCTGCTGGCCGCCTGCCGGCCGGAGCAGACCGCCAAAGAGACCTGGTTCCCCGGCCCGTCCGGCGTCGAAAAGCGCGGGGCCTTCTCGTTCTATCTGCAGGACACCTTGCAGCAGACGGGCGCGGCCCTGAGTTACCGCGACCTGTTCAAGCGGGTCAACGCCCTGGTGCAGGGGCGGGTGCCCGAGCAGGATCCGCAACTGGAGGCCAGCGAGCCGGCCGACCTGGAGCAGCCCTTCCTGGGCGGCGCCATTCCGGCTGCGCCGGCCGCTTTCACCCTGAGCGTCAACAAAGAATTGGGTTGGGTCGTAGACGCGGGCGCAGTGCATGGCATCCCACAGCCCACAGAGAGCGGCGAGACCACGCAATTTGCCCTTTTCCCCTTCGACGCCGATCTCGCCCGCCTGCGCAGCCTGGAGCAGGCGATCGGCCAGGCCAGCGTGGTGCAGGTGTTTCCCGGGCAGAGCCTGGTCGCGCCGATGGGGCGCAGCGGCGTGGCCCTGAGCACCAAAACGACTTACAAGGCCGTGGTGACCAGCACCCCGCTGCCGCCGCTGGCCGTGGCCTTCGAGGGCGACCCGGCTGCATTGAACCTGGTGCGCCGGGCGCTGGCCGAGATCAACGGCCCGGGCGCGCCCTCGCTGCTGGTGCGGGAGGGCGACGGTCCGGGGGCCGAATACCGCCTGCTGGCCGATGCGGAGAGCGGCCGCTACCGCATCCGCCGCGCGGCTGAGGCCTTGCGCTTCGCCGTGGATACCCCTGGACTCGATCCAGACGGCGCCAGGCTGGTCGCCCAACGCCTGGAGCACATCGCCCGCTGGGTCAGCACCGCGCGGCTGACCAACCCGGCCACGGAGCTGGCGCGCGACGCCGTGCAGTTGGAGATCTTCGCGTGGGCAGATGGCGGCGAATTGGAGTTGCTGGACATCATCCGGGCTGCGGTACGCATACGAACAGGTGGCTGGAAGCTGGCGCTAGCCGCGCGTGCAAATTCGCCTCTACAACGCCACGGATCAGCGCTTCTTCTGCATGCTGCTGGACCTGACCGAGAGCTACAGCGTCTACGCCGGCCTGCTGCCCAAGGGCGGCGTCTGGCTGGAGCCGGGCGCCAGGAGGCGTGGGCCAAGGCGTCATCTCGTCGTGGCCGGCTGCGCAAGACGATTGACCTGTACATCCCCGACGACCTGTGGCGGCAGGGCGTGACCGAACTGCGAGACATCCTCAAGCTGATCGTCAGCACCGACGAGGCCGATGCTACCCTGTTGCAGCAAGGCGAACTGCCGGTCACGTTTCGCCCACCTCCCGCCAAGATGCCCAAGCGCCTCAGCACCCTGAACCGCCTGATGGCCCGCGTCCAAACTCGCAGCTACGGAGACGATACCGGTAGTGCGGACGCCTACACTGATTGGACGACAGTCGAGGTGGCGACGACGGTCGTGCGGCCGGCAGAAGCAGAAATAGTGCTGTAAATAGATCCTGCTCTCCCTATCGTCTTGGGAAAGCATCACCTTTGTCATGGAGTGATCTGCATGCGAAATGAAGCAATGACACTACTACAATCACTGTCAGCAGCCGATGGCGATCAACTGGTCGAGTTGCTGGGCCATCCATCAATCGAGACGGATGCCGGCTTGCGCGGCTACTTCGGCCCGTCCCTCTACCAACGCCTGCGCAATCTGGCGCTTCGCTCCTATCTGATGCGTCAGTCGCGTGAATCCAACGGTGATGAGAAACCGCGGGATCACGTTGTCATTGTGCCGGGCATCCTGGGCAGTGAACTCAGTTCGTTCAGTGTAGACGGCAACAGAGAGTGTGTCTGGCTTAATGCCCGCGCTATGACGGAAGGCGCACTGATGCGCCTGCGACTCGACAGTGATGGGCTGCGGCAAGCAGATCCTGGCTATGAGATTAGACCCACGGGCGTGTTAAAGCGCGTCTATGGTGCTCTCATGTTGACATTGGCGCGAGATTTCGAGGTACACGCTTTTGCCTATGACTGGCGGCGAAGCTTTCGGGCCATTGCCGACGACCTACAAGCCTATCTCAGCAAGAACTTCATGCCAGGTGAGGCAGTGCATTTGGTTGCTCATGCTGCAGGAGGACTGGTCGTCAGGCACCTGCTCCAAAAGCATCCCGACCACTGGAAAACCTTTGAGGGAAAGCTACTTCTGTTAGGATCATCCAACTATGGCTCGCTCCTGGGTGTCCAAGCGTTGGCCGGGCACCTCGATCTTACCGGGTGGGTTGATCTGCTGGATGCGGGGCATCGCAAAGTTGACTTCTTGAGTGTCATTCGCTCATTTCCAAGCATCTATGAAATGCTTCCTTCTCCTAAACTGAACCCAGAATGGATAGAACTATTCGAACCTGCCACCTTTGGGCCCGGGATCAATGAGAAGTTACTAACAAATGCTCGTAAGTTCCGAAATTTGCTTGATCGGGAAGAAAACTTTGAGAGTTTCGTTAGTGAACGCACAATCTCCATTATCGGTGTGGGCAGGCCCACCTTCTATAACATTGATGTGAACGTTCTGCGAGAATGTTCAGCAAGGCAGTCCCGGAAGTATTCTGATGAGATAGATCGCATCTATGGAGAACCCACCGATCGCGGTGACGGCAGCGTACCACTGCAACTGGCTGATATGCGCAACAAGGGAATTCCAACTCGCTTCTTAGATGCCCGGAAACACGACATGCTGGCATCACAACCGATTTTGCAGGCAATGCTTGGCCTTCTGGAAGCGCAACATATCTTGGACATCAATGAATGGCTGCAAGAGCTTGGCCTAAAGGAAAACCCCGAGGATCTTTCCATGGAGGATCTCGGAGGACAGCAGACTGATCTCAAGAAACAGAGGCAGTCTCAGCGAGACAAATTGCGAGAAAACAACCTCTCGCAGTGGGGTCGCAAGGGCGTCGAAACGCGACACTACGGTGGCGCGATTTCGGATGACGAACGAGATATCGAGAATGTGTTGGCGAGCAATCTCAGTCCAGGTCTCACACCACTTTCGCCCTCGGCTCCTTCTGAACAGTTTGGATCACCGTTAAGAATTCAGGTTGAAGTGAGACATGGAGACATCGCCGAGCTTGGGGAGTGGGCCGCGGATGATCCGCCTGTGGATGCAATCGTGATCGGTAACCATCTGGGAGAGATGCCGCAAGGCGCCTGCAAGGCGCTTGATCGGAAGATCACCGCAGCTTACAGTCAACAGGACTCGCTGTTTACACAGTTGATTCAACGTAATGTAATCCGCAGCGAGCTGGCAAATCTCTTTTTGCTTCCTGATCCGCGCCTCGAACACAAAGGTGTAGAACGAACGATCGTCATCGCCGGTCAGGGCATGCCAGGAAGCTTTGGACAGCCCGAACTCAAGATCCTGGCGCGAGAGGTGTGCTGGGTCCTCAGCCGTCTGGGCAAGAAGCATCTGGCGATGGTGCCTCTGGGTGCAGGACGTTCCTCCTTCACAGCGTATCAAGTCATGGATGCGTGGATTCGCGGAGCTAAAAACGCTCTCACCGGCTGGGTGAGCGGCGAAGACGTAGCAATCTCCATCACCTTTGTCGAGACTGACGAAGAAAAGGTGTTGGATTTCGATGAGGCGGTGCGCTCGATCGCCAAAGAACTCGAAGGACGTATCACAATCGAGTATACGCCGCTGACACAAGAAGAGTTGATTCAATTGCAGGAAAAAGCTGAGGAGAAAATCGAGAAGAAGAAAAGGGAGAGGAGCAACCGTTTTCAGGCCCGGATCCGTCAAGTGACAGGACAGGCGCCGCCAGACAACATACCTGATCAGCCGACAAAACCGGCAGCACAGCCCATTCGTGTCAACATCTCTTGTGAAAACTCGACCTACCGCTTTGGGGCGCTAACTGGAACCGCTGCCATTCCCGAACGCGAGATTCATCTCAGTACAGATCTGGTCTCAAAGGTGAATGATGATCTGGCCGCCAGCACAACGTGGCAAGAGCAGATTGAGCATGGCAGATTCCTGGCCAGTCTGTTACTGCCGGAAGACATCCGCGAGCATCTCATCAGTGATGCACCCGTGGTGCTGAGCCTGGATGCCACCACGGCACGGATTCACTGGGAGTTGCTATGCCCGCCCCTGAGTGGCGAAGAAGATGCCCCCCATTGGTCGACGCCGGGCAAGGATCGCGAGATCGATGAAGAACGCTTCCTGGGTTTGGGCAGGGGACTGACGCGCCAACTCCGCACCTCCTATGCGCCCAGGCCCCAAACGATCCCGGCAAGGCAACGTCGCTTGCGAGTGCTCGTGGTGGCGGATCCTGCTGCAGATGCCCCCCTCCCTGGCGCCCAGGAAGAGGGCGTTGCTGTTGTCGAGCTATTCGAGCGCATCAATCAGCTCTCTAATCGTGACCGCCGTGTGGAAGTGCAGGCATTGATTGGGCCAGGCGAGGCCACGCAGACGAATGTGTTACGGGAATTGATGAATCGCAGCTATGACGTGCTGCATTTTGCCGGTCATTGCGTCTACAATGCCCAAACTCCCACACGTTCCGGATGGATATTCACGGGCGGTCAACTCGTGACTGCAAGCGAGATCAGGCGGGTGGATAAGGTGCCCTCCTTCATTTTCTCCAATGCCTGTGAATCGGGCATCACCCCAGATCGGTCAGGGCGTCGTTCTGACCTTCTTGCCCCCACCTTTGCCGAGGCGTTCTTTGCCCGGGGTGTAGCCAATTTCGTCTGTACAGCCTGGCCTGTTGCTGACCTTGCCGCTCGCGATTTCGCCCTGACGCTTTATGCAGAGTTGCTGGGTCTCAAGTATGAAAAAAAGCGAGGGTTGCGCATTGATCCCCAGAGCTACCAGGCCGGCGACCCGCAGCCGATGTATCGGGCCATGTGTGCTGCTCGCAAGGTGATCAGTTCGGAAGCGTATGGGGGCAACACTTGGGGCGCCTACCAGCATTACGGGAACCCTGACGCTCATCTGTTTGTTTGAACCACGCGGAGCTTCTTGGCTCGCGCAGGATCCAAGGCGCGACAACACTGAATCTCGGACCTGTCCATGACCGACTTCACCCATTCCCCTGCCATCGTCGTCGGCATCAACGCCTACGGCCACGGCATCCCGCCGCTGACCATGGCAAGTCCTGGTCGGAACGACGCCAATACGACGTGCGACGATTGAAAAGGAGCATCGCCCATGATTCTCGTCACCGGCGCCACCGGTCTGTCCGGCAGCTTCGTCGTTCGTGAACTGCGTCAGCGCGGCTTGGCCGTACGTGTACTGGTTCGGGCAGCCTCGGTTTCGGCCGCGCAAGCCGTGGAGGCTGACCTGGCCATCGGCGACCTGGCCGACCCGGACAGCCTGCGCCGCGCCTGCGACGGCGTCACGGGCATCGTCCACACCGCCTGCACGTTCACCGATTCCGTCGACATCGCCGCCATGGAGGCGTTGCTGGATGGGTGGCGCTCGACCATGAGCACCCCCTTCGTCTACTTCAGCAGCCTCGACGTCTACGGCCTGTCGGCAGCTCCGCTGATCTCCGAGGACACGCCGCTCGACGAGTCCTACAACGACTACGCCCACGGCAAGGTGGTCAGCGAACGACTGCTGACGGGAACCGCTCACGCCCAGGGTCGCAGCGACTTCTCCATCCTGCGCGCGCCGCACATCTGGGCGCCGCACCCCACGGCGCGCAAGCGGTTGGCTGCTCTCGCGGAGGGTGACAGCGTGCTCGTCCCCGGCGCTGACGAGGCCGAGTGGTCGCGCTACCGCGACGCCTGGATTGACGCCCGCGACCTGGCGTGGATCGTCGCCGAATGCCTGGCGCATCCTATCGGCGGCCCGGCCAACGTGCTGGCGAGCCACTTTGTCTGGCACGACCTGTTCGCCGAGATCATTCATCTCACCGGCGGCCCGTGCCGCCTGACCAGCAAGCCGTGGGCCGAGATGAGCGCACAGGAACAGGCGAGCCGGCGCTTTTATGCCCAGTCCTGGCGCTATGACGCTCGCCGGCTGCAAGATCAGCTCGGCTTTCGACCCTGCACCTGGCAGCAGACCGTGGCGGAACACTTTCATGAGGCGCTATGATTGATCTTCACCCAATCCCTCGCCGTTGTCATCGGCATCAACGCCTACGACCGCGGCATCCGCGGCTGACCACCGCAGTCAGCAGCGCGCTGGCTGGCCGAGCTGCTGCGTGATATGCACGGCTACGAGACCATCCTGCTTACCGAGCCGGAAACAAATCAGCCGGTGACGCGGGCGCGCCTGGCCGCGCTGTTCACCGAGGAGCTGCCGGCCCGCCTGGGCGAGGACGACCGCCTGCTGGTCTACTTCGCCGGCCACGGCGTGGCCCTGGACGGCGACGACGGCCCGCGCGGCTATCTCGTCCCCCAGGACGCCCGCCCCGGCGACTCGGCCAGCATGCTGGCCATGACCGACCTGCACGCCTGGCTGACCGCGCTGACCTGCCGCCATATGCTGGCGATCCTGGACTGCTGCTTTGCCGGCGCGTTCCGCTGGGCCGCCACCCGCCACATGGAAGCGCTGCCCGACGTGATCTACCGGGAGCGCTACGACCGCTACCTGCTCTCCCCCGCCTGGCAGGTGCTGACTTCGGCCGCCTACGACCAGAAGGCGCTGGACGTGCTGGGCGGCAACAGGCCATCGGCCGCCGCGAGACGGATGGCCGCCAGCATTCTCCCTTCGCCTTGGCCCTGATCGACGCCCTGGAGAAGGGCGAGGCCGACCTGGTGCCCAAGGGCCAGGGGGACGGCGTCATCACCGCCACCGAGCTTTATCTCTACCTGCGCGAGCAGGTAGAGGTGCAGGCCGAAGTCCAGGCCAGCCACGAGCAGACCCCCGGCCTCTGGCCGCTCAACAAGCACCGCAAGGGGGAGTTCATCTTCCTGGCGCCCGGCCATCCGCTCAACCTGCCGCCCGCGCCCGATCTGACCGACGAGGCCAACCCCTACCGCGGCCTGCAGTCCTACGACCAGCAGCATCCCCCTCTTCTTCGGCCGCGGGACGAGATCGTGAAGCTCGGCGAAGGTGGATACCAGCCCTTCCTGGCCGTCTTGGGCGCGTCGGGCACCGGCAAGTCGTCGCTGGTGAAGGC
>NZ_JADIZS010000052.1:0-29537 GCF_016704685.1 Candidatus Amarolinea dominans
GGGGAAGGGCGACTTCGATGAGTTTCTTGCGAGTGTGGGTCATACTATTTCCTGGGCTGAGTTTGCTCATGGCTTGCTTATGCAATTACGTGTCATAATTGCGCAACACGCAATTAGGTACATCCAAAGCGATACGCGTCGACCAGTCAGGAGGTGGTCTCCTGAAAAAAGTGTGTCTCGGTTCAATTGCGTCAAAGATTACGTCGCAATTACGTCAAACGGAATCCGCGACGTAATTGCTGCCAGTCGCCCTATTGGGCTTACTCTACTGCGCCTGGACCGGGAAACCAACGCGCGCCCCTGGTGCGGCCTACCTTGTGAATTTGCCGGTCGGCCTGCATGTTGCGCAGGAGGCGCTGTACCTGATCATGCGTGAGTGATGGAAGCACTTGGGTTAGTTCGCCAAACTGAGTGCCTTCGGTTCGGTTGTCTTGGATATGCTTAAACAAGAGCGCCTTGTTCGTTTCGCGATCAAGCCCCTTCTTGCGGGTATAGATACCACCCTGCCCCAGGAAGGCATACAAAGCCCGCGATAGCATATAGCGCACACCGCGGCCACGGCCGGTGCGTTCCGATCGATCGCCGATCAGCCAGGAAAGGCAGTCGATCTCGGAAACGATCGGAATCGGCTGTTCGCGATGCACCAGGTCGAGAAGGAGGAAGTCCTGCGTGACAAACGCAACCAGCCGTTCTGAGCGCGGCCTGTTCCAGAAAACGTAAGAACTGTGGGTCTTGAATCTCGCCGTGAAGGGTGAGCGCCACCTGGTACGCATCACTATGGCGGAAGTCCGGCTGCGGCTTGCTCTCGCGGATGCACTCCTCAAAGATCCGGTTCATGCCTTGGCCCGCTCGCTCGACCAGGCCGCAGCGCGCAAAGGCTTCGGCAATCCGCCGGTTGCGGCGCCTGCCGCCGAGAGGATGTTTCGAGGGTGATCCCGGAGGAAACCCGCCTGGACTCACGACCTCCAGGCGGCGGGGATACTGGCGCACAAAGACGGACCCCGGCAGACGGTAATCCCGGTGGCTGACGGCGTTGAGGATGGCTTCGCGCACCGCGGCCTCGTTGAAGGTGGGCACGTCAGCGCGACAAGCCGTACTGAAAGTGCTGTTTGTCGTTGCGGAGGTTGATCTTGTGCCAGATCTCGTCCTGGAACAGAAAGAAGCCCTGGCGGTATTCCTCACGTTGGGCGGCCGGGCCAGTGACATCGCTCGAACGGTATTCGAAGATGACCTCTGCCTGGCCCAGATACCGGCCGAGCGCCTGGTGCGTGTCAAACAACACCAGCGCGGCGTAGGTCACGCCGCCGCGCACCACCAGTTCGGCGTCCGCCAGGAGTTGCGCGACAGGAAGCGCTTCGAGGGCTTTGTTGCCCGACTTGCGCTGCCACATGGCAGGAGTGGCCGATGGCCGCAGGATCGAGGTCGGCCAGCTACGGCCTGAGGGCAGATTTCCGCCGAAGTCCGCCAGCCTCATCAAAATGCGCTTGAGCAAATCCGGGGGGTCATCAGGATCAGGTCTTCGCCGCCGCATCCAGTAGGCGCCGTGGTATTGGATCGAAACCGTGGGAAACGAGGGAACACTGAACACGATCACGCGGCCATTGGGATGCTGAAGGACTGCAACATCCACGCGCAGCCGCAGCCGCTCGATCAAGCCGGCCTTCGTGCGCTCCAGGTCGGTGAAGGCATGGCTGCCGACGACGTGCCGGGGCCGCCTGTCCGTGACGCCTAAGATCATCGTTCCGCCGCCCTCGTTGGCAAGCGCCACGCAATACTTGACCAGTTCCTCGAAGTCGTAGCGATTCCTCGCCTCTTTGAACTCCAGGTGCTCGTCCTCCCCGGCGCTCAACCAGGCTTGAAGTCGGGTCAGATCAACGTTCATCCGGGCGCCTCCCCACGTGCCCACCCCAGGCGCAGCCTGTTCGGATGGCCGTGACCCCTTCGGACAGATTTCTCCCGCGCCGACGCGGTGTTGATCGCGTCAAGAGGGAGGGCGACTTCGATGAGTTTCTTGCGGATGTGGGTCATGGCAATGACATCCAGTTTTGGACTCTATTAGCGAATTTTGCTAATAGAGTACGAATAGGCGCTGTGACAACAAACAACGTGTCCAACGATGTACGCCCTTGACGGCCCAACAGACCCATCTTAGAGGCGATGGGCGTCACCGACTCCAACAACCCTGGTCGCCGCGCCCACTACGAGGGCAGGACGACTTCGGTCAGTTTTCACCTCACGATACGTCATTCTCGACAGGAGGCTCTGGGAACCAGACGGCTCTATCAATCTGACCGCAATAGACGAAGTCAATGCCATTGCCATCTCCGGCGCCGACAGGCGTGAACATGGCGCCATGCTCGTTCACGTAGAAGCGCCCACCCTGATACCCGCGTACGCTTGACACTGGTTGCACCGCACGCCACGGCCGCCTTGTCACCCAGGATCTTTCCGAGTTGAATCCGACGGGTCATCGAAGGGCGTACGCGCGGCGGACTATCGTCGGTCAGTGCGGGCGACTCGCAGTAAATGTCTGCCCCACCAGCGGCAAGCACATAGGGAATGCCGGGCCGCGGGCCTACCCAGCGGTCGCCCGGATTGAGCGACGCACCGTCCATCGTGATCGGCTTCGTCGTCAGCGGTCGCCCCTCGAACTCGAAGCTCAAATCAGTGTCGAGCCGACACGCATAGTAGTAATGGGATCCAAAGCCTGATCCAGACATATCAGCGACCGGGACAATCACATGCCGGTACTCGTTCACGTAGAAGGCGCCGCCAGGCTGAACACGTAGCGCCGATTTCACTGTGTTTATCCGCTGGGCGAGGTCGGCTCCGGCCCCCTCGACGGCCAGGTAGCGTAATCCACCACCAGCTTCGTAAAGCACTGTAATCTTCCAAGCGCCGTCCAGGAACCGGACCGCGTACTTTGCGAGTTTGCTCACGTTCTGCGGCCAAACACCGCGATAGAGAGTTGGTGTTGTCATGTCATATACTCCTTTCCAATCCATTCTGGTTGAAACCGCCAAGACTCGGGGACAATCCGCCCTACGTAGAGCGAAATCCAGGTACCGTCCCACTCCTTGCGATTTGTAAAAACGTGGCCATTGGCGGTCACGCGAACGCGCCCCTCCCCAGCTTGCTGGGCGAGCCTTTTTGAAGCCCTGCGCCATCTGAGTGTCAGGGCCGCATACCTGCATTTGAACCTCATCGCGTCCCCACGTGGTCGGGAAATACCAACTGCTGTCGAGTGAACCGTCAGCCTGAATGTTGCACTCAATCCCGATCGTTTTCGGCCCTGGCCAAGGATCCCCCGGTGCCAGGGTACCGGGGTTGCTCAAGTCGAACACTCCACCGCCTGGTTGCTCGAGCACAACGGGTCCAGAAAAGAAACCAATGATCACGCGTACGCTCACCTCATCGTCGTGCTGGAGCGGCTTGATCACGAGACCATTCGGGAGCAGCAAAATGCGACCACCACTCCAGTGATCCTGTACAACGGCAGTTAACGCCCTGGCGCCGGGAGAATCTACGATCGGCCAAAATTCTTGCCCATACTGATTGCCTACCCAAGTACCAGGTCGATTGTGGTGGAACCGGAAGCCCGAATGGTCCCCTCGTGAAGGTGAGTACGGCCCCCACCAGCGCAAAAAGGGAGACGCCAGGGCTTGAAATGTGAAGGTCGTCATTGGGCAAACTCCAGTGGAGCGAGCAGTACCTCATGGGAGATACGTTCGCCCTCAACATCCAGCCAGTATTTTGTGCCGCCATCCCAGCAGAGCTCCCGAATCTGCCGAGCCAACCGTCCCTCCTCACGCCGGATCCACTCAAGAAGCCGGTCGCGCGCCTGTCCTGCCTCGGGCGTTCGGCTGGCGTCAGGTCCCCAGCGCGAAGGAGATGTTCCCCTTGCGCCGTTCATCGTCGCGGGCAATCATGCGTCTCCCCGATGTGGTCATGACTCTCAAGTGAATGACTGTGGTAGTATTAGATTCAGGCACATCATCGATCAGGCCCAGAAAGCGCCAGTTTGCCTCACCGACCCCACCTGAGTCCGTACGCACGATCAGATGGCAGGCCGGCGTGATCCTGGCGCGGCGATAGGGGCTGTGCTGGATGATTGCATCCACGAGGTCTCGTGAGGCAGGAATGAGAGTCCCATCTTCGGTGCGGAGGTTGCCGTCTTGATCCACCCGCACCTCGCGCCCGTGTGTCTGGCCGGGGTACGGACTCTGCGGTGCAAGCCCGGCGACATCTACCTCCCACGACGGAGGCCGGTACGTCCGTGGGGCCGAAACCGACACCTCAAGGCCCTCAGGCCAGCGTGTGCCCTCGTCGCCGGGGCGCCAGATGAAGTACTGATTTCGTTCTGCACCGATGACGTTCTCCCAATCAGCCTTTTCGTATATCGCTTCGTCTTCAGTGTCGCGGACGTAAAGCACGAAGACACGCGCGCTTCGGCCACCGGGTTTGCGCCGCAGCATCCGTCCGAGACTTTGGATTCGCTGGCGTACTGAACTCGACGAGGCTGCGATGATGCCGAGATCGGCTGAGGGCACGTTGAAGCCTTCGACGAGAGATTTGGCGCTGATAATGACCCGGGCCACACCTTCTCGAAACGCCTCGATGTTTTCAGCGCGAAGACCATCTGGAAGCTGGCTGTGTTCGAGCACGGCCGGAATCTTTCGCTGGAGCGCTTGTAGAAACAGATTCTCGATAGCCTCGATCGATTCGTGAAAGACAATGGCGCGAGCATCTTGATCGGCCAGGGACTCCGCCAGAATGCCCAGCGCCACGTCCGTGCGCGCGTGTGCCCGGTAGAGCAGGCGTTTACGCCGGCTAGCCAGCCCGATAAAGCGTTCGGCCTCGGCTGCGGCAGTTCCGCCTCTGCTGGCCTGGGTCTGACACCACGCAAGGAAGTTTTGCTTCGACTGACTCTTGCCGTGATGGATCTGCAGGGTTTGCGCAGATCGGTGATCTCACGGCTGAGTCGAGCATGTTCTGCGGCCTCAGGCGGCGAGAGCGACAACCCGATGTGCCAGACCTCAAACGGTGTAAGAAGGCCTGCTTCGAGGCTCTGTCTAAGGGTGAAATCGTAGATGATGGGCCCCAGCGCCTGCCCTACCAGCCCCTGCTCGTAGGCTGCGTCACTCGGTAGCTCGCCCGTCTCCAGATCCGGTTCCGGCGTCGCCGACAGCCCAATCGTAAACCGCGGCTTGGCGTCAAAAATCCGGCTGGCCTGGGCTGCGACAGCACGATGGCATTCGTCAACAACGAGCAGCGTCCGCCGGGACCAGCCCGCTCTTCGGACAAGATCCGGGAGCCGCTCACGGGCCGAGTTCAGCACGCAGATAAGGATGCGGACAGTTGAGAGGGAGGGCGGTTGCTGACCCCCTCCCATGAGTCCGATGGCGGAAGGCGGGAGGTTCCCACGGCGCGCCTCGTCTTGCCACTGGAACATGAGTGGGATTGTGGGTACGACCACGACCATGCGCAGGTCTGGTTCCCGTTCGTTTTGCAGTGCCTGCGCCGCAGCGAGTGCGAAGAGAGTCTTGCCGCCGCCAGTTGCCACTTTCACAGTACCGCGTCCATCCTTCAGCCAACGATTCAGACACTCATGCTGCCATTCGTAGAGAGTAGCACCTTCGGGCACCAGGCGCCAACGCGCCGGAATGGCGGCATCTCCGAGGGTGGCATCGGGTGCAGATCGAATAACACCGTCGTCGGACTCGGCTGCTTCTGTGCTTCTCTCCGCCATAGCGCGGCGAGTCATGAACCGTAGAAGGAGCAAACGGTCGGAATCTGTAAAACCAAACTCCTGGTCCCTGTGTCTGTCGTTCATGTTACAGCCTTCCAAGCATCTCAATCAAACCATCTCAGGGTCACTGGGAGGTGTGATTGCAGCAGGAGGGCGCCCTCGATGAGTTTTTTTCTCGTGAATGTGGACATTAAGTTCCCTACGATCCATCACTTTGGCAGAGTTTGTTCATTGCCGAATAGACGAGTTCTGCACGCTTATTGAGGAATGCGTGGTAGTCGCCTTGAACCATTTCGTCGTAGGGAATGAGATGGCTTGCGAGTCGTTGTCTAACTTCATGCTCGCCTAGTGTCGCACCGTCGCGCCGCTCCGCAAGATAGCCCTCTGGTTCTCTATCCGAGATGTTTCTGTTAGTACGCCACGTCACCAGGGCGCAATTGAGTGACCGATAGATCTGATCATCGGGAACGCCAAGCCGGTTCAAATGTGCGAATGGAAAAAGATGGTGATATTCGCGCTTCGCTAGGTTTGCCCGTGTGGCAGTGCCACCATCCGCAAGATCGACTCCCCCGTGCTTCAACGCTAACGCCAGGATGGCCCTGGCGAGGCGGTCCTTTCGCACAGGCCAACCGGCCGCGATTAGTTCCTGCGCCTGCGGAAGCGGATTCAATTCATCTTCAAAAATACTTGGTACGGAACTACCAGCCCCCGTGATCAATGGCTTCAATTCATTAAAGTCGACTAACGCCCGCGAATTGGTCGATTTCTCGTACCTGCTTGAGAAAAAGACCCGCCACAGATACTTACGAAGGATGGTGCGGGCGCGTCCCTCTGCGTCCAAACCTATCGGTGCGATCCCCCACAAGGCGACCAACACTGGGATGACCACATCCGTAGGCAATCGGGCCGCGTCAAAGATTCGTTCCTGCTCGAGGAAATCCACTGTTCTGGACACTCCGGTGAGGAATATCTCCCAATTTGCGAGCAATCGCGATCCGAAATCCTTCGCCATATAGGTGGCATTCGTCGGCGCTCGGGCCTGGAGCAAAGCACTGGCATAAAGGGTAAGGTCTTCTGGGGAGTAGTAAGCTGAGATCTCAGGGCTGACTTTGCGCGAAGCCGCCACCAGATCATGCAATGACGTGCCCATGCCCGCTTCAACCTGGGCAACCACAATGTCGTAGATGGACAAAGCGGTTGCAGACGTGTTCATCTTGATGAAGACATCTAGAGCAGTCTGTTTCTTGGTGACCACTGGAAGGGACATGAATGGGAGGTTGAAGGACGCGAACTTTTGTCGCAACAGTGAGACTTGGTCGGAAATTTCATCTCGTTCTCTCTGCCGGTGGCTTGCCTCGTTCGTCCATTCGCGGAAACTCTGTTGTTCGCTGATGTCAGGTCGGAAATATTGGAGCGGAATCATGTGAGTGTACGTGAGATAAATGGCTCCTCATTACCTATCTCAAGAATCAGGGCTGCACCCACTGGTAGATCCTGAAGTATAGTGTTAAACATCTGAGTGACGCGGGAATGGTCCCACGCTTCGAACCTTTGAAAACGCGGTAGCACGGTCTGATGCGTTCTGATACGCGTGAACCAATCTGGAAGCAAGCGGTTTCTGGCTTCAATCGACATAGACACCCTCCTTAGCTGGCTAAAGACTATTGTGGCCTTTCCGAACGTGCCAGAAGGCCCGCGAAGTCATAATTTGCGCTCGTCACCCTAAAATCCGGCTCACGCGTGAATGGACGCTGCACGTATTTTACCATACAGCGCGCCCACCACAGGTGCAGCGTCGAGGGGTGGCCGTGGCGGATGGATTTCTCCCGCGCCGACGCGATGTTGATCGCGTCGAGGGGAAGGGCGACTTCGATGAGTTTCTTGCGAGTGTGGGTCATGGCGAAGTCCCGTTCTATTAGCACATTTTTAGGAGTTATGAACAATTATGAACAATTATGAACAATTTACGGACAATCACAAAGTGCGTTTGTGCGACAGGAGCAGACACTACGGCAACCGATAGGATGCTCCTCTACGGGTTCCTTCTAGCCGAAGCAGGCCCTGATCGCACATTTTGTGCAACAAATAGCGCGCCTGAACTTCTGTGATGCCAAGCAACGCCCGGCACTGCGACCGTTTGATGGTTCCGTGCTGGGCTACATGCGCCAGAATTTGTCGCTCCGGCGTGTCTGGTTGAGGCTGAATCGTCACCTCCACGGGCGCGTTCAACGTATAATAAGCCCAGCGTCGCGTGCTGTGCTGCTCAGTCAGCCCAGTTTCCACCAACCGGGTCAACTCCCGATTGGCGGCGCGGCGCTTGTCCGGGTCGCTCAGCAGCAGCTCGGCATGTTCGGACGGGTCGTCCACCATCTGGCTGAAGATCACCGCGCGCGCCGCGGCCAGCGGTCGCCGCGCCCACCACAGAGCGTGGAGGGGTGGCCGTGGCGGATGGATTTCTCCCGCGCCGACGCGGTGTTGATCGCGTCAAGAGGGAGGGCGACTTCGATGAGTTTCTTCTTGGGGTGCTGAATCATGCGTGTTGCTCAACATCCCGCGTAAATTGCTCGGCCTGGGAGCACCGTTCGCGAACGGTCTTCCATGCTTCCGCCACTTGGGGTGCGATGGTCTGATAGACGCGTTCCGGCTTCTTGATCTGGCCGTCGGTCCGACGCAACAGTTTGCCGTACTTCTTGAGCGTCAGCCGGTAGCCAGGGTGGTTTGCACCCGACCGCAAACACTCGTATACGGATCGCGTGCATAACTCGTCGTCGGGAAAGAGTGCGGTAAAGGTCCAACTCTCGGTGTCCTGAGCGGGAATCGCCAGCACGACCTTCGACGGCAGGGTGTCCTGTCGCAGCCAATGCGCGATGACCTGCCGCAGCCTGATAGCGGTCGAAGCAACGGGTGGACACGGTTGTTGGAGATCGGCAACAGGGTCGTCATCGCCTTCTTGCAGATCTGCTTCTGCGGCAATACTGGCGTCCACGTGAATGACGAGCAGGTCTAGGGCCGGTCCGGTTGCGCCCGAAAGGATGGCATCCAGGGTAAGACCTTCCCGGCGCCACGTCTCTCGACACCAGCGACGCACCCCTTTCCAGCCGCTCCCCGTTTCACCGAACGTTGGGGTGGGCTGGAGAGGCAAATAGCGATGCTGGCCTGGGATCAACTTGCCCAGCACGGCTTTCAGCACAAGCCGGTCAGTTGGTCCTTCGACGACGGTGCCAATGATCATACTCAGTCCTTTTTTTTAGAACAGATCTGGTACACCACCCAACCGGCCCATCACCCATAGATTGGAGAGCGACAGCCCATTCTCGATGACGCGGAGCATCTCATCCGACACCGGCACCCTGTCTACCCGCGTAGTGCCCTCGACGTCGCGCTCCACGGTGAAGAGCCGGATGCGGTCGTCGCGCAGGTTCAGGCTGTCGAGCACCAATGGATTGTGTGTTGTGAGAAGCACTTGTCGTTCAGGTTCTGCCTTCAGCATCAATTCGCAGAAGAGACGGACCGTAGCTCGGGCTAATCTGGGGTGCATGTTCTGATCCAGGTTCTCGATGGCGAATAACCGCGGTGAATGGGGATGCAACGCCAGCACCAGGGCAAAAAGCACGTAAAGCGCTCCTTCGCTGGCATCGTAAGCCGAGAGTTGGTTGCGATCGCGTCCCATCCAGCGATCCGTGAAGCGGATGATGCTGCGCGTTGTTGGCACACTGGCCGAGGTCAACTCACGCGATGGCGGCACCACAGCGATTTCATTCACCCAATCGAGCAACTCAAGCAGTCTGTCCAGGTCCAGGGCGCCGAACTTTCCTTGCCTGGGTTCGAGCAATTCCTGAACCGCTTCAGCCAGTTGGCCGCCGGCCAGGCCGACCGGAATGCGTTGTCTGATGTCCGCTTCCATGCCACGCAGCGTGGGTGTGTTGGGTGCAAAGACAGCATAGTCTGCCAACACATCCGTGCGCAGTCTGGTCGCGTCACCGATAGGTTGATTCGCTATTCCGTCCGCCAATGACGGCGCTGCGAACATGCCCGGTATGCCAGTGTCACGTTCATAGAGGACAGCCTGACTATTTGGATCGCGCACCAGGCGTGTCTCAGTAAATGGCCACGGTCGCTCACGTTCATCTGTTTCCATAAGTAACCGAAGTGTGTAGTCCAACTGGCAGTCAGGTGTATCGAACCGTGTCTCGATCCTGGTTTCTGTTACGGGCTGGGTCTTGGCGAAAGAGGACCGATAGAGCGCTGGCGCGCTGGTTCTTACACCGCGTCTTGCTAACGCTTGGTCATCTAATCGGCCTTCAGCAACGGCGCTGACAAACCCGAGTGCTTCAAGCAAATTACTCTTGCCGCTGCCGTTGGCGCCAATGAAGACATTGACGCAGCCGAGCGGAACCTCCACTTGCTCTAGTGACTTGAACCCACGAACCGTAATCGAAGTCAACATGTTTGCCTCTTCGAACCCTCATCGCACAGACCGGTCTTGGATGCCATTCATCGTTGAACGGTCGGCGTCGGCGGTAGACTCGCGGCGTATTATCGCTCAGAAATTCGACGAGCGCCAAAATGGGTTCATCCAGATGCCGGCAGCGCAACCCAGAAGATGCTGCCTTTGTCAACCTCGCTGCTGACGCCAACGTGACCGTGATGCGCCTCGACAATACTGCGCGCCAGGTAAAGCCCCAGGCCGCTGCCATCCACGCGTTGGGCGCGTGCGGTCTGGCCGCGATGAAAGCGGTGGAAAAGCCCCGGTATTTCTGCGGGCGGAATCCCCATGCCCTGGTCAATCACGGCGATGATGGCCCAACCGCTGGCATTGGCCGGCAGAGCCAACTGCAACCGCAGCGGGTCGGCGGCGGGCGCGTGGCGATACCCCACCAGGCGAATCAGGCCGCCGGATGGGCTGTACTTGGAAGCGTTCGCCAGCAGATTGGTCAGCACCTGCTCCAGGCGTGGTTGATCGCCGTGTACTGCGGGCAGGTCGGGCGCCAGGTCAACCTCGATCTGCATCCCATCGGCGTTCAGCAACGGCCTCAGGGCATCTACGACCCCGCTCGCCAGCATGCTCAGGTCCACCGTCTCCACGTTCAACGCCAACTGGCCGGCCTCCAGCTTGGATACTTCTAACAGGTCGTTGACCAGGCGCTGCATGCGCTGCGTGTTCTTCAGAATGATGCCGGCGTACTCTGTCTGCTCGCCCGTCAAATCCCCGGCCATACCGGTGGTGAGCAGTTCCGCATAGCCCATCACCGAGGAGAGCGGTGTGCGCAGCTCATGCGAGACCGCGGCCATGAACTCCGAACGCATGCGCTGCGCGGCGGTGCGTGCGCCCACGTCACGCGCGATCAACTGCACGCCGGGTTCAGTGGCCATGCCCGCCATCCGCGTGGCCCCAAGCTCCAACAGCAGCCAGGCGCCGTCGCGGTGTCGCCAACTGCTTTCCCAAATCTGGTGGTCGCCGTCCAGCACCGAATCGAGCATGCGCTGGAAGTTGGCCTGCTGCTCCAGGGGCACGAAATCGGTCCACGGCTGCCCGATGACGGCCGCGGCGGCATAACCGGTCAACGCGTTGGCGCTCTGGTTGAACTGCAGCAAGCGGCCGTTATGATCGAGCACCCAGATGGCATCGGCCGAATCAGCGATGCGTTGGGCCAGACTTTGTTGTTCAGCTTGCAGGCGTTGATACGCCTCAGCTCGTTCCAGGCACGTACCCAATTGGCGACCGAGCGTCTGCAGAATCTCGCCCAACTCGTCGGGCAGGCGTGGCGGCGTGTGATTAGCAACCAGGATGGCGCCCAGGAGATTGCTGCCCGCGGCCATAGGCACACTCATAGCCCAGAACAGGACGCTGGCTGCCCCCGGCGCTGCGGACGCCTCGTTATCGGCAAGCAGCGTGTTGATGACCGGGCCATTTTCGGCCAGGGTACGCTGCGCCAAGGGATGTTCGTGCAGGCGCTGGCGCAGCGGGGCCGAAGCGCCGACCACCACCGGCAGCTCGAGCGTCTGGCGCTTGCTGTCGAGAACATACATCGCCACCGTACGTACATCGAAGGCTTGCGCAATTTGATCGGCCGTTGTCTGCAGCACTTCCTGCACAGGTAGCGAGGAGATCAGCACATCGCTGACCTGGTTGAGGGCGCGCAGCAGTTGGCGATGATACTGCAAGCGCATTTCACGCCGGCGCACCAGGTAGAAGCTGAGGCGGATGGTCAGCAGATTGACGAGAGCGAAGGCGGCGATCAAGATGAAAAAAGCGCGTGCGGAGATCAAGCCCAGCCCGCGAAAGTAGAGGCCCAGGCTGATGATGACCAGGGTCGCCAGAACGGCAGTCATTGCTTCGCGCAAGATGAGAGGCGAAGTCTCCGGAGGAAACAGGTCTTTTGTGAATTTCACGGCACAACCTCATGATCGGCCCCGGGTGGTTGTGACGATGTCATGTGGCAACGATGCCAGGAGCAACAGGATTGATTTTGGCCCTACGGTCGGTCGGGAGAGCAGATGCAGGTTTCTGCCATTTGAGCCGCCGATTGAAATCGGTGGCGACTCAAACGGTCAAATCGGGATCGCCGACACGCGGAGGGCTGCCAGGTTCGCCCGCCGTCCAGCTTGCGCACCAGCGCTCCGGAGGCGCCGGGCGATTGAAATGGCGAGATTGCGCGGCCCGGCAGAACAGGTGAACACGCGTCACCTGACCGTCGCCGTTGCTGCGGAACGTCTCGCCGAAGCAGCAATTTGCACAGCGATGTCCCTGCAGCCGGCTCCAGATCAGTTGCAGGTCAGGCCATGCGCTGCGAATGGGTGTCAACACGCCCTTCAGACCAGCGCCTGCGACAGGGCGCGCCGCGCCAGAATGCCAGCCATCTGGCGCCGGTAATCGGCGCTGCCCCGAAAGTCTGACACCATCTCCTGCCTGGCCAACAAATCAGCCAGCGCCTCCGGCAGCCGGGCCGGATCCGGTGTGAACTCCTGCAGGCCGCTGAGTACCAGGGGCTGGCCGGTCACGCCGCCCAGGACAACGGTGACGGTGGTCCGAGTGGGGGTGACGACCGCGACCGCGGCCACGATGGCCTCATCGCGCGGCGTGCGCGCCACCGTCGCCAGGCCATACCGGGCTTGAGCCAGGCGCTGGGGCAGCAGCACTTCCAACAGCAGATGTCCTGACAGCGCCGACGCGTCGGCCGGCATGTCGGCCAGGGTGCGCAGGGCAACCTGGCGCGGCGGACCGTCGGCAGCCACGACGATCGCCTGCGCTTCCAGGGCGAGGAGCGCAAGCCAGAAGATGGATGTGGAATCGGCCCGCGCGACCAGGCCGCCGACGGTCGCCACATTGCGGCGATTGATGGGGCCTGCAGCCTGCGCCGCACGCGCCAGCAGTCCGTTGGCCCAACTAGCGGCCGCGGAGGCAGGCGTCAGGCTGGCCAGCGTCAGCAGCGCGCCGAGATGCAGACCATCCGGGTGGATGTCGGCGAAAGCGAGCGGCAAATCGCACAGGTCCACCACGGTGTCGGCGGCGCCAGCCATCAATTCTGGCACCAGGGTGGTACCGCCGGCCAGCAGGGCCACGGCCGGGGTCCGCGCCAGCAGGCGGCGCACGGTCATCACATCAACGGGGCGATGGTATTCGGCAAGATGCATGACGACTCCTTACTTGCGCTCGTACTTGCCCATGACCTGGGCCTGGCCCAGCACATGACCGGCGAGCGCGCGCTCCAGTTCGGCACGCGCAACGCCTGCATGCAGAGGCAAGGAGGCCGCGTCCAGGGCATACAGGCGAAAGTAGTAGCGATGCAGGCCATGTCCACGCGGGGGATAAGGCCCGCTGTAGCCCGTTTCGCCAGAGTCGTTGCGACCGCTGACGCCTGGGCCGCCGGGTTGCCAGCCTTCCGCCAATTGATCGAGCGTGACCGGCAAATTGAACAGCGTCCAGTGGGTCCAAGTCCCGCGCGGCGCATCGGGATCATCCACAATCAACACAAAGCTCTGCACGCCAGGCGGCGCGCCGCGCCAGGTCAGCGCCGGCGACACATTGACCCCCTCGCAGGTACACCGCGCGGGGATCATATCGCCATCGCGAAATGCACTTGTCTCCAAGATAAACGCCATGATAGACCTCGCAACTTTCCTGTCCACTCAACCGTAGGTCACGTCTCCGGCGTGACGACGCCCCCGGCGACAAATCACGCTTTGGTGCGCCAATCAAGCAAAATAAAGCAAGCCGGGGGCTTGCGTTACAGGCGTCGTGCGCTGTGGGCGGCGTAGAGCACGATCGAGCCGGCGACGGCCACGTTGAGCGATTCCACCTGGCCGACCATGGGCAGGCTGATCAGCCAATCGCACGTTTCACGCACCAGGCGACTCAACCCCTGGCCTTCGCTGCCCACCACCAGGACAAGCGGGCCGCCCAGGTCGGCCTGATCGAACGGAATGGCCTGCGCATCCACTTCCAGCCCGGCCACCCACAAACGCTGGGCCTTCAGATCCTGCAAGGCCCGCGTCAGGTTGACGACCTGGGCGATGTGCAGATGCTCCACCGCGCCCGCCGACGCGTTGCTGACCGTGGCCGTGATGCCCGCCGCGCGGCGATCGGGCAGCAGCACGCCATGCACGCCCACCGCTTCGGCCGTGCGCAACAACGTGCCCAGGTTTTGTGGATCCTGCACATGATCCAGGGCCAGCAGCAGCGGCGCCTCACCAGCGTCGGCCAGGATGGCGTCCATCTCGCTGTAGGGATAGGCAGACACCTCGGCCACGACCCCCTGATGGTTGGCGCCGGCGCTGATCTGGTCGAGCCATGCGCGGTCGCCTTCAGCCGCCGGGCAGTGAGCCGTTTGCGCCAGCGCGATCAGCTCTGCCATGATGCCGCTGCGCTGGCTGCCTTTGGCCAGCACGATGCGCTGCACCCGGCGCCGGCGCGCGCGCAACATCTCCCGCACTGCCTGACGGCCAAAAAGCCATTCACTGGCGAAAGTTGCCATCTGCAGCCCGCCTCAGCCGGCGGCCAGGCGCCAGCCGGTGCCTTGCGCACCGTCTTCCAGCGCCACGCCCAGGTCTTTGAGTCGGTTGCGAATGGCGTCCGCCTGCGCCCACTGCTTTTGCTGACGGGCCTCGTTGCGCAATTCGATCAGATAGGCGACCAGGCCATCGGTCACGGCCAGCAAGGCCAGCCTGCTGTTGTTGTCACCCTCGGCGGGCAGCAGGCCCAGCACCGTGCCGACCAGTTCTGCATACAGGCTGTCCAGCGCCGCCACCGTGGCCCGGTTGGGCAGCGTGGCGGCATTGAGCAGCGTGTTCGTCTCGCGACTGAAATCGAACAACTCGGCGATAGCGCCCGCGGTATTGAAATCATCATCCATGGCCGCGCGAAAGCGCGCGCGTGTCGCGTCGAGCAGCCCGGCCACAGCAGCCGGCATGTCACCCGTGTCCGCGGCCGCGCTCAGTTTTTGTTTGACGAGGCGCACCGCGCCCAGGAGGCGGCTGTAGCCCTTTTGCGCGCCTTCCAGGGCGCCGGTGCTGAAGTCGGTGCTGGAGCGGTAGTGCGTGCTGAGCACAAAGAAGCGCAGCGCCAGGGGTTCGACGATCTTGAAGGCGTCCTGGATGGTGGTGTAGTTGCCCAGCGATTTGCCCATCTTGATGCCGTTGACCGTCACCATGTTGTTGTGCATCCAGAAGCGCGCGAACGGCGTGTCGTTGCTGGCACATTCGGCCTGGGCAATCTCGGCTTCGTGGTGGGGAAACTTGTTCTCCAGGCCCCCGCCATGGATGTCGAACGGCTGTCCCAGGTACTTGGTGGACATGGCCGAGCACTCGATGTGCCAGCCGGGGTAGCCCGCGCCCCAGGGCGAGGGCCATTGCAGGATGTGCGCCGGCTCGGCACGCTTCCAAAGGGCAAAATCGGCTGGATTGCGCTTCTCCGGGTTGATGGCCACGCGCGCGCCTTCTTCCTGGTCTTCCACACGCCGGCCGGAGAGTTTGCCGTAGTCGGGGTCGCTTTCTACGCTGAAGTAGACCGAACCGTTGACCACATAGGCATGGCCGGTCGCGATCAGTTGTTCGATCTGCACAATCTGCTCAGGGATATGCCCGCTGGCGCGAGGAACGATGTCGGGCCGCCCCACGTTGAGCATGTCCATGTCGGTGAAGTAGCTGCGCGTGTAGCTTTCGGCCAGTTCCATCGGATGTACGCGGTCGAAGCGCGCCTTCCTCACGAGCTTGTCTTCGCCTTCATCCGCGTCATCGGTCAGATGGCCGACATCGGTGATGTTCTGCACATAGCGCACTTTGTAGCCGATGTAGCGCAGATAGCGCACTGCGATATCGAAGCTGATGTAACTCTTGGCATGGCCGACGTGCGCCAGGCCATAGACGGTCGGACCGCAGACGTAGATTCCCACATGGTCGCCATGCAGGGGGACGAAATCTTCTTTTTGCCGTGTGAGCGAGTTATAGATTTGCAGAGCCATCGTCATTCTGTCCCGATCAATTCGTGTGTGGTTGGGCGAACAACATGCGCCCGGCATTGGTTTGCAGCACCTTGGTCACCACCACATCCAGGCTGCTGTTCATGTAGCGGTAGCCGTTCTCAACCACCACCATAGTGCCATCGTCCAGGTAGGCAACGCCCTGGCTGTTCTCTTTGCCTTCCTGAATGACGCGTACGCGCATCGTTTCGCCCGGCAATACGACCGACTTGACGGCGTTGGCCAGGGCATTGATATTGAGCACAACCACGCCCTGCAGCCCGGCGACCTGGTTGAGATTGAAATCGTTGGTGACGACCGGGCAGCCGAGCTGTTTGCCCAACTGCACGAGTTTGTCATCCACCTGACGGACGCCGTCCACATCGAGATCGCTGATGATGACTGGCACCGCGGACTCGTGCTGCATCTTGTTGAGCATGTCCAGCCCGCGGCGCCCGCGGTTGCGGCGCAGCGGGTCTGCTGAATCAGCAATGTGTTGAAGTTCATTGAGGACGAAGCGCGGCACGATCATCGGGCCTCGAATGAAGCCGGTTTGACAGATGTCGGCAATGCGTCCATCAATGATGACACTGGTATCGAGCAGCACCGGGGTATGTTCCTGCAGCGCGGCCGAAGCTGACCAGCGTGCGCCCAAGAGCGCAAAGATGTCCTTTTGGCGCAGGACCATCACGATAGTGCCCAAGTAGCCAAAAACCAGGGCGCCAATCGCAGGCAGGAGTTTTCCGAATGGAGAGGGCAAGAACGATAGGGGCCAGGCCAGCAAGGCGGCGATCATCAAGCCGACCACCAGCCCGATCGCAGCCGCCAGAATCTGCTGCGCTGGGATTTGGCGAACGTTGAGCCGCGCCCAGCGAGCGGGCACGGTGGTCAACCAGGGCGCCAACAAGGCCCCTATCAGGGCGCCAACAGCCGTCAACGGTGCAACCCAGCGGATGGATTCACCCGTCAGCGCTGACGTTCCTGCCAACTCCATGCCGATTTCCCACCCAAAAATACCAAGAATGAGAGCGCCAATGATACGAAACAATAAGTCCACTTTCACGAATCGCCTCCCAGGTAGAGGAATGATACCGGAATGGTATAGGAATGATACCGGAATGGTATACGTTATATTTTACTAACCATGCAATGGGTTCTGACAATTCACCTCTTGCTTTTTTTGCCTCTTGCTTTTTCAAGTGAGCGAATAACATCGCTTCGACATCGCTACGAAATGAATGAAAAAACGAATAAACGAAAAAACGAATAAGGCCGAACAATCCGCCCGGTGTACAGGTGAATCATACACGAATTTGGTATTTTATGCAACAACCGGGCTGTTTTGACGGGTTCTGACATTTGCCTATACTTGATGGCTGCCAGGGCGCCCTGCGCCAACACTATTTGCTCGGAGTAACCATGCGCGTAGGAATTTTTGGTGGCACCTTCGACCCGCCGCACATCGGTCACCTGATCCTGGCCGAAGAGGCCTGGTTTCAACTCAAGCTCGATGCCGTCATCATTGTGCCGGCCGGCGACCCGCCGCACAAGCGCAATCGGCGCCTGTCCGCAGCCGCCAGCCGGGTGCGCATGGTGAAGGCGGCCATTGTGGGCAACGATCATTTCGTACTCTCACGCGTGGATGTGGATCGCCCCGGCCCACACTACACGATTGACATGGTGCGCCTGCTGCGCGATAGCCTGCCGGCTGGTAGCGAATTGTTTTTCCTGATGGGATCCGATTCCTGCGTGACCTGCCCAACTGGCACCTGGCCGATCGTCTGGTAGCCAACTGCCGCCTGGTGGCATTGGCGCGCCATGATGTGACGCTGGACTGGGAATATCTGGAGGGCGCGCTGCCCGGCCTGCACGCACGGGTCATTCAGCTGGATATGCCGGAGTTGGAAATCGCCTCGCACATCCTGCAAGAGCGTATCCGCACCGGCCAGCCCATCCGCTACCAGGTGCCGGAGGCCGTGGAGGCCATCATTGCGGCTGAAGGCCTGTACCGCCGAATGAATTCGGGGCGAAAGCCGCCGAATGAATTCGGGGCGAACGGGCGTTCCGCCGCAAGGTCGGCCTGCGCCGACCCGAATTGCGTCCACGCAGGTGGACGCCCGGCGGAACGCCCGTTAGGCGCGATTTCAATCGCTCTGCTGCGCCGACCGGCACCGCGCCCACGCAGCCTGATCTCTGATCTCTGATCTCTGATCGTCTCTCAACGCGGCATCAGGGGCAGGAAGAGCGGCTGCGTGATCGTGAACGGCGCTCCCGCGACCCAGGGTGAATCGTCATAGCCGGGCGCCTGGCCCTTCAACCGCACGCAGGTGTCGGCGCCGGGGACATTGGGTACATGCCAGGCAAAGGCCGTCGCGCCGGGCGCTGACGTGCCCAGGGCGATCCACGGCGTGCTGCTCGCCACGCGCACATCGTCCACGGTCCAGCCAACCCGCAGCAAACTGCGATCACTGGCATTGTCGAAGCGCAGCAACACGCTTTGCCCGGCGAAGCTGCTCAAATCAACCCGCGTTTCAACATAGCCGGCGCTGTCGCCCGAAAAGGCGCGGCGACCGCCAATCGGACTGCCAAAGCCGGTTGAAATGGTTTCATTGTAGACACTGTAGCTACTGTAGCCATTCGCGATCATCAACGCGCCCAGGTCAATCCAGGTTGTCCCGCCGTTCGTACTCAGTTCGATCACGCCGCCATCGAAACCTCGCTCCAGGTTGTAGGCGTGCCAAAAAATCAGCAGCGCCCGCACCGGCAGGGTCAGCGGCTGGCTGGTTTGCAGATACTGGCTGCTGACGGTCGCACTGCTGGCCGCAAACCAAGCGTGGGTGGGACTGTGCGCGCTGGCGGTCTGCAAGGACCAGCCGGGCGCGCCCACCTGACTGGTGATCCAGCGCGACGCGCCCAGTTCCATGTCATCGGCGAAAGCAGAGACCGGCGTGCAATCGGCGGTCCATTCCAGCGTGTAGGTGGCGCTGATGGGGGCCTGGTTGGTTTCCCAGGCGATGGACGCCAGGCTGCTCGCCAACAGCGTCTCGCCGCCGGCGGGGAAAATCAATGTCGGCGCGGCCAGCGGCTGCACAGGGACCAGGCCGCGTGCCTGGGCGCACGCGTAAATCTCCTCAGCATGAGCGCCCTGGTAGAGCGTGCTATCAGCCAGGATCAAGGCATCTACGCCCTGCTCGAAGGCCTGGTTGCTGGTGGTGGGGGTGGTATAGAAGTGCGCTTGCAGAATCAGGCGGTCAGCGTCCTCAGGTCCCAACTGACTGCGGATGCACCAGAGCGCGGCCGACCAGTAGCGCCCATCATCGTGCTCCTCCGACGGCACACCGCTGTATTGACCAATGTCCACGCCGCTCCTTTCATCCTTGCCGTCCACGCGGCGCAGGCAGCGCGCGCCGTTGACCAGGGGCGCATAGCTGACCGCGTCCCACTCGCCGATGCAGGGCGCATGGTTGGCGAGATAGGTGGCATCGCCGCGGTCAGCGTAGAACGACGCCGCCAGGTAGTCGCCGAAGCCCTCACCCATCGCGCGCTGCTCTGTGTTGACGCCGGGGCCCCAGCCGGGCACCTGGTTGTGCTGGATGGAATGTCCATATTCATGCGCAATGATGTCGGCGTCCTCGGCGTCATCCACCCCGCCATCGCCAAAGTGCAGGCCGTTGTCCGCTGTGCTGAAGAAGGAATTGTCCTGCGCGTAGTAGTGGGCGTGGACCGGGATGGAACGGTTGTTGACGTTGTTGAAACCGAGGCTCTGGATGTAACGCTGCAACGTATCGAGCGCGTAGTAGATCGTCACTTCCTCGAACTTGTCATTGTCGCGCGTGTAGTCGAAGATGCGGGTCGGCTCATTGGCCTGGCAGGCCGGCTTGTAGCCGCTGATGCCCGGCGCGCACAGATTGGCATACGGTCCCACCAGCTTGTCCTGCCCCGCATTGATGCCCTGCAGCGTGACGCTGCTGCGCGCCGCCTGCAGGGCCGCACTGTTGGCATTATTGTTGTCGGTCAGATTGGGATTGCCGGTCACCTGCACGGCGTTGGGGTCATACACGGCGCCGCTGTCGAACAGCAGCGCGTTGAACTGGTGCAGTACAGCGCCGCTGTGCGCGTCCACGAAGACATGCCAATCGCCCAACGGCTCCAGGGCGGGAATGAGCACATGCCAGGCCAGGCTCACTCTTTTTATCTCGCCCGCCTTTTCGCCCGCTTTCTCGCCCGCCTTTTCACCCGCCTTTTCACCCGTTTTATCACCCGCCTTTTCACCCGCTTTCTCGCCCGTCTTGTCAGCCGGGAAGATCAGCAACTGGGTCGTGACAGGGCCGCGCTCGCCGCGCAGCACGTCGAGGGCCGCGGCAGCGATGGCGGTTGCCTGCGTGGCGGTCAACTGCGGTTGTGTGTCGAGCGTGATCCGGGGCACGTAGCCGTTCTGGATCAACTGCACTTCGCCCGCGCGGCTGATGTGAACCGCCACTTCGGCCAGCCAGACCGGCAGACCCGCGTAGGTCTGCTGGTAGCGCACATGGGTTGCGCCCAGGCTTTCTGTGACGCTGAGCGGTGTCAGATCGCCCAGGTCCGCGCGCAGGCCCAGCCAGGCCGCGTTGGCCGCCAGGAGACCACGCGCCGCGCTGAGCGGGTCAGGGGCGACGGGTGCGGGGCCGCAAGCGAGCAGGTAGATTGGAGTCGCGTTGTCGGCTTTTTCCACGTGTGCGCACGTCTGCGCTAACTGCGGAGGCGCCGGTGCCGCCACGGCCACCAGGGCAAAAAGAGAGCCGAGCAACCAGAGCGCGGTCACAGCGGCCAGTGTGAGTAAAGGCTTGATGACAGACATCGAAATTCTCCCGATTCCTCCATAAGATCATTGTCAAGATCATTGTCGTCGGTGATGGTTGCGGCGCGAGGAGGCTTTTTGACACTATACAAGGATGGATGCCAACCCTGCTGTAACCTTCGTGGGATTCAAGCGGCAGAGTTCTCAACCATCTAACCTGAAAATAGCCTTGTAGCGCAATCCTCCGGATTGCAGCGCCCACAGAGGCAAGCAGCCGGCTTGCGCACCATTTTCGTTCACGGTTGTGCCCGCGGGCATGGATAACTTACTTGACAACTTGACCTGAAACGGGTAAGGTAGTCTGTGATAAGATGTAACGAACGAGGATTTGAGTTTTCCTATGTTGATTGATCAGGCACGAATCTGCGTCACGGCAGGCGACGGCGGCAACGGCTGCGTGGCCTTTCGGCGCGAAAAGTTTGTCCGTTTTGGCGGACCGTATGGCGGTAACGGCGGCAAGGGTGGCGATGTCTACCTGGTCGCGACGCGCAACGTCAACACCCTGCTGGCTTTCAGGCACCAACTGCATTTTCGTGCCGACCGCGGCGGGCATGGCGGCGGCAAAGGCAAGACCGGCGCGCAGGCCGCTGACATCGAGGTTCAAGTGCCGTTGGGCACCCTGGCCTTCGACGATGCCAGCGGTCGCCTGCTGGCCGACCTGGTGCAGGACGGGCAAAAGGCGCTGGTGGCCCGGGCAGGGCGCGGGGGACGCGGCAACATGGCGTTCAAGACCGCGCTCAACCAGGCGCCGCGCATCGCCGAGAAGGGCGAGCCGGGCGAAGTGCTGTGGCTGCGCCTGGAGTTGAAGCTCATGGCCGATGTGGGCATCGTCGGTGTGCCAAACGCCGGTAAGTCCACCCTACTCAGCGTGATTAGCCACGCCCGGCCAAAAATCGCCGACTACCCATTCACCACCGTGGAGCCAAGCCTGGGCGCGGTCCTCGTGGATGATCGTGACTTTGTGGCGGCCGACATTCCCGGCCTGATCGAAGGTGCGCATACAGGCGTGGGCCTGGGGCATCAGTTCCTGCGCCATGTGGAGCGCTGCCGGGTGCTCATCCATCTGCTCAATGGCCTCAGCCCGGATCCAATCGGCGATTACGTGGTCATCAACCAGGAATTGGAGCTATTCAATCCGACCCTGGCCACAAAACCCCAGATCGTCGTCTTCAACAAGATGGACCTGCCCGATGTGCGCGCACGCTGGCCTGCGTTGCAGGCGGAGTTGCGCCAGATGCAGGTGGAGGCCTGGCCCATTTCGGCCGCCACCGGCGAACAAGTCGAGACGTTATTGCGCCAGGTGGTGATCATGCTCGATGCGCTGCCGGCCGCGGAACCGGTGCAGGCTGATAGCGCCATCTTCAAACCGCCGGTCAGTGAAAAGGAATTCAGTGTCGAACGCGAAACGGACGGCGCCTGGCGGGTGCGCGGTGTTGCCATTGAACGTGCAGTCGCCATGACCCATTGGGACTACTACGAAGCCATCATGCGCTTCCAGCGCATCCTCGCGGCGCTCGGCATCACCGATGCGTTACGTGACCAGGGAGTACACGAGGGCGATACTGTGCGCATCGGTAACACGGAATTGACCTGGGAAGACGCCTGGTAGTTGGTCGCGCAGAGGACACCACAATGCTTGAACGCCGGGATTTAACAGCAGGGCAAACACCCAACACGCATCTGGTTGGCCTACTCAGGGACGTATCCTTTTTCACGGCCCTCGACGAAAACACGTTGCAGCAACTGGCCTGTGTGGCGCACCGTTTGACTTATGCGCCTGGCGAGATGATCTTTCTTGAAGGCGAACCCTGCGCCGGACTTTACATACTCGATCGCGGTCGCTGCAAGATCTTCAAGACCTCGATCGAGGGCCGCGAACAGACCCTGCAAGTCGTGCTGCCGGGTAACTTCTTCAATCATGTGGCTGCCCTGGATGGTGGCCCGAACGCGGCCAACGCGGTCGCGCTCGATGATGTGGTGACCTGGGCGATGGCGCGTGAAGATATCAAGGCTCTGGCGTTTCAATATCCGGCGTTGGGTTGGGTGTTGTTAGAACATGTCGCCCATCTCGCGCGCTTCCTGGTCGGCATTGTGGAGGACCTGGGGCTGCGCCCGGTCAAAGCCCGCCTGGCCAAGCTCCTGTTGGAAGAAGCTGAGCGCAGCCAGCAGGGGGAACTGGACCGCGATCTCCTGCTGACGCAGCAGGAGATCGCGGCTCGCCTGGGCACGGTGCGCGAGATGGTCGGTCGCGCGCTGCGTACCCTGATGGATGACGGCGCGATCCAGATCGAGCGACACCGCATCGTGATTGTGGATCGAGAGATGCTGAAACAACTGGCGATGTTGTAGCTACAAACCAGAAGCCCGTTTCCTGCGAGGAAACGGGCTTCTGATCGGCTTATTCGAAGATCCAGCGGTCGTTGGCACGGCCATACGCGGCCAGTTCGTCAGGGCCGAACCAGAGGGCGATCTCGGCCGCGGCGGTCTCCGGCCCGTCTGAGCCATGCACCAGGTTGCGCCCGATTTCCAGGCCAAAGTCGGCGCGGATCGTGCCCGGTTCGGCGTTGACCGGGTTGGTGGCGCCCGTTGTCTTGCGCGCCACCTCGATAGCGCGCCTCGCCTCCAGAACCATCACGACGACCGGCCCGGAGGTGATGTATTCGATCAGGCCGGCGAAGAACGGCTTGCCCTCATGCACCGCATAATGCTGACGGGCCAGGGCCTCGCTCACCTGCATCAGCTTGAGTCCGACGATTTTCAGCCCGCGCTGTTCGAAGCGGCCGATGATGGGGCCGACCAATCCCCTCTGCACGCCATCTGGCTTGATGATAATCAAAGTACGTTCCACGACAAACATCCTCTCTTGTTGGTTTTACTCCTGGTGCGGCCGCTGCGATCGTCATTGACCCCCGACCCCCGGCCGCGTTGCCAGCGTATGGTAGCCATGCATGCCTGTTTAGGCAAATTCGCTTGACTTGGAGTTTTGCCCGTAGTCATGCTATACTTGCCGTTGCCTCCTCGGTGTCAATCTCTCATCTTCTCACGATTGCAGTCCCGCGACACCGATGAACGGCGGTCGTCTGACCGACTGCTGAGAACGCACGAGACAACAGAAGAACAGGAAAAAGGAAACGAACGATGCTCAACCTCGCTCATATTCTGGAGTTCAACCTGGGGCGCAACCCCGACAATCTGGCGATTATCTTCAATGACCGCAAGATGACCTACCGGGAATTGAACGGCGCCGCCACCAAATTTGCTGACGGACTGCGCCAGCTCGGCATCAATCCGGGTGACAAGGTCGCCCTGATGATGCCCAATGTCCCCTACTTCCCCATCGCCTATTATGGCATCCTCAAAGCCGGCGCCACCGTGGTGCCCTTCAATGTGCTCTTCAAGGGTCGTGAAGTGGCCTATCACCTCAAGGATAGTGATGCCGTCGCCCTGGTCGGTTTCGAGATGTTTACCCAGCCTGCGTATGAAGGTTTCCAGGCTGTGGATTCCTGCAAGAACCTGATCATCGCCACCGCCGACCCGATGGGGCCTCTGCCGGTGACCGGTGACGGCATCAAGCATTTTTCCCACGTCATCGCCAGCGGCTCGCCCACATTCGACACCGTGCAGACCATGCCTGATGACACCGCGGTCATCCTGTACACATCAGGCACGACCGGCCAGCCGAAGGGCGCCGAACTGACGCACGCCAATCTCTTCTTGAACGCGTGGATCAGCCAGCAACTCCTGGGCTGGCGCCCCAATGATGTCTTCCTGGCCACCCTGCCCCTGTTCCATTCGTTCGGCCAGACCGTCATCATGAACAATGCCATCATGGGTGGCGCGGCCATCACCCTGCTGCCACGCTTCGACCCGGCCGCCACGCTGGGCATCATGCAACGCGACAACGTGACGGTCTTCGCCGGCGTGCCCACCATGTACTGGGCGCTGCTCGCCTACCCCAAGGCGTCCGACTTCGACCTGGAAAAGATCAAGAGCAGCCTGCGCATTGCGGTCTCCGGCGGCGCGGCCCTGCCGGTGGAGGTTCTCAAGGGCTTCGAGGGCAAGTACCAGGTGCCGATTCTGGAAGGCTACGGTCTGTCAGAGACATCGCCGGTGGCTTGCTTCAACCATGCCGATCGCCCGCGTAAGGTGGGTTCCATCGGCAATCCGGTGTGGGGCACCTGGATGCGCATTGTGGACATCGAAGACAAGCCCGTTGCAGCCGGTTCGGTGGGTGAGGTGGTCATTCGCGGTCACCATGTCATGCGCGGCTATTACAAGCGCCCCGAAGCCACGGCGCAGACGATTCGCAATGGCTGGTTCCACAGCGGCGACCTGGGCCGCATGGACGACGAGGGTTACTATTACATTGTGGATCGCCTGAAGGAGATGATCATCCGCGGTGGGTTCAACGTTTACCCGCGCGAGATCGAGGAGTATCTGCTGACCCATCCGAAGGTTTCCCTGGTGGCTGTGGTTGGCGTGCCGGACGAACGCCTGGGCGAAGAAGTCAAGGCTTACGTCGTGCTCAAAGAAGGCCAAAGCGCCACCGCGGAGGAGATCATCGAGTTTGCCAAGATCGGACTGGCCGACTACAAGTATCCGCGTCAGATCGAATTCCGCACCGCCTTCCCCATGACCGCCACGGGCAAGATTCTCAAGCGCGAGCTGATTGAGTCCTGATCTAAAAATGTCTCCACGCAGGCCGGGCGACTGCAAGTCGCCCGGCCTGCGCGGGCTGTGCCCCAGGACTGAAATGCCCCTCCCCGCGGCGCCACAGGGGTAGGCGCCAGCGCTCTTCGCCGGGAAAGCGCAGGGAACCTACGGCGCCGATCTGCCGTCCCATGAGTGCAAACCGGTATGTGCAGGTACACGGTGCAGTCTGCCATGCCTGTGACGGGGAGGAGGGAAGAGATGAATGCGAAAACAGAGAGATTCAAGCAGACCCCGCCGGCGTCCTCAGGACGGCCGGTCGCCCGCAGGAGCCAGCGCTGGGCCTTGTGGGCCAGTCTGCTGCTGGCGCTGCTCAGCCTGACCGGCTGCAGCAATCTGCGTGACATCTGGGGCCGGCGCGCAACGCCCACCGTGCAGCCGACCGCAACAGCTGTGCCATTGATCCTGGTTGAACCGGACGCTGGCGCGCCCGGCGCAGTCATTACCCTGCGCGGCGAGCGCTGGCGGCCGGGTGACACGATCTTCATTCGTCTGCAAAATCCGCTGGCGGACCAGGGCGGCATCCCCGACAGGGCGATGGCCGTCGCCACGGTGCAGGACGATGGACGCTTCCTGGCCGGCTTCACCTTTCCCGACGAAGTGCCCTGGAACGGCCTGCCCAGCGTGCTGATCGTGACGCAATCGCAGGCCACCGGCGAGCGCGTCTCGATGGTGTGGCGCGTACAGGCGGCTGATGCTTCCGCGACGCCGACGATAACGTCCACCCCGACCGGCCTTCCGCCCCTGGTAACCGCAACCCTGACGCCCACGGCTACGCCCTGGGTGATTACGGCCACCCCGACGCCCTGGGTCATCACCGCCACGCCGACGCCGACTGCGGCGCCGGTCACGGCCACCTCCACACCGCTGCCGGCCACGGCGACGACCACCCCGCCGCCGGCCACCAGCACCGCGACCCCCATCCCGCCCTCGCCCACGGTTGGGCCGTCCTACTGGCGCGGGGAGTATTACACCAACCGGGACCTGATGGACAACCCGGTCCTGGTGCGCAACGATGCCAGCATCAACTTCAACTGGGGCAGCGGCGCCATTGCACCGGGCCTGCCGGCGGACAATTTCTCCGTGCGCTGGACGCGCAGTCTCGATTTCACTGCCGGCGTCTATCGTTTCCACATGACCGTAGATGACGGCGCGCGCCTGTTCGTGGACGGCGCGCTGCTCATCAACGAATGGCGCGACGGCAGCCGCCGTGAACTGACCGTGGATCATGCCCTGGCCACGGGCAACCACGCGCTGCGCGTCGAATACTACGAGGCCACGGGCGAGGCCCTCATCGTCCTGTGGTGGGAAGCGCGGCCGGCCGTCACCAGCACACCGCCGCCCACCGCCACGCCCACGCGGCGTCCCAGCGCCACGCCCACGCGGCGTCCCAGCGCCACACCGACGCGGCGGCCCAGCGCCACTCCCACGCGCACACGCACACCAACCCCACGCCCCCTGCCCACCACCACCGCCGAGATGCGGCCCACCGAGACCCCCACGCCCACCGCGCTGCCCCTACCGACGGACACGCTCACGCCGCTGCCCAGCGCCACCGTGCTGCCCCTACCGACGGACACGCCCACGCCGCTGCGGCCGACGGATACGCCGACCCCGCTGCCAACAGATACGCCCACGCCGCTGCGGCCGACGGACACGCCGACCCCGCTGTCGCCAACAGATACACCCACGCCGCTGCGGCCGACGGACACGCCGACCCCGCTGCCAACAGATACGCCCACGCCGCTGCGGCCGACGGACACGCCGACCCCGCTGCCAACAGATACGCCCACGTCGCTGCCGACCACCGAGACGCCTACGCCGACGGCAACCCAGGCGCCCACCGAGACGCCGACCCCGCTGCCGCCGACGGATACGCCCACGCCTGGTGCGCCAACCCGCACGCCGACCAGGCGTCCTCCCACGGCCACGCGCACCGCGACGCCAACCGCCACGCCGGTGCTCGCAGCGCCGGCCCTTTTCAATGAGCTGTTGACCGCGCCGCGACGGGTAGATTGGAATCACGATCGGCGCATCAACGACCAGGATGAGTGGATCGAGCTGTTCAACCCCGGCGCGACTGAGGTCAATCTCAGCGGCTGGCACCTGGACACGGGACGTAACAGCACCCGTTACCGTTTTGCGGGCGCGTTTCGCATTCCGGCCGGCGGCTATCTCGTGCTGTTCCGCCGGTCAACGCGGCTGGCGTTGAACGATCGCGGCGGCACACTGCGGCTGCTGCGGCCTGATCTCAGCGTGGCTGCCAGCATCAACTTCCCCGCGCTCGGCCCAGATGCCAGCTACAGCCGGGACGACGCCGGCGCCTGGCATGGCGACTGGGCGCCTTCGCCGCGCCAGGCCAACAGCCCGGGCCTTCCCACGCCGCCCCCGGTCATCACCACCATGCCGGAGCGGCGTTAGCCGGACGCGGCAAGACGGTTGTCAGGAATCAAGTCAACATGGTACAATCGAGTCCCATCCGATTTCGATGTCGCGTTTGAAAGGTACACTTGATGAGCGAGTTGATCTTGTCCATTAGTATCGAGCCGTTAGAAGAAGGCGGTTATCTCGCAACCAGCGATGATCTACAGGGACTGATTGCCCAGGGCCGCACGATGGCGGAAACCCTGGAAATCGCGCAGGATGTGGCGCGCAAGTTGATCGAGTCTTATCTGGAGCACGGGGATTCGTTGCCTCCGAAGGTCGCCGCCGCACTTCGCCAAACGCAGCGCCGAACGGTGTGACAAGGATCGGCGGTTTCTTGGGCACGCTCATCTGCCTGGAGTCGCGTGTTCGACCGCCAGCAGGAATCACGCACCCAGAGGACTCATGGCGCACCATGGTACCAACCATCCCGGGAGTTGGAGGAAAGCGCCACTGGATGGACGATCTGGCATGCACCCGTCAGAAGACCATCTTACGGAGATGATTCCGAGGCTGGAGACGCCAGCCTCGGCATCAAGCGCCAAGCGGTGGATATGGTCAGCCACGCGTCCGCCGGCGCCCCATACGGCCGGAACTTCTCCAGGCGTCCTTCATCCTCGCTGTAGAATAAGGCGCGATAGGGGCCGAGCTTGCCGGCGGCCGGGGTGTCGAGCAGGGCGGACGAGTCCTCAGTGCTCATCTGGAAGGCCACGCGCAGGCCGAACTCGCGCAGGATGCGGCGATCGAGCGTGCGGTTGAGATTCGTCATCGTATCGCACCAGACCAACGTGTGGATGCCCACGTCCGGGCCTTCGCGCAGGATCGTGGCGAACTGCTGCGCGGGGCTGGCCGCGGCCGGCGGCGCGTCGAACGAGGCGAAGCTGCCGAGACCTTCATCCTGGCGCAGGTCACGCGCACGTTGCAGGCCGTGGACAAACAGGAAGCGCGGCCGGCCGGGCGTGGCCTCATCCTCCATGCGCCGTGTGACCTCGGCGGCCAGCTCGTCCAGCAGCGCGGGCAGTTGACGGCGCTTGCCGAGCGTGATTGGCCGCGGCAGCCGGGCCGCCATCCGCGTGTAGAAGTCAGCGTTGGCCTCGTCGGCCTGGCTGAAGTCCAGCAGGGTGATGGCCGCGGCATCGCCGGTCGGCGCCTGGGCGGCCAACGCCATCAGGGCCGCGCTGAACAGGCCGAACGCCGCTTCTTCGTTTTGACCGACGATCAACAGGTTGGCGCCGGCCTGCTTGCGAAAGCTGGCGGCCAGCGGGTCGCGGATGGCAATCGGGTCGCCCAGCCAGGCCAGCGGCGCTTTGGCGTCCAGCGGTTTACCGGCGAGCAGTCCGGCGAGCGCCGCATTCTTTTC
>NZ_JADIZS010000053.1:0-43027 GCF_016704685.1 Candidatus Amarolinea dominans
AAAGGACGAGCATGATCTCATTGGAACAGGAAGTCAAAGCCTATTTCCGCAGCCAGAACATGGCCTTCGAGGACAATTGCAGGTCCTTTTCCCGTCTGGACTTCGCGTTTGGCAACCGCCAGCAGGGCCGACGTTTCTTCTTCGATGCCAAAGAAAAACGCCAGCCGCTCAACATGCAGAACTGGCCGATCTCAACGGTGCCCCAGGAGCATCTCTTTGTTCTGGATGATCTGGCCGCGCGTAAAGTGCTGGCCTACGCGCCCCAGTCTGGCCTGGTCATCCGCGATAACCTGCGCCAATCGTACCACCTGCTGACCGTGGTTGACCTCTTCCTGATGCCCAAGCAGCGCGTCAACCGCCCGATCGAAAACGAAGTGCAGGTCATGAAGGGCAAATGGCTGCTCGATCTGCGCAGCAGCTTCACCAGCGCGGGCCTGGATGGCATTGTGGCCCGTGTCAACACCTACCTGGACCAGCACGACGCCATCTTTTTCAAGCAACTGGCCTGCTACGGCCACTATGCGGGCGAAGAGGTCCACGACCAGGGGACGATACGCCGGCCAGGGCATTGGGAAATTGACATCAGCGCCACGCGCTGAGCAGGAGGTTGGTGGTGAATCGTTCTGGCTTGATTCTGCACCCTCGACGGATGCTTGTGCTGACGAGCGCGCTAGTCGCGCTGGCGCTGCTTGGGCTGGCCGTGGCTGCCGGCGCCTCAACCCGCAGCAGCCTCCCCGCCAACAGCCCCATCAGCGTCAACACGCTGGATGACGGGGCCGATACGAACGCGAACGACTGTCTGTGCGCCACCGACGATAATCTCTGCTCGCTGCGCGCCGCGCTGCAAACGGCCAATGCCTGCCCTGGCGCTGACCTGATCCAGTTTGCCATCAGCGGCACGATTGCGCCCTATTACTCCCTGCCGGCGCTGAGCGACAGCAGCGGCGGCGTCACGATTGATGGCTACAGCGCGCCCGGCGCCAGCCCCAACACGGCCCCGTTGACCGGTACGTTCAACGCCAGCGTGACGGTGGCGCTGGATGGTCGCGATCTTGCCTTCGACGGCCTGACCGTCACCAGCCACCACAACGTGGTGCGGGGGCTGGCGATCTACGGCTTCGATGCCAACGTGGGCGCGCCCTACTACAACGGCATTGTCATCGCCGGCGGTCGCGAAAACCTCATCGCCGGCAATTTCCTGGGCCTGACGGCCGATGGCAGTCATGTCTCCAGTTTTCAACGCGCGGGCGTCAACGTGCGCGCGCTCGCCAAGCAAAATGTGATTGGCGGCACGCTGCCCGCGGACCGCAATGTCATCAGCGGCAACCGCTTTGCCGGCGTGCGCATCGAGGGCAACCTGGCGCTGACCAACACCGTACAGGGCAACCTGATCGGCCCGGCGTTGGATGGCGCGTCGGTGCTGACCGACAGCCAGCAACTGTACGGAGTTCACCTCACCAATATCGCCTATGACAACCTGGTGCTTGACAACGTCATCTCCGGCAACAGCGTGGCGGGCGTGGTGCTTTCGGACAGCGCGGGCGGCAACCTGGTGCGAGGCAACATCATCGGGCCAGCCGCCGGCGGAGAGGCGCTCCTGGCCGGCAGTGTCCAGAGCGACGGCGTGTGGATCAACACCAGCGCCAGTAATAACCTGGTGCAGGCCAATCTGATCAGCGGTAACCGCGCCAACGGCGTGCGCATCACCGGCAGCGGCGCCTTTCGGAACCGGGTGTGGGCCAACACGATCGGGCCGGCCGCGGCCGGAGGTCCCCTGCCCGGCAGCGTCCAGGCGGTGGGCGTGCGTCTGAGCGATGGCGCGACCAGCAATGAGATTGGCAGCGGCGCAGATGCAGCGGCGTCCAATCGCATCGCCTACCACACCCTGACCGCGGTGACCATCGAGGGCAACAGTCCCTACAACCGGGTGCGGCGCAATAATCTGGCGGATAATGGCCCTTCTCTGTTGCCGCCGGCCGCGCCCGGGCTTGATTTGGGCGCGGATGGCATCACGCCCGATGACCCCGGCGATGGCGATAGCGGCCCCAATAGCCTGCAGAACCGGCCGCTCATCGGCAACATCAGCGCGCTCATCAACCAGATACAGCTCGATATCTTCGTGGACAGCAGCCCGGAGCACACGCAATATCCGCTGACGATTGATTTCTACCGGGCCGAGGCCAGCGCTGTGCTGGGCCAGGTGGCCGCGGGTCAGGCATGGGTGGGCAGCCTGCTCTATGAGAGTACCCAGACCACGATCACGCAGCGTTTCCCGGCCGCCGTCATTCCCAATGACACCGACCTCATCGTGGCGACGGTGACCGATGCCTCTGGCAACACCAGCGAATTCAGTCAGGCCACCGCGCTCAGTCAGAACGCATTTGCGGTCACCAACCTGGGCGACAGCGCCGATGCCAACGTGGGCGATTGTCTGTGCGCCACGACGGACGCCGGCTGCACCCTGCGCGCTGCGCTGGAGGAGGCCAACGCCTGCTCAGGACCACATGCCATTGGCTTCCTGGTCGCGGGCGTCATCGTCCTCACCTCCCCGCTGCCGGCCTTGACCGACCCCGCGGGCCTGTGGATTGACGGCACGACCGCGCCGGGCGCCCGTGTCAACACGGCCGCGCTCTCCAGCCCCATCGACGCGCTGCTCACGATCACGCTGAGCGGAAACGACCAACTGCCTGACGGACTGATCCTGGCCAGTGACAACAATCGCATCAACGGGCTTGTCCTCACGCAGTTCACCAACCAGGGCGTCGTCATCCAGGGCAGCGCCAATCTGTTGACCGGCAACTTCATCGGCGTGGCGGCCAACGGCATCAGCGGCGCCGCGCAGCAGCAAGTGGGCATCGCCATTGAGAACGGCGCGGCCGACAACCAGATCGGCGGGACGATGCCGGCCGACCGCAACCTGATCAGCAGCAACCTCAGCGCCGGTATCATCATCACCGGCGCCGGCAGCGACCGCAACATCATCATCGGTAACAGCATTGGCCCCAGCGCAAGCGGCAGCATCCTGCCCGATGGTCAGGAGCAGCAGATTGGCGTGTGGATTGGCAACGGCGCGCAGGAGAATCGCATTGGCGTGACTGCCAGCCTGGATGCCGCGTCACAACTGACAGGCAGCAGCAACCTGATCAGCGGTAATCGGCAGGCCGGCATCTATCTCGGACCGGGGTCGAGCCGGACCCAGGTGATGAACAACACGATTGGGCCGGCGGCCAGCGGTCAGAGCATCATCTTTGGCAGCGCGCAGGCCGATGGGATCGTGATCGAAGGGGCGAGCGATAACCAGGTGGGGCGTTTGGGCCAGGCTAACCAGGTCAGCGGTAACGATCAGGCCGGGGTGCGCATCACGGGCGCGACAGCCAGCCACAATCTCATTTTGGCTAACCTGATTGGGCCGGCCAGAAGCGGCACGACGCCGCTCACCGGCAGTCAACAGCAGCATGGGATCGTCATCGAAGAGGGCGCGCACGACAACCAGGTTGGCGACACCGCGGGCAGTCTGATCATCTGGCCGGGCAACGTTGTGCGCTTCAACAGCCAGGAAGGCATCGTCGTGACCGGCGAGGAGACGCTCGGCAACCGGCTGTCGGGCAACATCGTGGTCAATGGGCCTGGTCGCGCCATTGACCTGGACGGCGATGGTCTCACGCCCAATGATGAGGGCGATCCCGACCTGGGGCCAAATCGGCGGCAGAATTACCCATCCATCGCGACGGTGCTGTTCACTGACCCTGATCCCGGCGTACTGGCGCAGTATGAGCCGATATTGATCAGCTACCGGGTAGATTCGGCGGTCATTTACGCCTCCTACCCGATCACGGTCGAGTTCTACCGGGCCGATAGCATGACTTCCGGGCAGGCGCTGTCCTACCTGGGCGCCACCAGCTACACGTTCAATGTCGCGCAAAACATCACCAGTGTGCTCTTGGAGCCGGTGCAGGCAGCGAATCTTTGGTGGCCCATGGTGGCGACGGCAACCGACCGCAATGGCAATACCAGCGAGCTATCGGATCCCTTCTGCCCCGGCGCTTACCCGGATGTTGACCGCTCCGGCAGCGTGGATATTGTGGACATCATGCTGGTTGCGCATCTCATCGGACGTTCGGCATATCTGTACGACGCGAACTGCGATGGTTTCCTGGACGTGACGGACCTGGCCACACTGGTGACGGCATGGCAGTCTTGCCTGGCCGCCAACACGCCGCCCGGTCAGGCGCCTGTCGCCTGCCGCTGAGGGGCCTTACAACAGGGTGTGAAGTTCGTGCAGGCGTTTTTGCACGCCCTGGTAGAGGTCGTAGAAGATACTCCACTCGACCACATCAATGTCCGCGCCCAATTCACTGGTGCGAAAGCGGCTGTAGAAATCGGCCGAGGTCATGTGGTAGCGCTGCTCGTAGTGTTCCAGTTTTTGTCGTAGACGCCGCAACTCGGCCTCGGTGTTGTCCGCTTCGGTGGCAATCACCTGCTGGATTGCACGGTCAATAAAGGCGCTCTGAAATCCCTGCGCGTAGAGGTTCTGCAATCCTTGCAAGCGCACTATGGTTGATGAATCGCTCATGCTATCTTCCTCATGATGGCGGCCCAGGCGGCCATTGGCTGTAGCGAGTGGCTGTCATTGTATCACAAAGCGTCCCATTGTGTGAAACAGGATGGCTACCCCCACACAATTGACCCATTGCCTGTCACCGTGTACAATACGCACCCGTTGCCCATGATTCGTTGCCCATACTGCATCGGTTTTGATGAACCTGGCATCGCCAGGATCGCCCTGGATGCGCGACGCCGGGCATCCACCACGCCTGAACAGATTCCGTCAGAAAGTCTGTGAGACAGAAGGAGCTGCCCATGAACGACAAGCGTGAGATTCGCGCCTGGTATTTTTACGATTGGGCCAATTCGGCCTTTTCCACCACCGTTGTCACCGTCTTCTTAGGCCCGTATTTGACCTCCATCACCAGGGCGGCCGCAGACGCCAATGGCTTTGTCTACCCTCTCGGCATCCAAGTGGGCGCCGGCTCCTTCTTCCCCTACATGGTTTCTCTTTCCGTCCTATTACAGGTCGTTTTTCTGCCCATTCTTGGCGCCATCGCCGACTACTCGCATCTGAAAAAGCAGATGCTCACCCTCTTTGCCTACATCGGCGCCATCGCCACGATGTGCATGTATTTTCTGCAAGGCAGCAACTACCTCCTGGGCGGCCTGCTCTTTCTGATCGGTAACCTGAGCTTTGGCGCTTCCATCGTTTTCTATAACGCCTACTTGCCGGAAATTGCCAGCGCCGACCGCCGCGACAATGTCTCGGCCATGGGCTTTGCCACCGGCTACCTCGGCGGCGGTCTGCTCCTGGCCCTCAATCTGGTCCTGTTTTCAAAGGCCGCAGACTTCGGTCTGGATACCGCGATGGCGGTGCGCATCAGCCTGCTGTCGGCCGGCGCATGGTGGGCGCTCTTTACCCTGATTCCCATCCGCATGCTGAAGTCGCGTGAGCCGCGGCGCCGCTTACCCGCCGGCGAACGTTACACGACCGCCGGTTTCAAGCAACTGCGCGCCACCCTGACCAGGCTCCCCAGCTATCCGCAAACCATGCTCTTCCTGATCGCTTATCTGCTCTACAACGACGGTATCCAGACCGTCATCGCCCTCTCATCCCAGTTCGGGCAGGAAGAATTGAAACTGTCCATTGATACCCTGACCGCGGTCATTCTGATGGTGCAGTTCATCGCCTTTTTTGGCGCGGCCATCTTCGGCCGCATTTCCCGCTATGTGGGCACCAAGCGCGCTATCTTTGGCAGCCTCGTCATCTGGACAGGCGTCGTCATCTACACCTACGGCGTGCTCAAGGCCGAAGATGCCGCCGGCTTTTTCGCGATCGGCGCCGTCATCGCGGTGGTTCTTGGCGGCAGCCAGGCTCTCAGTCGCTCGCTCTTCTCCCACATGATCCCATCCGGCCAGGAGGCCGAATACTTCAGCCTCTACGAGGTCAGCGAACGCGGCACCAGTTGGCTCGGCCCACTCCTGTTTGGCCTCAGCCTGCAATTTACCGGCAGCTACCGCATTGCCATTCTGTCGCTGATCGTCTTCTTTGTGGCCGGCATGCTCCTCCTCACCCGGGTCAACGTGGCCCAGGCCATCCGTGAGGCAGGCAATGAGGTACCGGCGCACCTCTAGTGATGACAAAACCCTTGCATTGGAATCACCGCGCCGGGGCGTTGGGCGCCCTGGCGCTGGCCTTACTGGCCCAATCCCTGCTCACTCAGACGCCTTTCGCCCTCCCCCTGGTTGACACCTTGCGCGTCGAGACGGCCCATCTCCTGGCCTATGGCCTGCTGGCCGCCGCCATGCTCCTGTTTGCCCTGGCGGCCGCGCCTGAACCGCGCGCGCCTGCCTGGCCTGAACCGCCGCGCCCGCAGCCGCGCCTGGCCCTGGCCTTCACCTGGCCCGCGTTGAGCCTGGCCCTGGCCCTGCTGGGCTACCTGGCCGGCCTGGCGCTCTATCTCAGCGCCGGCGAGAGCCTGGCGGTGCGCGCCTTGTGGCTGGCCGGTCCGCTCCTGTTCCTCGCCTCCTATCTGCCCATGCGCGCACGCCCGGACCGCGTCGCCACCCTGCCGTCTGACACCTGGTGGGAATGGGCCTTGCTGGCCCTCATGACGGCCGCGGCCTTTGCCCTGCGTGCCCGCTACCTGACCGCCATCCCCGGCAACATTGACGGCGACATCACCGTCGTCGGGCGTGAAGCCCTCGCCTTGATCGGCCAGCCGGCCTGGATCGGCATCAACACCTACTTCCAGTTCCCCCAGTTCTTCTACATGCTCTCCGCCCTCTCCATGCGCCTGTTCGGACAGGACCTCTACGGGCTATTCCTCGGCTCCGTGCTCATCGGTACCGCCACCATTCCTGCCGTCTTCTGGCTGGGGCGTGAGCTGGCCGATCGCCGCGTCGGGCTGTTGGCGGCCGCCCTGCTGACCATCAGCTACACCCACAACCACCTGAGCCGCATCGTCATCCCCAGCGCGCCCCTGCTCATCGTCACGCTGTTCTGCGCCTGCCTCTGGCGCGGCTTGCGTACAGGCCGCGGCGTCTGGTTTGCACTGGCCGGCATCCTGTTCGGCCTCAGCCCGCTGGTCTATTACGGCGCGCGCGTCGCCTTCGTCATCCTCCCGCTGCTGTTTCTGTGGCTGCTGATCTGGCAGCGCCGCCAGATCAGCGGCCAGTGGCGCCACTGGCTGGCCCTTGTCTTTGGCGCCCTGCTGGCCTTTGGCCCCATGCTGGGCTATGCCCTACGCCAGTTCGACGTCTTCATGGGCCGCACCGGGACCGTCACCCTCACCAACCCCACCGTCTACGAACATCTGCTCAACAAATACGGCGTCTCCACCCTGCCGGCCCTGCTCGTGCGCCAGATCGAACGCACACTTCTCACCTTTCACCTCTACAGCGACACCAGCCCGCAGTTTGCCTTTCCCGGTCCCATGCTCGACTGGCTGACCGCCGCGCTGCTGACGCTGGGCCTGGGTCTGGCGCTCGCGCGTCTGCGTGATGCGCGCTCCTTCCTGCTCGTGACTTGGTTCGCGGCCAGCCTGGTCCTGGGCGGCGTTCTCACCAATGACCCGCCCAACTGGGTTCACCTGGGCATCGTCCTGCCCGCGGTCGTCATCCTGGCCGCGCAGGCCGGCGTTTACCTGTGGGGCCTCCTGGCGCGGCCGCTCGATCAGTATGGCCGCCTTGCGCTGGCCGCGCTGCTGGTCATTGCGCTGGCCGCGGTCGGCGTCAACAACTGGCGGACCTACGCAACCTGGTCCGTGACCAGTGTCCAGCCGCGCACCAGCATGGCTCGCTTCATCAGCCGCCTCCCCGGCGACACCCAGGTTCTGCTGGTGCAAGAGCCTTTCTCCTGGGATGACAGCGTCTTTCAGTTCTTGAACCACAATGTCAACGGCCGCAACATCACCTTCGAAGAGATTCGCCAGGGAATCTTACCGCCCGCGCCCGTGCAAGAAGATGATCCGCCGCTGGCGTTCATCGTGCCGACCGAGCAGCGCGATCTGCTCCCGGTTTTGCAGGTCGCGTACGGACCGCCCTATCCCGGCGGCGCTGTGCAGGAAGGGATCGAGCACGGCTGGCCGACCTTCAGCGCCTACCTGGTGACGCCGCCCGGCTACACGCCAACGGTCCCACCCGCGGGCCTGGGCGGCGACAATCCCTGGCCGGGCCTCCTGGCGATCGGCGGCCTGGTCGCGCTCTTTCTCCTGCTGGCGCTGCGGGCCTGGCGCCGCCGCGCGCCCATCGTGCCGCCGGCCGCGGACACCCCCACCGCGGCCGTGCCCTTTGCCATGACCCCGGTTGCAACTGCGGGCGCAGCCCCGGTTGTGGCGCTGACCGACAGCGAAGCCGTGATCCCGGCGCCGGCGGCTGAAGACTCAACGCCCGTCCCTGCCTTGCCTGACACACTGACGGCCGCCCCGCCGGCTGGGGATACACCACCCGCGCCCGCCATGATCGCCAAACGGCTGCTGCACCGCCGCGTTGGGCGCTATGAACTAAGTCTGACCCGGCACGACCTGGCGGTGGCGGAATCAGAACAGGATGCAGCGCTTGCGGCTGCTGCTGAACCGGAGCCTGCGCCGCCGCCTCTGCCGCGCGTCACCTGGCGCAGACTGGCCGGCATCCTGCTGGCACTGGCACTCGCCTACCTGGCGCAGGCCTTTTATGACGGCGCCGGTCTGCGCCAACTCCTGGCCAGCACCCTGGGCAACGCCATCTCATTGGCCTGGTTCGAGCCGAACCGCTTGCGCATCGGCACGGCGCTCTACCTGCTGGCCCTGGGCCTTTTTGCCTGGCTGACGCCCGCCATCTGGACACGCCCGGATCAGCGCGTCCGTCGTCAAGCGCGCGCGGGCAGCTTGGTCAACCGGGTTGGGCGTAGCCTGCTCTTGCTCGCGGCCCTGGGCAGCGCGGCGTTCGGCCTGCAGCGCTTTGCCTGGCAGGGCGAAGACGGCAGCGTCCAGGCGATCTGGCTGCTCAGCATCCTGCTCTTCCTGGCCTCGCAGACGCCCTGGCAGCTTCTGCGACGGGCCGGCGGCGCGACGCGGCGCATCTGGCCGGCCCGTGCCACCCTGTTCAATTTGCTCATCCTGGTCGTCATTCTGAGCGCGGCCTTCTGGCTGCGCGTCAATCGCCTGGAAATCATCCCCTACGATTTTCACGGCGACATGGCCTCCTACGGCATTCAAGGCCGCGAGATCATCATGGGCAACCAATGGCGCCTGTTCCAGGAGGGTTGGGCCAACATCCCCATGATCGGCTACCTGCCCACCGCGGCCGCCATGGCCCTCTTCGGCAACAACCTCTTTGGCCTCAACATGAGCGCGGTCATCGCTGGTATGCTCAGCCTGCTGGCCTTCTACCTGTTCATCTGGCGCCTGTTCGATAGCCCGCGCCTGGCCCTCCTGGCTACTGCGCTGGTGGCGATCAACGTCCCCCATATCCATTTCTCGCGCCTGGCCGCGTACATGGACCCCTGGCCGTTCAATCTGTTCGCCCTCTTCCTGCTGGTGGATGGCTTACGTGCGCGTCGCAACTTTTCCCTGGCTCTGGCCGGGGTTCTCCTCAGCTTTGGCCTGCAAATGTACTACTCGGGCCGTGTCGTCCTCTTCATCATCGCCGGCTTTCTGCTCTTCGCCCTGCTCTTCCGCCGCGACTGGATCAAGGGCAACCTGATCGGCCTGACCCTCATGGCGTTGGGCCTGCTGATCGGCCTGGGCCCCAGCCTCATCTACTTTGCCCGCAACCAGGATGCGCTGGTCGAACGCAGTCGTTCGGTCTTCCTCTTCTACCCGGCCGTCATGAACCACCTCATGGGCAAGTACGGCGTAACCACGCCCTGGGCCGTCTTCCTGGAGCAGACGCGGCTCTCGCTGTTGATGTTCCATGTCAGCGCGGACTCCAGCACGCAGTTCGGCTACCGGCACCCCATGTTCAGCTCCGCTATCTCGCCGCTCATCGCCCTGGGCTTTGGCTACGCGCTGCGCCGCTGGCGCACACCCGGCGCCGCCCTGGCGCTCATCTTCTGGGTGCTCAACCTCTTCATCGGCAGCATCCTCACCGGCGACGCGCCCTTCTGGCCGCGCCTGGTCGGCATGACGTTCGCCGGCGCCTGGTTCGCCGCCCTCGCCCTGGACCGGTTGGGGCATGAGGGCTGCGCCCTCGTGCCCTTACGCTGGCGCCGCCTGGGGCATGAGGGCTACGCCCTCGTGCCCCTACTGGTGATATTGACCCTCGTCGGCTGGCAGGACTGGAATCTCTACCGCGAAACGGTCAAAATCGCCGCGCGGCCGCAAACCCTCATCGGCCGCTACCTGCGCGACCTGCCCACCGACATCGCGGCCTGCGACTTTGCCGATGAATACGCCCTGCAGGTGCGCGAGACCGCATTCCTGGCCTGGCCGCGGCCCTTGATTGACCTGCCCACCGAGGCGCCCAACGGCTTGATCGAGAGCTGCCCAGGCCCGCCCTTCGTCTGGATCGTCTACCCCCACCAACCCACGCGACTCTCTGCCATCACCAGCCGCTGGCCCAACGGCGTGCTCGAAGAACACCGCATCCCCGGCGGCGGCCTGCTCTTCAGCAGCTACCTGGTGCTGAACGGCGAACCAACGCGGGGAATGCAGGTGCCGCCGGTGGTCACACCAGAGATTGGCGCGCCGCCTGCCGTTGCCGGCTATCACGCCTTTTACCCGGATGGTTCATCCTTCACGCCGGCGCAGACCTTCCTGGGCGACGAGACCGGCTCGGTGTGGCAGATCAACGCCGGCCGCGTCACCGTGACCGGAGGCCAGTTGGTGCTGCACATCGGCCCGCTGCCGGGCCATGACGGTGTGTTCGATTACGTGCGCCTGCTCAACGATGAGGGTCAGGAGATTCGCATCGAAGCCGAAGATGCGATGTTCACCACCGGTGATACCTACGCGGGTCTGGAGGGCAGTGACGGGCACTGGTGGAATCAGGCGTTCAAGCCGTTCAGCGGCGGCTACGGCGTGGTGGCGCAGAAAAACGAGATGGTGCCTGTGCTGACCACCACCATCGCCGCGCCAGACGGCGAGTACACTCTGCTCATCGGCTCGTTCAAGGGCGATCATGACAACGGCGTGTTCGGCCTCGGCATCACGGTCCTCGAGCCATAGGGCGCCGTTCACCTGGCTTTGACGCCGCGGTACCCGTGTGCTATGATGGGGCATCAGACAGACAGGAGAGACAGATCATCACCGTGAGCACAACACCCCACAGGCTGTCGGTCATCATCCCGGTGTACAATGAGCGGGGGACGATCGAGGAGATCGTGCGCCGCGTCCTGGCCGCGCCGCTCGACGGCGTTGAAAAGGAAATCATCCTGGTGGATGATGGCTCCACAGACGGTACGCGCGACATCCTGCGCCAGATGCAGGCCAAGCAGGCGGCCGCGATGCACATCGTCTTTCATGAGTTCAACCAGGGCAAGGGCGCGGCCATTCGCACCGGGCTGCACCATATCAGCGGTGACCTGGTCGTCATCCAGGATGCAGACCTGGAGTATGACCCGCGAGTACGGGGTGCTCATTCAGCCCATTCTGGAGGGGAAGGCCGACGTGGTCTACGGTTCCCGCTTCCTCGGCTCGCACCGGGTCTTCAACTTCCTGCACATGTTGGGCAACAAATTCCTGACCCTGATCACCAATCTGCTCTACAACACCATCCTGACCGACATGGAAACCTGCTACAAGGTATTTCGGTCGGCAGTGTTCAAGGACATCGAGATTCGCGCCAATCGGTTTGATTTCGAGCCGGAGATCACCGCCAAGATTCTCAAACGTGGTTATCGCGTCTTCGAAGTGCCCATCTCCTACAACGGGCGTGACGCCGACGAGGGGAAGAAAATCAGCGCCTGGCGCGATGGTTTGCCGGCCCTGTGGGCGTTGATCAAATATCGTTTCATCGAGTAGGGGCACGAGGGCGGTAGCCCTCATGCCCCTACAACGAGCAACAAGCCCCAACAAGCCCCAACAAGGAGATTGCATTGGAATTTGCCGAACTAGACGATCCGATTGGCCGCGAGACCTTGCGCCGCATGGCGAGCGTAGATCGCTACAACCGTTGGATCTACGACGAAATTGCGCCGTACGCGGGTCGCCGCCTGCTCGAGGTGGGCTGCGGCATCGGCAATATGACCAGCTATTTCCTGGGCCTGGACGAGGTGGTTGGTCTGGATCGCCTGCCCAGTTCGGTGCGCTACGTGCGCGCCGCATTTGCCGACCGCCCCAATGTCCATATCTGCGAGGGCGACATCACCACGCGTGACACCGTGGCCCAACTGGCCGGCCATCGCCTTGACACCGTGATGTGCCTCAACGTCCTGGAGCACATCGAAGATCACCAGACCGCGCTGCGCCACATGGCCGAACTGCTGACGCCGGGCGGCCGGCTGCTCCTCTTCGTCCCGGCCGGCGCGTACATGCATGGCACCCTGGACAGCGCGCTGGGGCATTTCCGCCGCTATGACCGCGGCCAACTGCGCAGCCTGGTGAGCGCGACCGGCCTCACGATTCTGCGGCTGAGCTACCTGAACATCGCCGGCATTCCCGGTTGGTGGCTCAACAGCCGCGTCCTCAAGCGCGACATCCTGCCCCACGGCCAACTCAAGCTCTTCAACCTGCTGGCCCCGCTCTTCATCGGCGCCGAGCGCCTCCTGCGCCGCGTGTGGGATGTGCCGCTCGGCCAATCGCTCCTCTGTATCGCCCAGAAACCGACGCAATGACTGCTTCCACCCGCGCAACTGCGCTGCGCAAACGCCTCGACGGCCCGCTCAAACTGGCGATCAGCCTGGCGCTGATGGCCCTGCTGCTGCGCGCGGTCCATTGGCGTGAGATTTTCGCCGTCCTCACCCACATCCACGCCGGTTGGTTTGCCCTGGCCCTGCTGCTCTTTCAACTCGGCGTGCTGGTGCGCGCGGCCCGCTGGCAGATCCTGCTGCGCGCCGGCGGCGTCCCCGCGCCCCTGGCGCTGCTGGTGCGCTGGTACTTCATCGGCAGTCTGTTCAACACGGTCCTGCCCACCGGCTTCGGCGGCGACGCGGTCAAGACCGTGGCCCTGGGCCGTTACGCCGGCCGGCCCGGCGTGGTGCTCGGCTCGGTCCTGCTCGATCGCTTCAGCGGCATGGCCATGCAGATGCCCATCGGCATCATGGCGCTGCTGCTGGCGCCCGGCGCGGCCAGCCCGACCGTCGGCTGGCTCCTCGGTCTGCTGTTCGGCGCCTGTGCGCTGATCGTCCTGCTGATGGCGCGGCGCGATTGGGCGTTGGCCTTGCAGCGCCGCTTCCCGGCCGTGGCGCGGGTCAAGGCCGGCCAAATCCTGCTCGACGCCATCCCCACCTATGGCCTGCGTCCTCTCCTGGCGTCGTTTGGCGTCTCGCTCATCTTCAACGCCCTGCTCATTGGCCTCAACATCTGCCTGGGCCTGGCCGTAGGCGCCGCCATTCCCTGGCGCTACTACCTGATCTTCGTGCCGCTCATTTCTGTCTCCCTCGTGCTCCCCTCCTTCGGCGGCCTGGGCGTGCGCGAATTCAGCTACATGGCCCTGTTCACCCAGGTAGGCGTCACACCGGCGGCCGCGGCCGCGATGGGTCTGCTCTTCTACGCAGTCACGATGGGCGGCGCGCTGGTTGGCGGCATCCTCTACCTCACCCCGGCCGCCTGGTGGGAACCGGCGCCTGACAGCCGCAGCCTGGGGGTGGAACAGCCATGACCCATCCCACAGCCTCGGCGGCGCCCCATGTCTCGGTCGTGGTGCCGTTGTACAACGAGGAAGAGAGCATCGCGGGCCTGCAGGCGCAGCTCACCGCCGCGCTGACCGGCCTGGGCCGCCCCTTCGAGATCATCGTGGTGGACGATGGCAGTCGCGATGACTCCTTTGCCCTGCTGCGCCGCTGGCAATTGCAGGACCCCGCGCATGTGCGCGTGGTGCGCTTCCGCCGCAACTTCGGTCAAACGGCCGCCTTCGCCGCCGGCTTCGAGCGCGCCCGCGGGGAGATCATCGTCACCCTGGATGCCGACCTGCAAAACGACCCGGCCGACATCGGCCTGCTGCTGGACAAAATCGCGGCTGGCTACGATGTCGTCAGCGGCTGGCGCGTGCAGCGTCAGGACGCCGCGCTGAGCCGGCGGCTGCCCTCGGTCATCGCCAACGCGCTCATCTCCCGCGTCACCGGCGTGACCCTGCACGATTACGGCTGCTCGCTCAAAGCCTATCGCCGCGAGGTGCTGCAGAACGTGCGCCTGTACGGTGAACTGCACCGCTTCATCCCCGCCATCGCCAGTTGGATGGGCACGGCCGTGGCGGAAATTCCCGTCTCTCACCGGCCGCGGCAGTTCGGACGCTCCAAGTACAACCTGAGCCGCACTTTTCGGGTGATCTTGGACCTCATCACGGTGCGGTTTCTGCTCGGCTACGCCACGCGGCCGCTGCACGTCTTTGGCGGCATCGGTCTCACCCTGGGCGCTGTGGGCACGTTGATCGGCATGTACCTGACCTATCTCAAGCTGATCCTGGGACAGAGCATCGGCAGCCGGCCGCTGCTGCTCCTGGCCGTTCTGCTGGTCGTGCTGGGCGTGCAGATGCTGAGCATCGGCCTGTTAGGGGAGATGACCATGCGCACCTATTACGAGGCGCAAAACAAACCGATCTACGCGATTCGCGAGATTCTGGAAAATCAAGAGGCAACACAAGAGCCATGACAGCCAACCCATTGGAAAACGTCCCCATTGTGTCTATCGTTCGCCGCAATCACGGCATCGAACATGCCACGGTCTCTCTGCTGACGGCGCGCCGGGCCGACCGGCGTATCGTGGCGCGCAGCAACACCCGTGGTTTCATCATCTTTGGTGAGATCGAGACGCAGGAGTTGGAGCTGGCGACCAAAGAGGCGCTGCGACGCCTGCAGGCCGGCGACGCCCACATGGCGGTCCATCCTAACTGCGGCACCAACTTTGTCACCTCCGGCATGTTGGCGGGCCTGGCCGCGTGGGCCGTCACGGTGCTCAGCACGCAGGGCGAGCGCAAACGCTCCGCCTGGGAAGCGCTGCCCACCGCGTTCACAGCCGCCACCCTGGCGCTCTTCGTGGCGCAGCCATTGGGACACACCTTGCAGGAATTTGTCACCACCTCAGCCCAGGTGCAAGGCGTGCGCCTGGGCCAGGTGACGCGCCGCGCCGACCTGGGCGGCGTGCCGGTGCATTTGGTAGAGCTGATCCACCCCTGAGACTTCTGAACCCTGTGAGATTTCGCGGGTCTGGCGTAAGTGGGCACGTATGATTTATTTGATTCATGGAGACGAGGAATTCTTGCGCGCGGAGGCCCTGGCCGAGATCAAGACGGCGTTGGGGCCGCCGGAATTTGCGCAGCTCAACACCGCCGAGTTGGATGGCGCGCGCTTTTCGCGGGCGGACTTGCACCACGCGTGCGACGCCATGCCATTTCTGGCGCCGCGCCGCCTGGTCATCCTCAACGGCGCGCTGACCGCGTTCGCGCGCAAGGCGCAGCGCGGCCAGGGCAAGGGCCGCGGTCAGGCTGACGCCGCCGGCACGCGCTCCGCCGAAGATGCTGGCCCATCGGCCGGCGAGGGCGGCGAGGCGCTGCCGGCCGCGGCCAAGGAACTGCGCGGCGCCCTGATCGCCTACCTGGCGCATGTGCCGGAAAGCACCGACCTGGTGCTGCTGGAGCCGGCGCTGGTGCGCAAGACCGACCCGGTGTCGAAGGCGCTGGAGAGTGCGGCGTTGGCGCCGCGCGTGCGCATCCTGCTGTGTCAATATGACGGGGAATGGTGGAAACAGGACGAATGGCTGTTGAACTGGCTGACGCAGCGCGCGCGCCAACGCAAGATCAAGATCGAACCGGCGGCGACGCGGGCCTTGACCGAACTGGTGGGGCACGACTTGCGCCTGCTGGATCAGGAGCTGAGCAAATTGCTGGCCTACAGCGCCAACGCCCGCGCCATCAGCGTGACCGATGTCAAGCTGCTGGTGAGCGGCGTGCGCGAACGCAGCGTGTTCGAGATGGTGGAGGCCCTGGCTGGCGGCAATGGCAAGCAGGCGGTGGCGCTGCTGCAAAGCCTGTTGGCCGCCGGTGAGCAGCCGTTGGGCATCCTGGGCATGATCGCCTGGCAGTTCCGCCTGCTCTTGCAGGTCAAAGAACTGATGAGCCAGGGCCAAAGCCAGGATGCGGCCGGCGCAGCGTTGGGCCAGAAGCCATTCACCATGAAGAAGGCCTGGCCCCAGGCCCAACGCTTCAGCCTGGCGACGTTGGAATGGGCGATGGAACGCCTGCTCGAAACCGACATCGCCATCAAGACCGGCCAAATGGAAGACCGCCTGGCGCTCACCATGCTCGTCGCCGAGTTGAGCCAGAGCCGTTAGGGCATCAGGGCGCAGCCCGCGTGTCCTTGATGGTCCGCAGGCTGGCGATGAGCAGCAGCCCCATGATCGCCGCCCACAGCCAGAAGGGCGCACTGGCGCCTCCCCATTGAAAGACCACACCGCCGAGCAAGGGCGCCAGCGCATTGGCGCCGCTGAGAAACGCCGCGCTGATGCCCAGGATGCCGCCGCGCTCATTGTCGGCCACCCGTTTGGTGATCAGGCTGTTGATTGCAGGCTGCAGGACGCCGCCGCCGATGGAGGCCGGAATCATCGCCAGGAGCAGCCAGCCAAGCCCCAGCCAGCCCTTGCTGGCATCGGAGGGCAGAGCGATGGGCAGGTTGTAGGTGGGCGGCGTCTCGCCCGGCAGGCGTCGCGTACCGGCGTCAGTCGCGGTCAGCTCTTGCGTGAGAGCGGCGGTGTTGTACCAGGGCGGCGGCTGGCGCGGCGTCAGCGCGGTGAGGGCCAGGCCCAGGGTGAGGGTTGCCAGGCCCAGGTAGATCAAGCGGCGGTCGCCCCATCTCCGGCTCCAGCGGCCGATCAGACCGCCCTGCACAGCCACGACGATGATGCCCACGAACACGAAGATGATGGCATTGCCCGACGCGTTGAGACCCAGGCGGTTCAGGGTGAAGAGCGCCAGCATCTGCTCGAAGCCACCAAAAGCGATTTGTTGCGCAAAGATGAGCACCAGCAGCATGCCAACCTGGGGATGGCGCAGCGCCTCGAACATGGCCGCGAAGCCGAGCATGGGTTTGGACTTATCGGTGTTGCGCTTGTCCGGGCCATGCGTTTCTTCCAGCAAAAACCAGGTGAGCAGGATCGAGATGGCGGAGAAGATGGCGGCGATGAAGGCCGGCACATGGTAGTTGTTGGCGCTGAGGGACAGCGAGACGAAGGCGATGATCGGTCCAACGACAAAACCGAGACCAAAGGCCGCGCCCAGCAGCCCCAGGCCCTGCGTGCGCGTCTTTTCGTTGGTCACATCGCTGATGACCGCCTGCGCGGTGGCGATGTTGGCGCCGGAGAGGCCGTCAATGATGCGGGAGGCAAACAGCAGCCAGAGCGAGTTGGCCGCGCCCAGCACCAGAAAACCAACCAACGTGCCCACCTGGCTGATGAGCAGAATGGGCTTACGGCCAAAACGGTCGGACAGGCGTCCCAGGATGGGCGCGCCGATGAACTGCATCAGCGGATAGGCCGCGCCCAGCACGCCGATCAGCGCGGCGCTGGCGCCAAACGAGGTGGCGTATAGAGGCAGCAAGGGAATGATGATCGTCAGACCGAGCAGGTCAATCAAGACGATGATGAAGATGGGAAGGACTCTCTTGAAGTCCAGTTTGTCAGCGGCGTCCGTGGAGACGGCCGCAGCAGTAGTGGTGCTCATGAATGAACCTTTGTTGTTATGAATTTCTAACCCAAAGTTGTTAGTCGCGGCGCGCGGCGCCATCGAAGAAGACATCAATCATCAGATCAATGGCAGCAGCGGGCGTGCCCAGTTCGTGCTCGTGCGCCGGGTAGAAGAACGGGTACATCATCCCGAGCAAGAGCCAGGTGGTCACATGAATGTCCAGGGCGTGCAATTCCCCGCTGGCGATGCCGTTGCGCAGAATGGCCTCCACCTGGGCGATAAATTTGGTGTAATAAACCAGGCCGAAACGGGCGCGCGCCTCCTGGCTCAACTGCGGCATCTCCTGGCTGGCCAGGCGAATCAGCGCGCGCTGCTCCGGCGGCTGCGCAAAGATGGCAAGCATCAGGCTGCGCACCTGGCTGCGCGTAGACCCGCCGGCCTGCTGAATCTCCAGCAGCACGCGTTCGATCGTGTCCAGGTACGCGGTGAGGATCGCCAGCAGCAGGTCTTCCTTATCTTTGAAATGATAGTACAGACCAGCCTTGGACCCCCCCACCGCTTCGGCAATTTCACGCATGGAGATACGGTGGTAGCCCTGCGTGACGAACAGATGGGTCGCCTCTCTCAGAATGCGTTGTTGCATGAGGTCGGAGACCTCGTGCAACAACGTTAACCGAGCCGCAGCCACGGCCTCGCCACAGAGGAGAAGGGCCACGGGATGGACAGCAGCACCAGCACGATCGCCAGGCCAAAAAAGATCGCAATCTGGCGGAATTTGGCGCTGTCGCTGCTGGCCTTCTTGGCCCGAGCCCAACCGATGTGCGCCAGAACGACGGCAATCAGCATGGCGAACAGGTGGTCAACGGCAAAGAAGCGACTACCGGACTGCGACATGGCGCCGCCCAGGTCACGCAGCGCATTGGTGGTGACGGGGCTGTAGAAGAAGTAGAGCAGCAGGCCAATGAGGAGCTGCGTGTCCATCGCGCTGGTGAAGATGATGCCCAGGCGCTTGTCGAGCGCAGTCCAGGCCTGGCCGCCTCGCAACCCGCCCAGGGCGCGGCCTACAGAGGCTAACGCCGCCAGCACGATGAGCCAACGAACAATCGAATGAAGCGTCAAAAGAACGCTGTACATAGAGGGTCACTCCTAAATGTTGTTGCGGCACAAGGGTCGCACCCTCGCGCCTTACCGACCGGTCGGTCAGTTGAGTGAGATTATATTGGATACATCCATGGGTGTCAAATCAGTCGGCCGCGGTGACGAAGATGGTGATTGCTGGATGATCGAAGAGGCGGAAGGTCAGTTCGGCGCCACGGTCGTCCCAGGCGAAGGGGCCGAGCCGGGGCGTGACCTCGAAGGTCTTCAGCACGCGATAGCCGGCCTGGCCGGCGGAGAGTCGGCGGTAGAAATCGGCCTGGGCCGGGAACTGCGCGGCCGCGGCCGTGAAGCGTTCGGCCCAACTACTGCCCACGATGACATAATCGGTGGTCAACAGATTCTGTAAATAGGTCTCGGTTTGTTCGGCCGAGACTTCCGGCGCCTGATAGCGCACGCTGCTCACCCCGGCCACCTCGTAGGGATTCCAGATGCGCCACTCGTAACCCTCCAGGCCGTACTCAGCGGCGGCCCTGTGCAGCAGCAGTCCCTCATCCTTTTCCACCAGAATAGACGCGCCGGCCGGTATCTGCTTGCGAATCCAGTCCGCGGCCTGCAAGCGCACATCGGGCTGGCGATAGATCTGCACGAAGGCCAGGGTGTGCAGCAGCCCCGCGGCCACGATCAGCAGCACGACCAAACGCAGCCCCAGCCGCCAGCGCCGCGGGCCATCCCACAAGTCGGCCAGCAGGCGGCCGGCCAGGATGCACAGCGGCGGGATCAGCGGCAGCGCGTAGCGGATGAATTTGGCGTACGCGCCGCCGGCCACGACGAAATAGGCCAGCAGCCAGGCCAGCAAGAAGGCGTCGGCAAACCAGTTCCCCCATACTTGGGGGTCAGGGGGCACTTGACTGCCGCCTGAACTCGGAGCAGCAGACTCCGACGCGGCCCCGGCGCTGAAGATCTCACGCCGCGCCTGCCAGAGTCGCCAGAAGCTGTAACCCACCCCGGCCAGGCTCAAGCCGGTCAGCGGCAGGCCCAGGCCGTAGCGCAGCCAGTTCGTCACTGCGTAGAGGTAGGGCGTAGTTCCCTCGAACTGCGCCGTGTAGAGCACGCGCAGGCTGCCGGCCACAACCAGGCTTTGCGTGCGCACGCTGTCGTTGCGGTCCAGGTCGAAATAGGCGGCGGGATCGAGCAGCGCGTAAGGGTTCAGCGCCAGCCACAGGACAACGACCACCAGGCCGCACAGCATCATGTACATCATGTAGGGGCATGAGGGCCGGCCCTCGTGCCCCTACTACCGCGGATGTGCGCCAGGTGCGCGACCAGCACAGGGACCACCAGCAGCCCTGCGCCAATTTTGACCGACATGGCGAGCGCGACCGCGACGCCGGTCAGCACATAGTCGCGCCAGGCGCCGGTGCGCGCCAGGCGTGCGGCCGCCAGCAAGGCCAGCATCATCAGCAGCACCAGCAGCGAATCCACCGTGCCGAAATGCGCCTCGCGCACCGGCAGCAGGCTGATGGCCAGCAGTAAGCCGCTCCACAGCGCGGCGCGTTGTTGTCGGGGCATGAGGGCAGTGCCCTCGTGCCCCAACGCCGACGCCAACGCCATCGTCAGACCCACCGTCGCCGTGCTGGCCGCGACCGCCAGCAGGCGACCCACGTAGAGCATGGGCGCGGAATCGAACGGCAGGGCAACCAGGGTCTTGAGCCAGGTCAGCGCCCCATCGGCCAGCGCGGTGCTGAGGGCCAGCAGGTACAGGGGCAGTGCGCCGTAGGAGGAGGCCTGCGGATCGAGAGAGCCGGTCTGCGCAAAGCGCTGCGCTAACTGGCTGGCCAGGTAGACCACATGCGACTCATCTACGTTGAAGCTGTGCGGAAAGCCCCAGGTCAGACCGACCAGGCGCAAGAGCAGGGCGAGCAGGAGGATGCCGCCCGTCAGGAGCGAGAAACGTGCGATCCGGATGAGGGAGAGGAGGCGCCAAACCAGTTCGGCAGTCCGGGACTGGAGACGACGAACGAGTGCGGCGGTCCGCATGTTCACAGTTCCCCGCGCTTGAACGCGGCGATGATGCCTTCGGCGGTGCGCGTCGCCAGCGCGGAGATGGTCAGCGCGGGGTTGACGCCCGCGCCGGTGACGAAGGGGCTGCTGTCACCGATGAACAGGTTGGGCACATCGTGGGCGCGGCACCAGGCATCCACCACCGACGTGCGCGGATCGTTGCCCATACGGCAGGTGCCCAGGTAGTGCGATGACCCGCCCGGGCGATACTCAGGCTCCCAGATCTCAGTCGCACCGGCCGCCTGCAAAATCTCGTCGAAACGCTGACGGATGGCCCCCAGCATCGCCTGGTCGTTGGGCCGCGGTTCGTTGACGATGCGCGGCACAGGCAGGCCGTACAAGTCTTTGACCTCGGGATCGAGGCTGACCGTGTTGCGCAGATCGGGCAGTTGATCGCCCACCGAGGCCAGGCCGACCATGTGGCTGAACAACTCCTTGACGCGCTGCTTGTGGCCTGCGCCCCAACCGGGCGCGCGCTGCGCCACGCTGAGCGGCCACTGCCAGCCGTTGTTGATCTCCACCGTGAAGCCGCGCGCAAAGCTGTTGGCCGGATCGGTTTCGTAGAAGTCCTGAATCATGCCGCCGGCCGGGATGCCGCGCCAGGCGTCCAGCCGTTCCGCGAACCGGGCGTAGGTGAAAACGGCCAGGTGCTCGGTGAAGTAGCTGCCCACCAGGCCGCTGGAGTTGGCCAGGCCGTCGGGAAAGCGCGCTGATTTGCTCAGCAGCAGCAGCCGCGGGGTTTCCACGGCATTGCCGGCCACGACGATGGCGCGCGCCGCGATCTCCTGCTCCTGCCGATTGGCGTCGAAGTAGATGACGCTGCGCGCCTTGCCCGCCGCGTTCATGGTGATCTCCCGCGCCATGCACTGCGGCCGAATGTCCACGCGGCCGGTCGCCTCCGCCTTGCGCACATAGGTCACATCAATGCTGCCTTTGGCCGCAATTTTACAGCCCAGGCGACACGTCCCGCATTGAATGGAGGCCGGGCGCCCATTCCAGGGCTGGCTGGGCAGCGCCGTCGGTGAATGGACCATGTGCAGCCCCAGGCGGTCGGCCCCGCGCTTAATGGCCTGGCTGGCGCAGTTGTACGGGAAAGGCGGCAGCGGGAAGGGCCGGCTGCGCGGGGCATCGAAGGGATTGGCCTCCGCGCCCGTCGGCCCGGAGATGCCGATCTCGTATTCCACGCGGTCGTAGTACGGCTCGATGTCCGCGTAGGTAATCGGCCAGTTGTCCGCAACCCCGTCCGCGCTGCGCACGCGGAAGTCCGACTCATGAAAGCGCGGCGACACGCCGACGTAGACCAGGGTGGAGCCGCCCACGCCTTTGGCCCGGCTGTAGTTGAACCATTCGGCGCCGCCCGAGGTGTACAGATCGCGGCGCGGGTCTTCAGGATCGAACACGCGGGTCGAGCTGGTCTCGAAGTCGCGTTCCGTGGTGCGATAGTCCACGTAGGGGTTGAAGCGCTTGCCCGCCTCCAGCACGACGACCTGCAGGCCGGCTTCGCCCAGCTCCCTGGCGATCACGCCGCCGCCGGCCCCGCAGCCGATCACGACGACATCGGTCGTTTCGCTCATGACTCACAGCTCCCCAGACGCCCCACGTAGCCGCGCGGCTGCGGCGGGCCATCGTAGCCCAGCCAGTCCCAGGCGACCTGGCTGCTGTAGAACGCCTGCATCACGTCACTGACCAGTTGGGGGAAGAGGTCGAGCGCGGGGCCGAGGCCTTCCCAGTCGTGATAGAGGTCTTGCGCCTTGCGTTCAACCCGGTCGGGCAGGGAAATCGTGGCGCGATTGATGTTCTGCTGCGTCTGATCTACCGTCTCCAACAGCGCCAGTTGTTCGGGCCGCGCCATCTCGACGAACACAACGCCGTGCATGCGCCGGGCCAGCTCATCGAAGGCCAACAGCCCGGGCGCGTACAGCGCACGCCGGTGGGCCGACGTGGCAATCAGGCGATCCATCACGTCAACCGCCTGCGCTTCGGGCGCGCCTGGGCCGGTGTTGTCTGACGGCAGCAGGTGCGAGGCCAGCGCGCCGAGCAGGACATATTCAGCCTGGGTCGCCCAGGCAATGCCGCCGGTGGGGCGCTGGCGCTCACGTTCGGCCAGCAGCGCCCTGCGCCCCTGGCTGTCCAGCGCGACTTTGCCGCCGATGCCCGCGGCCGCCAGGCCAACCGCTCCGCCCATCAGCGTGGCACGCTTGAGAAAGACGCGCCGCCCCATCCCACTCGGTGGGTTCGATTTTGGATTTTGGATTTCTGATTCAGGATTTAAGGTTTTCATTTCGAGGTTTTCATCCACACGATCAACTCGCCGTCCGCTGCTTCAGCGTCTCGATAAACCGCCTGCCAGGGCGCAGGCAGGGTCGCGCCCTCGCGCCAGGCTTGCAGGGCCGGCCGGCTTGCCAGTTTGCGCGGCGAGGTAATGAGGACATCGGCCTGCACTGCGTCCGCATAGGTCAGCACCTGCGCCGGTGAGCCGTTGGGCATGGGCACATGCACCGCGCCGGCGTAGAACGGAACCTGGCTGTGAACCGACAGGATGCGCAAGCCGCCCTGCGGCGCCTGCTGCGCCAGCCAGACCCCGGCCCGCTGCTGGTCCACATCCACCGCGCGGCGGCTGCTCACCGTGCTGCCGCGCGGCAGCGACAGGAGCAACACACAGACGATGATCACCGTTACTGTAGGGGCATGAGGGCGCAGCCCTCGTGCCCCTACGCCTACGCCAACGCCGGCCCAGACGCACAACAACGGGAACAACGGGAACAGGTACCGGGTGTAGACCTGCGGCACGAGCGCGACGGTCAGCAGGGCCAGGCCGATGAACGAGCCGAGGTAGAGGGTGGCCGGCCGTGACGCGCGTGTCATCAGCGTGCGCAGGATGCCGGCCGCAACGGCGACCAGGAAAAGCCACGAAACCAGGTAAAGCTGCATCTCCTGGCGTACGCCCCGCAGGCCGTCCCACAACTGGCGCAGGCGGCTGCCTGACCAGGGCGGCGGCAGGTCCGGCGGCTGCGCCTGACTCAACGCCGCGGTGCGCTGCAAAAAGACACCGTGCGGCCGCCCGTCCGCGTCCAGGCCATACGCGGCATCCACGTAACTCTCGCCCTGGGCCATGCGCCCGGCGATGACGAAGTTCAAGGTGCTTTTGGTTTCGAGCGTCACCCGGTCGAGCGTCAGGCTGAGCCACAGCACGTAGGGCGCGGCCACCAGCGCGAACGCGGCCAGTAGGGGCATGAGGGCACGGCCCGCGTGCCCCAACTGACCCGGCGCGGCGACGCGGCGCAGGATGATCCACGCGACGACGAGCGCCAGCGCGAGCGCGCCTTCGACGCGGGTCAGGTAGGCCAGGCCCAGGCAAAGCCCTGCGCCGAGCGCCGAGCGCCGCCCGCCGACCTGGACAACTCGCCAACCCCAGGCCAGGCCCATGACCAGGAGCAGGGCGTAGAGGGTCTCGCTCCATTCCAGGCTGCTGTATTCGATCAGCAGCGGCGCGCCGGCGACGAGCAGGCCGGCCGCAAAGCCGGTCCGCCGGTCGAAGAGCGTGGAGGCCAGCAGGTAGGTGGCCGGAACCAGGGCCACGCCGGCCAGGAGGGAGATCAGGCGGGCGCTGAGGATGGCATCACCGCTGAGAGGCGTTAGCGAGGCGATCAGCAGAGGGTAGAGCGGCGGCACGAACGGTTCCACCGTGCCCAGGATGCCAACAAAGCCGCGGCCGGCCAGCAGATTGCGGGCAATGGTGATGGTGGTCGTGCCTTCGGTCAGCACGACCGGTTGGCTGAAGAGACCGGGCAGGCGCAGCGCCAGCGCGGCCAACGCCAGCGCCAATGCCGCGTAGGGGCGTGAGGGCACGGCCCTCGTGCCCCTACGCATCGCCCACAACGGCCTCGGTGCGAGGCAAATGGGTGAAATCGAGCATGGCTTCACGGCCGGCATGGCGGCGCGGCAGGCGGAAACAGAAGGTGGCGCCCTGGCCGTCGGCCCCGGGGCTTTCCACCCAGATGCGCCCACCGTGATGCTCCACGATATGTTTGCAGATCGAAAGGCCCAGTCCGGTGCCTTTGTACAGGCGGCTGGAGCCACCATCCACCTGGTAGAAGCGGTCGAAAATGCGCTGCTGCTCCTCCGGCGGGATACCGATGCCGGTATCGCTGACGCGCAGTTCTACCAGGTCGTCATCAGCATAGCCATGCATACTGATGGCCCCGCCGGGCGGCGTGAACTTGATGGCGTTATCCACCAGGTTGGTCACCACCTGCTCGATGCGCATCGGGTCCGCCTCGATGATGGCGAAGCTCTCCGCGACCTGATTGACGATGCTCACCTGGCCGTTGGCGGCCTGCGGCGCCAGTTTGGCGGCTACGTCAGCCACCAGTTCACCGATCGCCAGCGGCTCCATGCGCAGCTTGATCTGTCCTGCCTCCATGCGGCTGAACTCCAGCAGGTCGCTGATCAGGCGCTGCAGTTGGTTGGTCTGCTCCTTGACGGTGCCCAGGAAGTCGCGCTGCAGTTCGTTGACCGGGCCGGTCTTGCCCAGCAGGATGATCTCGACGAAGCCCTTGATCGAATGCAGCGGCGTTTTCAGCTCATGCGAGACCACGCTGAGGAAGTTGGTCTTCATGCGCTCCAGCTCCACGCGTGCGGTGATGTCGCGCAACACAGTTACGACGCCGCGGCGGGCGCCTTCCACGCTGGACATGGGAGACGCAAGGGCCTGATAGGTGTGGGTACGGCCATCACGTGCGGTCATCAGCTCCAGCTCACGTACGATCGGCTCCTCTGTGCTGCTCAGAGTTTCTTCGATGAGAGCCAACAGCGGGCTGCCCGGCAGCAGGTCTGACAGCGGCATGCCGGTGGCTACCTGCGGCAGGCCAAAGATGTGCATGGCGACCGGGTTCATCAGGAGCAGGCAGAGGTGCGGATCGGTCACGAGCACCCCGTCGCCGATGCCGACCACGACCGCCTCCAGTTCGCTGCTTTTTTCCCAGGCTTCCTGGTAGAGCTGTGCGTTTTCAATGGCGGTGGCGGCGAAGTAGGCAAAGGAGAGGCCAAGCTGACGCTCCGGCTCGCCAAAGGTGATGTGGGGGCGCGTATCGCCCAGGTAGAGCGCACCGATGGCGCGTTGGCGTGCCAGCAGCGGAATCACCAGGCAGGAGCGCATGCCCCAGCGCTGAAATAACTGCTGCTGACCGGCCGACCGGCTGTCGGCGGTATCGCTGAGCATGACTGGCTGTTCGTCGGACAACGCCGCGGCGGTGGCCGGCTCATCAGCCAGCAGGATGACGAACGGCTCGGCCGTGGCTTGACCGCCCTCGGTGGCGATGCTGCCGAGCAGGCGCCGGCCCTCCGGGTCGAGCACGGCCACGGCGCAATGACTGGCGCCGAGCAAATTGGCCAGGCGCCCCACGATCACCTGCAGCACTTCTTCCAGGCGCAGGGTGGAGGTCAGCGATTTCATGACCTCTTGCAGGGTGCGCAGTTCCAGCACGCGTTTGCCCAGGTCGGTAGCAGTGCGTTGCAGGACGTTGGTTTTCTGCGCCAGGTCGCTCTCTTGGCGGGCCAGGGCCGCGTCAAGGCTGCGCGCCGTTTGTTGCCAACGTGCCAATGTCCAGGTGGCCAGGGCGCCGACGGCGATCCAGCCTCCCAGCAGGGCATAGCGCAGCAGGAAGTCGCGCTCGCGCAGGAAGCCCAGGCTGCCGTGGTGATACCACAGGATGAGGATGTAGAGGGGACCGAGCAGAAAGGGCAGCCAGGCAATTTGCTGGCGCAGCGTGGGCGCCAGTAACACCGCCTTGAGCGCCAGTAAACCGTAGATCAAATAGAGTGGGCTGCTCACGCCGCCGCTGATGGTGATCAGGTGGCTGACGAAGGCGACATCGGCCCCGAAGCCCAGCCAGAGGAGCCAGCCGAGAGGGCGCACCTCGATCAGCCAGGTGAGGATGGTTGACAGCAGCACGACCAGCGCGTAGAGGAGCCAGGCCAGCGACAGGCCGCCGCCAAAGGGCGTCACATTGGCGGTCAGGACGATCAGCGTGCCCACGATCAGCAGCAACCAGCGCACCGGTACGCTGATGAGCCGTTCCTGGCGGTAGGCTCCGGCCAGTCCTGAAGATTGAGATGAACGAACGATCGTTTTTGTCGCCATGGTTTGCCGCAAAATCAACTCAGCGGGTCGTTGGATAGCGCCAGATGCCTTGATCGGTGGCAGCCAGCAGTTGACTGCCCTGGCGTCGGTCCAGGGTCAGGCTATGCACACGGGTCGGGTGGCGGTCGTTATCCAGCGCTTGCCAGGTGAGGCCGCCATCATGGCTGACGCAAACGCCTGCGTCCGTTTGTGCCAGGTAAAGCGTGGCTGGATCCGCGGCCGCGACGACCAACGCGTGGGCCTGTGCAGTCGCCATCGTTTGGGGAAGGGTTGTCCAGGTGGCGCCGGCGTCTGTGCTGACGAACAGGGCGCCCTCGCTCCAGGCATACAGCCGCGCCGGCTGCGAAGGCGCCTGCGCCAGCAGGGTCACAGCGCCGTGCGCCAGCAGGCGACTTTCCTCCCATCGCTCGGCCAGCGGCGACGCCAGGCGCAAAACGTAGCCGTCGCTGGTGCCCACGAACACCTGGGACAGCAGGAGACGGTCGGAAACGTCGCCGGCCCGGTCCGCGCTGACCAGGATGGTGGCAGCCGTTCCGACCTCTGCACGCCAGGCCGCTGTCTGCTGCCAGATGCGGCCGGTATCCAGGTTCCAGAGCAGGCGCTGATTGTCGGCCAGATAGACGATTCCTGCCGGACCGACGGCCAGGGCCGGGTCCTGTTCGCTGCCGGCAAAGCTGCGCGTCAGTTGCCAGGTGGCGCCGCCATCGTTCGAGCCGTACAGGCCAGATTGACTGCCGGCCGCAAGGGTGACGAGAAGATGGCGGCCGTTGCGGGTATCCACTGCGAGGCGGCGGACGACGGGCGCTCCCCAGATGCCGTGCCCGGGCAAGTTATCGTCAATGGGACGCCAGACGCTGCGCCCGCTGTCACTGCTTGGTGAACTGGCGCTCGCCTGCATCAACCCATCGGTGGGAGTCCAGGCGTAGTAGAAGAAAATCCCATCGGCAAAGCCGGTGGCCACATGCTCCACGTTGCGCCCAAGCAGGCCGGCCGGTTGCCAAGCGGTCGCCGGCGCCTGCGGGTTGAGGATCCACAGCAGGGGCAAGAAAAAAATGAGTGTACCGAGCGCCAGTGTGCGCCACGGTGTGTCAGCATGTTCGATCAGATGTTCACCGAATGGGGGTGGGCGTGGGAGGGATGGGGGTATCGGTGGGGGGATGGGGGTCGCCGTGGGGGGCGCTGGCGTCTCGGTGGGAGGAGGCGCCGGTGTATTGGTGGCCGGCACGGTGGGCAGCGGCGTCCTGGTGGGCGGAATCGGCGTGAGCGTACTGGTGCGCGTGGCCGTCGGCGTGCGGGTTGGGGTGCGGGTTGGGGTGACGGTGGGGGTGGCGGTGGCGAGCGCCTGCAGGGCCGCATTTTCTCCGGCCTGGGCCGTGGTCTTGTCTTTGATTTCCAGGGACAGGGCGCGGCGGTAATCTTCCAGGGCCGCGACATACTGAGTGAGGGCCATGGACTGATCGGCTCGCCGCAGATAGATCAGGTAGAGCAACTGGGCCGTTTGCCCGCCGGCGTAGGTGTTGCGGGTGTCGTAGACTGTGCGCAGGCGCCCTTCGGCCTGATTCCAATCGCCCACGTTGTAGGAACGGACGCCATCCAGGTAATAACTGGCTAGTTGACGCTCTTCGGTGGCCTGCACATTCTTGGGGCGCAGGCTGAGTGCGCGCCCAAAGCTCTCGATGGCGGTCTTGATGTTATCTTCGGAGGTACCCGCGACGCCGATGCGCGTGCGCCCTTCGTTCAGGTAGCAGTTGAAGAGGTATTCCTGCACGCCTTCGGCGCGGAACGTGTCATCGAGCGCGCGCACTTGCTCGAACTGCGCGAGGGCCTCCGGGCATTGGCCCTGGTCGTAGAAGCGCTGCCCGGCGTTGTAGAAGCCCAGGAGAGTTTGCTGGCGTTCGACCTGGGTCATCAGGCTCTGTGCGTCGGCTGAATAGGTGGGATCGAGGGCCAGCAATTGCTCGAGGAAACCCGCCGCGGCATCCCATTGTTCGTCTGCAATCGCGGTTTTGGCCTGCGCGGCCAGTTGCGCCAGGGTGCGCAGGCGCGTCGCGCGATCGTGTTCGGCCTGCGCCTCCAGGTTGCCCGGCTCCATCTGCAAAATGGCCTCGAAATCACGGATCGCGCCATCGTAGTCGCCCGCGCTGAGCAGCGCGACGCCTCGATTGTACAGCTCAGCCATCTGCTGCTGCTCGCCGTTGAACCAGCGTTCACGTAAGCCGCCGGGAATGAAAAAGGCAACCAATAGAACCAGGGCCGCCGCGGCGAGTGCGATCAGAAGCCAGCGCCGCTGCGCGGCCAGCGCAGCGCTAGGTGGTTTACTGGCGGGAACTGCTTCGGCGGCACTGCTGGTGGTTGCACCCGATTCCATGGATTCAAGCTGGAGAAACCAGCGCACTTCGTCCAACAGCTCATCCAGGCCCTGACGTGTCGGCTGCGTTTTTTTCAGGCGCGTGAAATACTCCAGCGCCAGCCGCCATTCGCGGCGCTGGTAATGTTCCATACCCTGGGCGTGCAGTTGTTCAAGGTCTGCCGATGATACGGCCATCACCATTCTCCAAAGAGAGATCAGGGATCAGAGACCAGAGATCAGGTGTGTGGAAGGCGGGAGTTCTGTCCTCACCTTACCTGCGGCAGGTACAGGGTGCGCCGCACGGGGGTCGTAATTCTGACGCTGTCCAGGTAGGTGTAGGTGTTGTAATAGCCATCTTGCCGGTTGAAGTTGCCAAACCACAGCCTGATCGTCTGCCCGGCGTAGGGGCTTAGGTCAAAACTGACCAATTTCCACCCCAGGTCTATCACCGGTTTGTCCGGCCCCACCAGACTCAGGTCGGTGTTGCCGTCCTGTAGCAGTCTGGTTATGGTTACGCCGGTGCTGCTCAGGACGTAGACCTCGAACGAATCGTAGTGTTTCTGGCGACCCGGGTGATACACCACGTCATAGGTGAAAACCCGGTACCAAAACGACAGACGCATGAGCGGCCATTCGGATATCAGCGGGACAGTGACCGTTTGGCTCACCGCGGCGCTGCCAACAGGCACCACCGGGTTGGGATAGCCATGGCCATAGGCGGGACTCCCCAGCAAGGCGCTGTACGCGCCGGCGCCGGTGGGCGGTGGTGCTGGCGGTGGCGCCAGGCTGGTGGGCATGGCGCCGCCGCTGGACCAGCCACTGAAACTGCCGGTCTCGAACTCGCCATTAGTGACACCGTTGATGTAGGTAGCGCTATCGCCGTTACCGCCGCTGTACGCGCCCACGTTGCCTGCCGCATCGCGCGCCCGCACGCGCACATAGGTGGTTTGCCCGATCTGACCGGTTACTTGAATGGAGGTGAATTGGGCGTTGGTGGCAATCGTTCGCCAGGTTCCGCTGCGCCCGGCCCGGGTCTGCACATCATAGCCGGTCACGCCAGAGCCAGGCTGGTCGCGGCCGCTCCAACGCAGGGTAAAGACCGGTGTCACCTGGAAGGGCGCCAGGCCTTCGATGCGCGCGCTGGGCGCGGTCGCATCTATGTTCATGGTGCGCAGTTGCACTGTCTCGTTGTTGCCGGCCACATCGGACGAGTGATACTCGATGAGGTGCTGACCGTCATAGCCCAGGGTGAACTGGGTGCCGGTGATCCAGGCGCCGCCGTTGATGCGATAGCGCGTCGACGCGACACCAGACCCCGCGTCGGATGGCGTCAGCGTCACTTCCACCGGACTGCTGTACCATCCGTTGCTGCCGGCAGTGCCGCTGGCGCGAAAGGTCGTCAGCGGAGCGGTGGCGTCGTAGCGCGCGGCGTTGAGCAGGCGGATATGTTGGTTGTGATCCACATTGCCGGCGAAGTCCTGCAGCCAGAGATACAACGTGTGTTGGCCTTCGCCTTCTACCTGCAGACCGCTGGCAAAGCTGACCCCAGGCAGATACGCGCCATCGTACGGCCCGACGGGCGCCTGGTCGAACTTGTAGTGGATACCGGCCACGCCCGATAGGTCGAGCGGGCTGGTCCAGGCCACGGCGAAACTATTGACATGGCTCCAGCCGCTCGGGCTAACGGACACTTGCTGCGGCGGACCTGGCGCGTCAGGATCAATGCGCACGGTCTGAACATGCGGGGGTTCCACGTTGTTGGCCAAATCGGTGGAGAAATAGGTCAGGGTGTGCTTATCTGCCCCGCTAATCAGCGCGATGGTGCCGGTCTGCCAGGCGCGGGTGTCCACACGAAAGAGCGTACTACCCACGCCGGCCAGGGCATCAGCGGCTGTCAATGACACGGTGACCGGGCCGACGTACCAGTTGTTCTCGCCCAGGGCGCCGGTCAACTCGGCCTGCGTGGTGGGCGGGGTGGTGTCATAGCGAAAGGCATTGGCCACGTACACTGCCCGGCGGTAATCAACGTTACCGGCGCCGTCACGCAGCCAAAGGTACAAGTCGTAACTGCCTTCGGCCGGCAGGGCAATGTTGTCTACCACCTGGATGTCGGTGAAAGTGCCATCCTGGTTGAAGGTCGGCGGTGTGCCCAGCCGGTAATAGGCGCCGGCGATGCCGGAGCGATCGTTGGGCCTGCTCCAGATGAAATCGAAGCTATTCAGGTTGGTCCAGGACAAGGGCGCAGTCTGTGGGGGCGCCGGTGTGGGGGGCGCCTGCGTGTCAATCTTCAGCGCAACCGGAAAAGGTATCTCCACATTGCCGGCCACATCCACGGAGTAGAACTCGATCGTGTGTTCGCCCTCCTGGTTGAGCACCAGGTGCGTGCCGGCTTGCCAGGCGCCGCCATCAATGCGGTAGTAGGTGTTGGCGATACCGGAGCCGAGATCAAGAGGGATCAGGGTGATGGTGATGAAGGAGCGGTACCAGCCGTTGTCGCCAACGATGCTGCTGGGGTCCGGCTGATACGCGGTGGACGGTGCGGTTTGATCGAGCGGCAGGCGCAACGTTTGGATGGCCTCCACATTGCCGGCCTCGTCCACAGCCTGAAATTCCAGGCGATGGTCGCCATCGCTGTCAAGCATGATCTCGGTGCCGGTGAACCAGGCGCCGCTGTCAATGCGATAGCGGATGCCGGTCACGCCGCTCAAGTCATCGGCGGCTGTCAGTTGGACCGTGATCGGCTGCAAATACCAGCCGCCATCCCCAGGCGTGCCGTTGATCGTGGCATGACTGGTCGGCGCCAGATTGTCAATGCGAATGTTGAGTGTGCGGGTCACTTCACGATTGCCCGCGCGGTCAAGGGCCGCATAACGCAACTCGTAGATGCCGGAGGCGGCAATGCTAAAGCTGGTGCTGGTTTGCACCGGCTGATTGTTCAACTGATGATAAATGGCCTGCACGCCAGAGCCAGGATCCGGGTCGAGTGCGCTCAGGCTGGCATCAACGCCGCTGCGATACCAGCCGTTGTTGCCGGCGATACCGCTCAACTCCACGCTGCTGGTCGGTGCGCTGCCGTCGTACCAGAAGGCGCTGAAGAGGGCGTTGCGCTGCGCCGCGTTCAGGTTGCCGGCGCGGTCCTTGAGCCACAGGTAGATGCTGTGTTTGCCGTCGCCTGGGGCAACCAACCCCGTAATGATCGGCAGGGTGGTGGCGACGTAGACGCCGTCGGTCGGTCCCTGCGGTTCCGTGTTCCATTTATAGTAAGCGCCCACGATCCCTGAAAGATCGGGCGGGTTCGTCCAGGTCAGGGTGAAGACGTTAGTGCGAGTCCAGGTCTGGTAAGGAGAGGCGCTCAGCCCGCCTGGCACCTGAATCTGGCTATCCACGATGAAGGGGCCATCGCTCTCGTCGCTGGCGCTGGCGCCATCCTGCTCCACCACCACAACCTTGATACGGGCGTCCGCGGCATTCTGCGCAGGGACAGTCCACGGATAGACCCCCGCGTCGGCCAGATTCGTTGCGATGGGCGTGTAGCTGTTACCGCCGTTCCAGGAAACGAGCAGGGTGATGGGGTTGGTGGCCGTGACAACGCCGGTTGTGGACCAAGTGATCTGCTGAACCTGGCCGCCGGCCCAGGCCTCGCCGCCGTTGGGGCTGAGGACGGTCACCGTCAGCGCGTTGCCCACCCCGCCTGGCGTCGCGCGCGCGATGCTCCACCCACCCGCGCCGAGCAGGATGACCAACCAGAGAATACTCCAGCCGCCGCGCCCGCGCAGGCGTGGGGCAATGATCGTACCGACAATCCGTTTCATGCCAAAACTCGCCATGGTTGGGACGAACTGTGGGCGCCAGCGCAAGACAAATCATCTCCGTCCCGAATCTGTGACAGGAATCCTGTCGCGGCCCATTATACCATCGCAAAGGCTGCTGGCAAAGCGGGCAAAAGCATCAATCAGTGGGCGGCCGAAGCCTTTGCTGGGGTGGAGGGGGGGGGAGGGGGGGTTTGACGGGGCGGGGGGTGGTCGCAGGGGCGGGGCCATGAGGGGCGCCTGCGCGGCCTGGCGCTCGTCGTTGAGCGCCGGGCCGGCCGGCAGGGCGGTCGCCACGCCTTCGGCCCGGCTGGCACGGTGCCCCAAAGGGGTGGCCTGTGGCGGGGCGGGGTGGCTGAGGTGGGTCTTGATCGTGTTTTCAGAAAGGTTGAGCTGCGCGGCGATGGCCTTGTTGCTGGCGCCAGACACCAGCAAGCGCAGCACGTCCAGTTCGCGCGCCGACAACTCCTCATCGCTTTCCGCACCGCTCATCCGCTCCAGCAGGCGTGCGGCGACCTGCGGCTCCAGCGCGGCGCCGCCCTGCATGACCGCACGCACGCCCCGCGCCAGATCGTCAGGCATGGCATCCTTCAGCAGATACCCCTGCGCACCGGCCGCCAGCGCCGGGCCGATGTATTCATCGGTGTCATAGGTGGTCAACACCAGGAAGCGCACCGCCGGCATCCGGCCGCGCACCTGGCGCATCACTTCGATGCCGCTAAACGTCGGCAGGCGCAAATCGAGCAGTACCACATCGGGCCGTCGCTCCAGAATCAGGCGCACCGCCTCCGGCCCGTCGGCCGCATCGCCGACCAGTTCCATGTCCTTTTCGAACTTGAGAATGGACACCAGGCCGTGCCTGACCACCGGATGATCGTCCACCACCAGTACACGAATCATGGTTTTTCCCTCATCGTTTCTCTTCCTCGCAGTTCCACGCTGCTGCGGTCACGCGGCACGCGGGCGATAACCTGCGCGCCGTCCCGATTGCGCAGGATGAGCTTGCCGCCCAACTGGCCGATGCGCTCACGCATGCCGAGCAGGCCAAAGCCGCCCCAGGGACCAGGCGCCGGCGGCGCGCCGAGCACGTCATCGCCAAACCCGGCGCCGTTGTCCTCGATGGACAGTTGAATTGCCTCCGGCTGAAAGTCAAGCGTGACCAGCGCGGCGCTGGCGTCAGCATGACGGCTGACGTTGGCCAGCGCCTCCTGGCACACGCGCAACAGCGCCGATTCGACGGCCGGCAGCAGCGGCCACGGCTCACCATGCTGTTCGAAGCGCATGGCGATGGTAGGCGAGTGCGCACGCGTCACCAGGCCAGCCAGCGCGTCGCTCAAATCGCCGCGCTCCAGGGCCGCCGCGCGCAGGTTCCAGACCGAGCGCCGCGCCTCGGCCAGGGCTTCACGGGCCATGCGCTGCGCCAGATCGAGATGCTCGGCCGCCTGCGGATCGGCGATCGCCTGTGCCCTCTGCGCAGCGCCCAATTGCACCACGATGCCGGTCAACCCTTGCGCCAACGTGTCATGAATATCGCGCGCCAGCCGGGTGCGCTCCTCCAACGTAGCGGCTTCGCGGGACTGTTCCAGCAGCGCGGCCGTCTGCGCCTGCACGCGCGACTCAAGCTCATTGCTCAATTGGCTGAGGGCCTCAGTCTGCGTGCGCGCCTGACGCAGGGCGCGCTGCAAGCCGCCGGCCAGCAGCGACGTCAGCCCGGCCACCGCCCAGAAAAGCCCGCCCCAAAAGCCGGCCGCCAAGACGGGCAGGTTCTCCTGCATGAAGGCCGGTAGTGTGGGCGTGGGGGCCACCAAGCCGTTGTTCTCCAGCCAGGCCAGGCTGATAATCATCACCGTGGCCAGACCGGCCAGGCTGATACTGGCCGTGGCGTCAATCAACAGGCCAGCCGCGCAGATCGGCAGGATCAACAGGGCCGGGAAATAGGTGACGACACCGAAACGCAGAGAGGCCACGGTGACGGCCAGCGTCCACGCGCCGATCAAGGCCAGCGCGGAGAGGGTGGGGCGCCCCAGGCGCACCAGGATGATGAGCGAGCTGAGGAAAATGACAGCGACGACGATCAAGGTCAGGGGCGTCGCGGCCGTGACGCGCGGCACGTTATCGGGCGGCGCCAGGCCCAGCAGGGTGACGCGCAGCAGCAGCCAGGTGATAATGGACGCCACCACCGGAATGGAGAGGATGGGGAGCGTGCGCAGCACCAACGCGCCGCGCCGCTGGCGCTCATCGAGCAGGAGAGGCAAATCATCCTCGTTTATGTCTTCGTTCGGCATCAGTCCCCCTCGTCTTCCCGCGGCGTCGCAGCCGTTGGCGGCCAGGAATTCCAAATGTGGTCGCTGAAAACATCTGGAATGGAGGCTTTAGCCGGTTCACTTGAGAACCCTGTGGCAGACCGGCTGAAGCCTCGATTCCGGGACCATTTGGATTTGCTGCCCGGTCCGCTGGCATTTTCATTCACGGTTGTACCCACCGGGCATGGGTCACTCATTATAACACACACCGTGCTGCGACCCATCACCCATCTCGCTACGCCTGCCTCACTCATTCGGGTGACACCCCGTCGCCCAGACTGACGAGCGTGAATCACCCGGCGTGCGGACGGCGGCGGGCGGTCGGGGCGCGAGAATGGAGACCTGAGAGCGGAGACCTGAGACCTGAGACCTGAGACCTGAGACCAACAATTGCCCGCCTTCCACGTACCTGATCTCCGATCTCCGATCTCTGATCTCTGATCCCTGATCCCTGATCTCTCTACTAACAAAGGAGTCAAATGACGATGAAAACGAACACAAGAACGCGCCGGGGGCTGCAAGGAAACTGGCTGCTGGCGGGGGTTGGCATGGTGGTGTTGGTGATTGCGGCGGCGCTGTGGTTGAACCAGGGCGCCGCGCCGGCGAAGGCGGCCGGGGTCGCGACGGTGGCGGTCACGCGCGGGGATGTGAGCGCCACGGTTTATGGTAGCGGCACGATCGAGGCGGAGCAGGCGCTGGACGTCGGTTTCCAGACCGGCGGCAGCGTGGTTGAGGTGCTGGTTTCAGAAGGCGATGTGGTGACGGTCGGCCAGGCGTTGGCCCGGCTGGACACACGCCAGTTGGAAATCCAGGTGACGAACGCGGAGGCGGGCCTGATCAGCGCGCAGGCCCGTCTGACCCAGGCCCGGCAGGGTAATGCGCGGCCGCAGGAAATCAGCGCCGCGCAGGCGCAGGTGGCATCAGCCCAGGCGAATTATGACAAGCTGCTGGCCGGCCCCACCGCCGCCGAACTAACCGCGGCGCAGGCCAATATCAAGAGTACACAGGCTTCCTACAATGCGGCGGTCAAGTCGGCGGGCGCCGCGAACACCAAGCTGGAATCGGTACGCGTGGCCCAGGAGAAGGCCGCGGCCGTCCTGCAGCAGGCGCAGGCCAAGTACGATGTCGTGGCCTGGCGGGCCGATGTCGGGCGTTTACCAGAAGCGGTTGAGCTGCAGAAGGCCACGTTGGACTACGAGCAGGCGACGGCCAACTACGAGGCGCAACTGGCAACCACCGATAGCGATGCGGCGTCGCAGATTGCCACGGCTGCCTACCAACTGGCGCAGGCCAAATCTAACCTCGCCAAGCTGTACGCCCGCCCCGAAGACCTGCGTTCGACGCAGGCCAGCCTGGATCAGGCCAAAGCGAACCTGGACAAACTGAGCGCGCCGGCCACTGCCACAGACCTGCTGATTCAACAGGCCGCGCTGACGCAGGCCGAGCAGAACCTGAAGCAGGCGCAGCTCAACCTGGGCAACGCCACCCTGGCCGCGCCGTTCGACGCGGTGGTCACGGCGGCCCATATCGTGCCGGGTAGTTTTGTGAACACTGGCCTGGGCGTCGTGAGCCTGGTGGCGCAGAGTGAGCAGCACGTGGATCTCAAATTGAGCGAAAACGACGTCGTCGAGGTGCAGTTGGGCCAGGCCGTGGCGGTGACGATTGACTCGTTGGCCGGCTGGCAGGGCGACGGCCGCGTGGCCTACATCGCCCCGGCCGGCCAGTCCAGTAACGGCGTCGTGACTTACGCGGTGCGCGTCGACTTCAGCAACGCCGACGCGCGGGTCAAGGTGGGCATGACCGCCAACGTCAGTATCATCACCGAGCGCCAGCAAGGCGTGCTGCTGGTGCCCTCCACGGCCCTGCTACCCAAGGGCGCTGGCCGTGTGGTCCAGGCGCCGAGCGCAGATGGCAAGACCGTCACCGAGATTGATGTGCGGACCGGCCTGAGCGATGGCGCCTACACGGAAATCGTCAGCGGCCTGACAGAAGGCACGCAGATTGTGGCATTGCCGGCCGGCGCGGGTAGCACACGCTCTGGCGGCTTGTTCAGTCGGTAAGGCACAAACCCGTGTTCTGCGAGAGCACGGGGTCGTGAAAGAAACCTGTGTTCTGCGAGAGCACGGGTTTATGAGGAGATGAACGATGACAGCGATGATTGCTGTGCATGATTTGCACAAGACCTACCGCATGGGCGATGTCGAAGTACATGCCCTGCAGGGGGTTTCATTCGAGATTCAACAGGGCGAGTTCATCGCCATCATGGGGCCGAGCGGCAGCGGCAAGAGCACCCTGATGAACCTGATCGGCTGCCTGGACACGCCCAGCGCCGGCGCCTATCAACTGGATGGGATTGATGTGGAAAAACTGGGCAGCGCGGACTTGTCGCTGGTGCGGGCGCGCAAATTGGGCTTTGTCTTCCAGCAGTACAACCTGCTGGCTCGCCAATCGGCCCTGCGTAACGTGGAGATGCCGTTGATTTACCGGGGCGTGGGCCGCGCCGAGCGCCATCAGCGCGCGACGACCGCGTTGGGTATCGTGGGCATGAGCGATCGCGTGCATCACCGCCCCAACGAGTTGAGCGGCGGCCAACAGCAACGCGTCGCCATTGCGCGCGCGTTGGTGGGCAGCCCGGCCGTCATTCTGGCCGACGAACCGACCGGCGCGCTCGATACCAAAACCAGCGCCGAGATCATGGGCATCTTGCAGCGCCTCAATCGCCAGCAAGGCCTGACGGTGGTGCTGGTCACGCATGAGGCCGATGTGGCCGCGTATGCGCGCCGCGTGCTGACGATGCGCGATGGCCGCCTGGTACACGATGAATCACGATCGCAGGAGGTGATCCAATGACAACATGGACCAACGTGCGGCCGGCGCTGATTGTGACCGCCGGCCAGGAGACCGTACTGGCGCCCCTGCCGGACGATACCGGGGTGATCAATGTGTGGGAGATCACCCGCATGGCCCTCAGCAGCCTGCTGGCCAACAAGATGCGTTCGATCCTGACCATGCTGGGCGTCATCATCGGCGTGGCTTCGGTGGTGGCGCTGATGGCGGTGGGAAATGGCGCCAGCGCAGAGATCACCGGCCAGGTGGAGGCCATTGGCACCAACGTGTTGACGATCATCCCCGGCTCGTTGAGCAATCGGACGCCAGGGGCGAGCGTGGCCGCGCAAACGCTGACTCTGGAAGATGCCAATGCCGTGGCTGCACTCAACTTGCCGGTGACGGGCGTGGCCCCGCAGATGGGCGCACCCGCCAGCGTGGTGGCCGCCGCGGCCGACAAGAACGCCAACGTGGTCGGCGTCACCCCAGCCTATCAGACTGTCAATGCGTTGGCCCTGACGCAGGGCAGCTTCCTGACAGAGGATCAGGTGCGCAGCGTGGCGCCGGTGGTGGTGCTCGGCTCCAACCTGGCGCAGGATCTGTTTGGCAGCGGCGAGGCGGTGGGGCAGACGGTGCGCATCAAGAACCAAACGTTGCGCGTGATCGGTGTGCTGACGCCCAAGGGCGGCGGCGCCTTCGGCTCGGTGGATGACCGCGCGTTCGTGCCGATCTCAGTGGCCCAACAACGCCTGTTTGGCGGGCGCACGCCGGACGGTAAGAGCTACCAGGTGTCCGCCATCACCCTGGCCGCGCAGAACAGCGAAGACCTGCCAGCCATCCAGCAGCGCGTGACCGCCCTGCTGCGGGATCGTCACCAGGCGAAGGCGGACGGCAGCGCAGATGATTTCAGCATCATGAATCAAGCGTCGTTCCTGAGCACGTTGAGCACGATCACCACCTTGCTGACGGTCTTCCTGGCCGCCATCGCCGGTATCTCGCTGCTCGTGGGTGGCATCGGCATCATGAACATCATGCTGGTCAGCGTGACCGAGCGCACCAAGGAGATTGGCCTGCGCAAGGCGGTGGGCGCACGCGAGCAGGACATCCTCTGGCAGTTCATCGTCGAGGCGCTGGTCATCAGCCTGACCGGCGGCCTGATCGGCCTGGTCCTGGGCGTTGGCCTGGCCCTGCTCGTCAGCCTGACAGGGCTGCTGACCGCGGCGATCACGCTCGACGCGGTGCTGCTGGCGCTCGGCTTCTCGTTGATGGTCGGCCTCTTCTTCGGCATCTACCCCGCGCGCCGGGCCGCCCGCTTGAACCCGATTGATGCCCTGCGCTACGAGTAGACGCAGGCGCCAAATTCATGCTGCAGCCCCGGGCCGCCGTTCAGCGGCGGCCCGGGGCTGTTGTCATTCCGATGTGCGGGGCATTCTCAACGCGCCGGGCAGGGGCCGGCTCCATAGTTGATGCGGGCCGGCGCGCGAGTCCCCAGCGGCCGGCTGGCCGTGATCCCAACGCCGGTGCGCTGGCTGATAAAGACGCCCATATCCTGATGATTCTGATCCGTGGCATGGATGACAATGGCGTTGCTGTTGGGCGGAGGCGCTGCCTGGCCGCGAAGTCTTGTGCGGCGGTATCGGCAAACTGGCCGGCGTTCCAGCCGGCGTTGTTCTTGAGCTTCTTTGTTTTCGTGGCCGCGGTTTCAACCGCCGGATGGTCGTTTTATGACGTATGCCATTGCCGGGTGTGCGTGAACACGCTACGATGATTGGGCATCCTGCAAAAACGTCAGCAGTCACTACTTTTCGAGGAGGAAACGACGATGTTTACCACCTTTGCCGAGGCGCAAGCCTTTGTGCGCAAACAGCAGTTCGCGATGATTGATCTCAAGTTTACCGACCTGGCCGGGCGTTGGCACCATGTCACCGTGCCGAAGAGCCAGTTCAATGAACACCTGATGCGTGACGGCGTCGGCTTCGACGGCTCATCGGTTGGCCTGCGCTCGGTCAAGTCGGGCGATATGGTGTTGATTCCTGATCTGAGCACGGCCTTCGTTGATCCCTTCTGGGATGTCCCCACCCTGAGCTTCATCTGCAGCGCGTTCGAGGCCGATACCAAGCTGCCCTTCGGTCGTGATCCGCGCAACATGGCGATTCATGCCGAAGCGACGATGCGCGCCTGGGGCATCGCCGATGAGAGCCGTTGGGGGCCGGAATATGAGTTCTACGTCTTCGACAGCGTGGCGTTCGAAAACGAGGTCAATGCCGCCTCCTACCGCGTGGAGAGCAGGGAGGCCGATTGGCAGAGCAGCCGCGGCGGACATGGGCACTTGATCCCGCGCCACGGCGGCTATCACGTCATTCCGCCCAAAGACCAGCTCTTCAATCTGCGCAGCGAAATGGTGATGGAACTGGAGAAGATGGGCATCGAGGTCAAGTATCACCATCATGAGGTGGGCGGGCCAGGCCAGTGCGAAATTGAAACGCCGATGATGGGCCTGGTGCGCAGCGGCGATGCCACGCAGATGGTCAAGTATGTCACCAAGATGGTGGCGCACCGGCGCCAGCAGACGGCCACCTTCATGCCCAAGCCGCTCTACGGCGAGGCCGGCAACGGCATGCACTTTCATCAACATCTTTTCAAGGCCGCTCAGAATGTGTTCTATGACGCGGATGGCTATGGCAAGTTGAGCCAGACGGCGCTGTGGTACATCGGCGGCCTGCTCCAGCATGGCCCGGCCGTTCTAGCCTTCACCAACCCGTCTACCAACTCCTATCGTCGCCTGGTGCCCGGCTTCGAGGCGCCGGTCAACGCCTTCTTCAGCCTGGGCAATCGCAGCGCGGCCATCCGCGTGCCCAAGTATGCCGATCAACCGGACACCGCGCGCTTCGAGTTCCGTCCGCCCGACGCCACCGGCAACATCTACCTGGCTTTGGCCGTGCAGTTGATGGCCGGTCTGGATGGCATCCGCCAGCAGATGGACCCGCGTGCGCTCGGCTTTGGCCCGATTGACCAGAACATCTTCACCTGGAGCGATGAGCAGCGCAAGGCGATCAAGCCGCTGCCGGCCTCACTGCGCGAGGCGCTCGACGCGCTGGTGCGCGATCACGAGTTTCTGCTGCAAAATGACGTTTTCGACGCCGGCCTGATCGCCGACTGGATCAAGGCCAAGTATGACGAATACTACGGCGTGCGCAACCGCCCGCACCCGGCCGAAATTGCGCTGTACTACGACGTGTGAGATTGCTGTGTAACCTTTTGCCTGTGGTTTCATCCAACACGGGAGTGTGCGACAATCCAGTAAATAGATGAGGGACAACACGATGGATTTTTTCAGGCGACTCTTGGGCGGCGGCTCGATTGCGGCGATTAGCGCGAGCGAGGCGGGTCAGCGTTTGCGCACTCAGCCCGCCCCGTTCATTCTCGATGTGCGCCAGCCCGAGGAGTACAGACTCGGTCACATTGCCGGCGCCATGCTGATCCCACTGGGCGAATTGAGCCAGCGCCTCAAGGATCTGCCGCGCGAACGCGAAATCCTGTGCGTCTGCCGCTCCGGCAACCGCAGCCGCAGCGCCACGCAGCAGCTCCTTGCCCAGGGTTTCAAGGCCGTCAACCTGAGCGGCGGCATGATTGCCTGGGAACAGGCTGGCCTGCCGGTGAAGAAGGGCGCGCCAAGTGAATAGCCTGCCGTTGGACCTGGCGCTCGGCTTCGTGATCGGCCTTTCGCTCGGACTTTTGGGCGGCGGCGGCTCTATCTTGACCGTGCCGGCGCTGGTTTACCTGGTTACCAGACGCCGCAGGTCGCGATCACCACATCGTTGGCGATTGTGGGGGCGACCAGCGCGCTGGCGGCGCTGTTTCACCGCGCGCAGGGTACGCTCAACTGGCGCGTGGCCCTGCTCTTCGGCGGCGCCGGCATGGCCGCGTCCTTCCTGGCCGCGGGCCTCTCGAAACGTTTCAGCCCTGCGCTCCTGCTCGTGGCGTTTGCCCTGCTGATGCTGATCATCGGCGGGTTGATGTTGGCGCCGCCGGCACAACGGGCAGACGCCGCGGCGCCGCGCGGCTGGCTGACGGTTATCGCCGGCGGCGCGGGCGTGGGCGTGTTGACCGGCATCCTGGGCGTCGGCGGCGGCTTCTTGATCGTGCCCGCATTGGTGATCCTGGTTGGGCTGCCGATGGCGCAGGCGGTCGGCACCTCGCTGCTCGTCATCGCTATGAACAGCCTGGCCGGCTTCTTGGGACACATCAGCGGCGGCGCTTCTGACTTGACCGCGCTGCTGTCGCTCACGACCATCTTCGCTGCGGCGGGATTGGTGGGCGCATTCACCGGCGCACGCCTGGCCGGCCGCCTGCCCGCAACGCATCTGCGCCGCCTCTTTGGCGGCTTTGTCATCGTGTTGGCGATATTTCTTTTAGTTGATAATGTGCCGAAGGTTTGAGCGGGGGCTTGTTGGGCATTGCTTACGATATGAGCGTTTTCAATTTGCCGAAAAGCCCCATCTCTCTGTCAAAGGTCTGATCCCCCATTTTCTTGGCTTCACTTTATCTGTACGCAATGATCTGCGAGTAGTTGTTATCGCCCAACAATGTAATCGCCAAATAACGCGTCTAGATCAACACCGAGAGCAAAGCAGAG
>NZ_JADIZS010000054.1:0-29992 GCF_016704685.1 Candidatus Amarolinea dominans
GCCAGGCAATCAAAGAACGTAGGGGCCGTTCACGGCGTTAGAGTTCAGAAAATACCGGCGCACATCCGGGTCGTCCATCATAACCGCACCGTCTTCCAGTGTGAAGTACCGAATGCTTACCGTTCCATCGGCTCTGTAAATCCTGACCGTATGCCCTTGCTGGTAGGCGCGTAATATTTGCTATCGCACGCCTTTCTTGCCAGTGAAGTCGTATTCGGGCAGCATATCGGATCTTTCTGCCCTTACTTGTCTGCTAGTCTTCTCCTTGTTCATAGGTTCTCCGTTCGAAGCCGTCGCTTTCGGCAACTGATAATACGAATAATCAAGGTTTCTTCGGTGACTTCGCCTCACGTGAATGACGAGTAAACCTTACTGGCGGCCGAAGTGCCTACGTTGATATAACGCTGTTCATTCTCCGAGTGCTCTTTCGTCGGCAAAGGTGAACAAGAAGGATTATTAAAACCGTTTTGGCCTCCTCAAACTGACCTTGTGCTTTTTGAGGTTTTCTCTGGCCTTGTTTTCGGGTCCCATTCCAAAAAGAAGTCCCATCTTGTCTGCCTTAATCTGTTCGCAGTACTCCCATAGATTACTGCATTGCGGTTCATCATTCAATGGAATCATCAGACTCCTGACAGCTTCAGCACTTGCGTAGCAAATCGTTTTCAACGCACTCCCACATTTAGTCCCGCCAGTGAAACGCCGCGGCTCTGTCACTGACCTCAGTATACACCGGCCCTTGCACTGTCAACCAACATTTCCCACGCATTCAACGCCTTCAACTTAGGAGCCGTCACGAAACAAGTGTTACATCTGTGCCCCTTAGCAAGCGTGAGAGTTGCGATTATGATCAGTGGGTGCAGGAGATAAACGGTGCTGGCATCGATAAAGGGCGCCAGGCGCGTGACTTTCGCGCCCGGCCACAACCTGTGGTACACTATGAATCCGCGCACCGGACGCGACAAAACACCCTCACTTCACACACGGAGCACATCATGAAAAAACGTATCGTCCTGATCGGCGCAGGGAGCGCCCAGTTCGGCTACGGCACGATTGGCGATATCGCAGGCAAGGTCCTGAAGGCAGCGAGATCGTGCTGCACGACATCAACCCCACGACGCTCGCCGCGGTCGCCGAGGCCGGCCGCGCGTTCATCGCCGAGCACGGCCTGCCCTTCAGCATTTCGCCACCACGAACCGCCGCGAGGCGTCGCAGGGGCGCCGACTTCTCATCATCTCGATCGAGGTGGGCAACCGCTTGAGCTGTGGGAGCAGGATTGGCGCATCCCGCAGCAGTCGGCGTGCAGCAGGTGTACGGCGAGAACGGCGGGCCCCGGCGGCCTCTTCCACTCGCTGCGCATCATCCCGCCCATCCTGGAGATCTGCGCCGACATCATGGCGATCTGCCCGCAGGCGACCGTCTTCAACCTCAGCAACCCGATGAGCCGCATCTGCACCACTGTGCATCGAGCCTTCCCGGAGCTAAAATTTATCGGCATGTGCCACGAGATCGGCTCGCTGCCCAACTTCCTGCCCCACATCCTGGGCGTGCCCTACGAGGCGCTCGAAGTGCGGGCGCCGGGCTGAACCATTTCAGTCGCGGTGCTATCGGCCAAATACAAGGCCACCGGTCAGGATGCTTATCCCGACATCCGCGCCCTGGCGCCGGCCTTCTTCGGCGATGCCGTCCATGACCACCGTTCACAAGTATTTCAAGGAGACCGGCCAGTGGCCCCAAGCCGGAGGATTTCGCCGCCCTCGAGACCGAAGCCTGGCCGGAGCGCCGCGTCTTCCAGGTGATCCTGGAGAAGTTCGGCCTGCTGCCGATCACCAGCGACAGCCACTTCGGGAGTACATCCCGTGGGCCTACGACGTGACCGACCACAAGGAGATCCTGGACTTCTACCGCTTCTACAAGGAATACCTGGCGAATATCCAGCCCAGCATCGAGCTGCGGCTGAAGGAGCGGATCATCCCGGTCATCGAGGGATCCTCACCGACGCGGGCTATATCGAAGAGGCGGTCAATATCCCAAACAAGGGCCTCATCGCCGATCTGCCGGAGTGGCTCGTGGTCGAAGTCCCGGCGGTCGTCAACAAGGACGGCGTGACCGGTCTGCCGATGGGAAGCTCCTGCATGGCTTCGCCGGCTTGCTGATGAACCAGGTGGCCGTCCACGACCTGACCGCCGAAGCGGTGATCCGCAAGTCGAAGGCGGCCGCGCTCCAGGCGCTGCTGGTGGATCCGATCGTCAATCAGTATCGGGGGCTTGATGAACTATTGGACACGATGATCGCGTATCAGGAGCGGTGGCTGGGCTACCTCAAGTGAGAAACGTGCCATTTGGCTCAATGAATTTGTTCAGGATTGACTGCTACGGCGCGGGAACCAGCCGCACCAGTTCCAGCAGGGGACGGCCGCTGCGCTCGCGGAAGAGCGCCAGCGCCTCCAGGCGGCGGCCCTGACCCGCGCCAGCGCCGGCAGGCCTCGCGGCGACCTTGAAACACGGTGAACTCAGGCGTGCAGGAGATAAACGCGGCTGGCGTCGGCGATAAAGGGCGCCAGGCGGCCGGCAAAATCAGCGTCGGGTTGATCCAGGCGCGCGTAGCCAAAGGCTTCGATGGGCGCAACCCGGCCCTGCGCCAAGAACGCCACCGGCGCATCAATGCCCCAATCCAGAACAATGGGCGCTGTCATTCCCTGGGCTTCCAGGTCGGCGGTCAGGCGATAGGAGGCGTCAGAATGGGTTGCGTAACCGCCGCTGGCGGTGAGGACGGCGTGGTAGCGCACGGTATTCCAGGCATCGAAGCCGCCCCAAACCAACAGCGCAGCGAACGCCAGCAGCGCAGGCCGGCGACCGTGCTGCGCCAGCAGGTCGGCCGCGTCGCACAGCAAGGGCAGCAGCGGCAGCAACAACGCAAAATGCGTGATGAACAGATCTGAAACGGTGGAAGCGGCTCTGCACGACGATGAGCGCGGCCAGCAGCGTCAAACCCAGCACGCGGCGCCAGAGAACGGGGCCGACGCACTGATGCGCTGCAGCCAGGCCGGCCGGCAGATCCTCCTGACCCGGCTTGGGCGCCTCGAACGCCAGGTAGACCTCCAGCCCAAGTAGGGTCACGGCTGCCAGCAGGCCGGCCAACGCCCACCGCGCGACCGGATTGGCGTACACCTCGCCCAGGTACCAGAAGTGATGCCCTTGCAGGAGGATGCCGATCTGTTCGATGCGTTTGCCCAGGTTGGCCGCAAAATGGGTGTTGCTGACGCCGTAGTGAGGTGTTCAGATTGCCCAGGATGCTGGTCACGGTGCCGCCAGTCTGCAGATTGAAGTGCAGCAGGGGCCAGACGCCGGCCAGGAAGGCCAACCCAAACCCAACCCACTGGCGTACTGCTGTCCGGCGGCTCACGTCGCTGTAACGACTGCGCAGCCCGCCTTCGTGGGCTACGCCCCACGGTCGAAATGCACCCCGCCGGAGCCAGCCGAGCGCGGCAATCACCAGCATGGCGCCGATGGCCCAGATGAAGAGCAGTTTGGCCCACAGACCGAGGCCCCACAGGAAGCCGGTCAGCCACAGCCAGCGCGCCTGGCGCGTCTGCTGCCAGCGCCAGGCGGTCCACAGGCTGGCGCAGAAGAGGGTCACAGTGACGTTGGTGACGAGAATGCCTTGCCGGCTCCAGAAGACGAACGAAGGATTGACGGCCAGCAGCAGGACGGCCAGGCCGGGCTGTGCGCCGGTTGAACGCGGCCGCGGCGAACAGATAGAAAGATCAGCGTCAGGCCGGCGCAGGCGATGGGCAGAGCCCGCAGGGCGAAGACGCCGGCGCCGCCCAGGCCAGAAACGGTAGCGCCAGGTAGACGTTGAGCGCGCCGATGTAGTCGCACGTTGGGCAGCGTCAGGCCAAAGAGGTGCAGCCCGGCGTTGCGAAAGAGGGTCACGGGCTGGCCGCGCACAAGCTGCATGGCGTTCAGCCCGGCCTCTTTGGCCTCATCATAATGAAGGCCGGGCAGATCGAGCTGATACGCGGCCAAGCTGCAGAAGATGAGCAGAGCCAGGAGCAGCGGCAGCCAGGCCCGCAGACGGCCGCCGAAGAGCGAAGGGCGCGCCGCCGCCGAATGCGGGGCGAAGGGGCGTCCGCGCAAGGTCGGCCTGCGCCGACCGGCCGCGTCCACGCAGGTGGACGCCCGGCGGGACGCCCATCAGGGCGTCCTCGCCCAGGGCGGGGCGCAGGTGGACGCCGCGGGGGACGCCCATCAGGGCGATTTCAATCGCGCCCGGGCGCGCGTCCACGCAGGTGGACGCCCGCCCCGCGCCCCCGCCGCCCCGCCCGGCGGACGCCCATCAGGGATTTCAATCGCTCGCGAGCCAGGAACATCGGTGTCTTACCCACCCATCAACGCACCAACAACTCGGCTTCCGAGATCAGGCTCTCGTAGTTGTAGCCGGACGCGTAGAAGCGAATCCAGTTGATGTGCGACGGCCGCGTCTCCCTCAGGAGTTCGATGAGATCGGGAGATTCATAGGCATACCAGACGCCGCGCGGGATCTTTTGCACGTTGCGCAAGGGCCAGGGCCGCGAAGAATCGAGATCGAGATAGTAGAAGCCCGATGTCCACAGACGCTCCACGCCGTAGATGTCGGTGTAGCTGATTTGCGCGGCCAGCGGAAACTCGGAGCTTTGCATCCCCGCACCTTGCAGGCTCTGAAAGACCAACTGCACGTAGAAGGTGATGTTGAGTGCGTCGAAGTCGCGCACGTCCACATTGGAGGTCCTGGCGAATCTCGGTTTCGGCATGCACGCCTTCCTGCCCACGGCGGGAGAAGAAAACCGCCTGGCGCCCATCCCGTGTGATCACCTGCACCGTGCCAATGCCGACGTTCTTCTGAGCATCTTCCCGCACGTCCACAAAGCTCTTGCTGCTCCAACCATCCAGGTTGCCGGGCAAAACACCGTTGGCCCAGCAAGTCCTGTTCCACCGGCTGCGGTGCGTCGGGCGCCTGACCCGCGGCGATGCGGGTGCGCTCCCCGGCAAGCACAATGACCACTTGGCCGCCGGCGATGACGGTCGCCTCGCCACCGCGCGTGGTCACCCGCGTCTCCTCGTTGCGCACCTCAACCGAATAACTGCCATCGGGTAAGTGAGCGGAGCCATGAGGGGTCTCCACGACGACCTGCAAGGGCCGCGCGCTGCGGTGCGAAGGGCTGACCCGGATACGGCCATGTTCCAAATAGAGACTCAGGCGGTCGGCCGCGCCGCTGTAGCTAAAACGGGGCACGCGCGCGGTGGTCAACAGAAAAGAGGCGTTGTTGTAGAGGGTGATGGTCGCCAGCGATTCCTGCGCCTTCTCGTCGGCGTAAAAGGTGAGAATGGCGCTCGATTTTTCATCGGTCGCGACGCGCTGATCTTCGCTGACTGGCGCGCGTGACACCACGGCTTGCGTGTCGCGGGTTCGGGCGGTGGTCACCAACACGGCGCCATCAATCACATTGAGTTCGAGGGGGCGGGTGTCCGTGGCGTAGAGGACGAAACCCCGCGCGGTCAGCGGCGCCGCAATGGCCAGGGCGCAACACGTAATAAAGGAGATCACCGTGACGACCCAGGCCGTGCGCATGGGGTTGGCGCGAAAACGGCGCGTCACCCAACCGGGTGAGTCATGGCTCTGCGCTGAACGCTCTGCGCCGCGGTCAGGCGGCTCCTGGTCAGGCGTGAGAGCGGTGTGATCGCTTGCGGTTGAGTTAATCATTGCCAGTTGGCGTAGGCTCCGTGGAAACGCCCTGCTGCAGCAGTTGCAACCAATGGCTGGCGTCGCGGTCATGGGGAGCGATTTCAACGGCTCGCTGAAAATGCGCACAGGCGCGCGCCATCTCACCGCGGTCCCTGTAGATCAAGCCCAGGTTGTAATGCACATTGTGCAGGTTTGGGTCAATCTGCGCCGCTTTCTCGAAGGCCGCGATGGCCTGGTCCTGGGTCGCTCGGGTGGACAACTCCAAGCGCCCCAGGTACGCTGCCGCCAGGTTCAGCCAGACCATGGCATTGTCAGGCTCCAACTCAGCCGCCCGTTCCAGGATCGGCGCCGCCTGGCGGTATTTGCGCTGCATGATGTAGGCGCCTCCCAGGTTGATCGCCACCGAGACATTGTCAGGCGCCAGCAGCAGCGCTTCGCGCAGCGGCGTCAGGGCTTCGCCAGGACGCTGAGTGGCCAGCAGCCGCGCGCCTTCGTTCAACAGGTCAATGACACGTTGCAGAATCCAGCGCCTTGCCCACAGCCTCCTTGCGTCGAAATGGTTGTCCTGTAGCCATCATATGCTCCGTCCAGCGCCTCTTATCTTCATCTTCAATAAGCGTTCAGACCCTCACCCCTCCCCTCTCCCGACGACGGAACTGCTGTCGTCGGGAGAGGGGGCCGGGGGGTGAGGTGTGGCCGCTCCCCCTCTCCCGTCGTGTGCTTTTCCACGACGGGAGAGGGGGCCGGGGGGTGAGGGCCTGAACGCTTACCATCGTCAATCGTCAAAATCATCGTCGGCGACATCCTGGTCATCGTCCTCATCGTCCTCTTTCTCATCGTCAATCTCATCATCCAACTCATCGCCAAACTCATCATCGGCGTCGGTCAGGGTCAGGCTGTTGAAATCGAGCGTTTCCAGGGCATCGGCCGCCAGCAACTCCAGGTCATCGTCCTCCGCACGGAAGACGGCTTGCAACGCCGGAGCGCCAGGGGGCCGCCAACGGTTCCCAACGCGGTCACGGCTGCGCGGCGCATGGCAGGGTCAGGGTCGTCCAGCAAGATGATGAGACGCGGGGCAGCGGCCTGAATCTCGAGTTCGCCGGCGGCATAGACGGCCGCCAGGCGCTTGACATGCGAGTGACTGTCCAGCGCATCGCACCGTCTTGTTCCAGTGGCGATCGGCGCTGTTCCCCATCGCCCGCAGGGCGCTCGCCTGCATCGCTTCATCCTCATCACGGTACGCATCCTCGATCACTGCGCGCGCCCGCTGATCGCTGGCATAGCCGACCGCTTCTACCGCCTGGCGCCGCACGCTGAGCAACTCAGATGCGGACGCGACCGTCGCCAAGAGGGCTGGCAGCACGCCGCCCGCGTTGGCGACGGCAATCTCCTCATACTCGCCGAGCAACACGAATTGCCCCAGGGCTTTGGCGCGGCGGCCCGTACCTCGGCGTCAGGGTCGGTCTGCAGGGCTTGCACGAACAGCGGAATCAAGCTCTCATCGTCGTCTTCCCGCAGCCCTTCGATGGACAGGCGGCGCACGGTGGGATCAGCGTCAGCCAACGTCCACAGCAAGATCATGGTGTAGTCAAGCTCTACACGCGCCCTTGCCCGCACATTCAAGGCCTGGATGAGCTTTTGGCGCCGCGTCAGGCTCCAATGGCTCCAGGCAGCCTGCAAGAGCGCCATGTCGCTGCGACTGAGGTCCGACAGACCGCCAAAAACCGGGTAAGGAATCGTGTCAGATTCTTGCCGGAGCAGATCGAGGGTCTGTGAAAGGTTCTTATCCATGAGCTAATTCCACAAAAATCGCGTCTTCGCTGGGACCAAGCGCTGCCACGCGCTGATATTGCCCGGCGTCACGCGCCACACTGACCACGACCACGCCAACTATAGCGCCGCCCTGACTCCTGATCGGCCTGACCGTAGAGCAGGTTGGAAACCCGCCAACTGGCGTTCGTGGTCGCTTCGGCAACGCGCCAATCGAAGACGCCGCCCAGGCTGAAGCCGATCTCCACCAGGTAGGCCATCGAGTCTGGCAAACCGGCCACCACCTGCCAGCTCAGCAGGATAACGGCATCCTCGCCGGAATACGAACTGCCGGAAGCGGGGCCAACCAGGTCTGGCGCAGGCGCTTGTGGCGGCGGGGTGTTGGTGGACGCCGGGGTGACGGTAGCCCCGGGCGCGGGCGTGGCAGTGGCCCCCGGCCCTGGCACCAGGATCTGCGCGCCCACCTGCAAGCGGCTCGGATTCAGCCCAGGGTTGAGCGCCAGCAGCCGCGCGACCGAGGTATTGAACCGGGCGGCAATGGCCGACAGCGTGTCGCCGGCGCGGATCGTGTAGCGCGTGGTTCCCGACGCATCCCTGACCGGGGTTGCCGTGGCAGGCACGCGCGTCGCGGTGGCAGTGGCCGGGCGAGGCGTTGCGGTCGAGGAAGCGGTGGCTGTTACTGTAGCCGGACGGGCGGTAGCTGTGGCCGTGGGCTGCGGCGAAGCCGTCGGCGTGGCCGTGGCGGTAGGCGTTGGCGACACGTCCAGAATGACAGTGGTTGTCAGGGTGGCAGCCGGCGTGATCTCCACGGTCAGGGTCACTTCCCCGGTCGTCGTCAGCGGCGCAGTCGCCTCGATCGGCGGCGGAGCATCGGTGGGAACCTCCACCGCCGGCGCAGGCACAGTCACGGTAGGAGCGGGAGTCATAGTGGGCAGGGTAATCGTGGGCGCCAGGGACGCCAGGGCCTGGCTGGCATCGGGCAGGCTGACGCGGCTGATGAGAAATGCCACGGCCAGGACCCCTACGACTCCCAGGGCCACTGTCTGCAGCGGCAGCCGCCAGCCGGCCGATTTCAGATCACGCCCGCAGTGTGGGCAGACCTGCAGAGCCGCCTGACTGCGCTTACGGCAGGCGCGGCAGCGCACGGTGGTGACTGCGCGCGGCTGTACGCTGCCGCAAACCGGGCACACTCCTACCCCGCGACGCAGCGGAGTGCCACAATGTTTGCACTGGATACCCGTGCCTTGCATCAACAATTCCTCGAATCAAGATGGCTTGCATGAGACCATGCTTGCATAACAGGCTTCTCCATCTAAATGCTCAACCTACCCTAACTGCTCAACCTAACTGCTCAACGCAGCAGCGTGCCGATCGGCAGCTCTGGCTGCAACAAGAGCCGGGTGATGGCGCCGGGCTGTTCGCCGCTGAAAAAACGTACCTGCAGGCCGGGAAGCGCCTGCACCAGGTTGCTCATGACCCGCACCTTGCTGGCCATGCCGCCAGTAACATCCGCGCCGTGCGAGCCGCCCAGGCCATCCGCAACCGGCGTCAGGTCCGCGGCGGAGATCAGCGGCACGGGCTGCGCGCTGGCGTCGGCCAGCGGATCCCGATCGTACACCCCGCCGACCATGCCGGCCAGCAGGATGAAGTCCGGCCGCAAACGCCGCGCCAGCCAATCGAATACCTCTTCGGTCGAAACGATCGTCCCGCCGCGCACTCGTCCAGCGCCACATCGCCGTAGACCAACGGGGTCAGGCCCTGGCGCAGGGCCGTGCTGACAGAACGGTCAGCCAGGGTCAGCAGTTCCCCGTCGCGGCAGAGCGCGCTGGCCGAAGGCGCCAGGCTCCAGACCGGTACGCCGGCCGCGCCAAACGCGTCGGCCACCAGGCGATTGAGCTGGGCAGCCACGCGTGACACCTCGGCAAAGCCGCGCCAGTCCGCAGCGGTGGTCACGCCGGCCCGTGTCTGATAGCGCCGGGCAGCCATGTGACCGAACGAGCCGCTGCCATCCCCAGCAGCAGGCGCAGATCGGGCGCCTGCGCCTGCGCGGCCGCACATTCCTGCGCCAGGCGCTGAATGACATCCGGCCGGGGGGTCAACGCCGTGCGCTTGTCGGTGATGAGCGAGCCGCCCAACTTGAGAAAGACGGTGCGCATCAGGCCCGGTCCCGTTCGACCGTCACCTGCGCGCCGTCCACGCGCACGCGATCGCCGCTCTGGATCAGGCCCACGTCAATCTGATCCACCATGGGAATATCGCCGATGATGGCGCCCACGGCCACGATGGCCTCGCTCTCGCGGGCGATCATCGCGGCCGGCGCCTGACCCGCGGCGGCCAGACGCAGGATGGTGTAGGAGCCGACCGTGCTGCCTTTGCCGGTGGCAAAGACCAGCACGCGGCCGGTGATGCGTTCCCCATGCAGGGGGTGGTTTGGCTCGATGATGATGCCGGTGTCAGGGTCCACGCCGCCCAGGAAGCCAATCGGCGCGGGCGAAACCAGCGCGATCCCTGTCGCCTGCCCAGCCCGGATGACGCGGCCCTGCAAGGTGAACGAAACCGGTTCTTGTGTCATGTTTGCCATGCCCCGATGAGCGCGGCCAGGAGATCAGCGTCCTGTGCGGGCAGCACGGTGCGCGCATCGAAAAGCGCCTGCTGATCGGCCGTCCGGCCGACCACCGGCGGCTGGCCCTGGCGCAGCCTTGCCAGCAGGCCCGCCGCGTCCGGCACAGCCAGCGCGGCGCTGGGCAATGTTTCGCCGGGCAGCGAGCCGCCGCCCACGGTGCTCTGCACCGCCACGGCTGCGCACGGAATACCGGCCGCGGCCAGCGCCTGACGCCAGGATTCGACCCGCGCCTGCAAATCGGGCAGGCGTGCGCCCATCATTTGCCAGACCGGCAGCATGGTCAGCGCGTCCTCGCGCACATAGTGCAGCAGGGTGGCATTGAGCGCGGCCAGGGTCAGCTTGCCCACGCGCAGCGCCCGCGCCAGCGGATGGCTGCGCAGCCGGGCGATCAGGTCGGCCCGCCCCACGATGAGACCCGCCTGCGGCCCGCCCAGCAGCTTGTCCCCGCTGAAAGTGACAAGATCAGCCCCGGCCGCCACGCTGGTCTGCACGGTCGGTTCCGGCGACAGGCCAAAGAGTGCGGTGTCCAGCAGGGTGCCGCTGCCCAGGTCGTCCACCACAACCAGCCCCTGCGTGTGCGCCAGGCTGACCAGGTCGGCCAGGCCCACTTCGGCCGTGAAGCCGAGCTGGCGGAAGTTGGAAAAATGCACACGCATGAGCGCGGCCGTTTGCGGCGTGATGGCCTGGCTGTAATCAGCCAGATGGGTGCGGTTGGTCGTGCCCACCTCGACCAGGCGGGCGCCGCTGGCCCGCAGCACATCTGGAATGCGAAAACCGCCGCCGATCTCCACCAGTTGGCCGCGCGAGATGATCACCTCGCGGCCGGCAAAAAGCGCGCTGAGCGCCAGGAAGACGGCCGCGGCGTTGTTGTTGACCACCAGGCCCGCCTCTGCGCCGGTCAGCCGCACCAGCAGCGCCGCGGCGCGATCGTAGCGCTGCCGGTCACCAGGTCATACTCCAGGTTGCTGTAGCCGGAGGCCAGGGCCGCGACCGCGGCGCTGGCGTCCTGGCTGAGGGGAGCGCGGCCCAGGTTGGTGTGAATGATGACGCCGGTGGCATTGATGACCGCTTGCAGGCTGGGGCGCAGGGTCATTTGCACCTGCTGCTGCACCTGGCCGGCCAGGTCGGCCAGCGCGGGGCAGGCGGCGCCCTGCTGGATGGCGGCGCGCGCCTGTTCCAACACGGCGCGCGCTGCGGCCAGCGTCAGGGCGTGACCGGCCTGCGTCTGCAGATCAACCGGCAGCGCAAGCAGCAGCCTGTCCACCGCCGGCAAACGGCGCAGTTCTTCTCCCACCGTCATCTCCTGCCCATCTCCTCAATGACTGCTCAGGCTACGGCCCAAACGCCAGGCCCACGAAAACAAATACGCCGCCGGAAGAACACCGACGGCCAGTCAGTAGGGCATCGCGTTGAGGTGGGCGACACAGGACTCGAACCTGTGACATCTTCCTTGTAAGGGAAGCGCTCTAACCAACTGAGCTAGTCGCCCACGAACAACAAAATTTTACCCGAAGACGCGACGCCTGTCAAAACGTCCGGCTGTTCATCAGGAATTCCAAATGTGGTCGCTGAAGACATCTGGAATGGAGGCCTTAGCCGGTTGTTGGTGAGCGGCAGACCGGCTGAAGCCTCGATTCCGGGTACATTTGGAGCCGCTGGCTGTTCATCAGCCGCCTGGCGCGGACTGACGGCCGCGCGCAATGGCGGCCGCGGCATAGGTTGCCAGGATGCCGGCAATGGCGACATCGTCCGGCCCGAAGGCACGCGGGCTGCGAAAATTGAAAAAAAGAACACCGACCGGCGTCTCCCCTTGCTGCAAACGCATACCGACGAAGGCCTGCGTGCCGCTGGCCCGAAAATGCGCAGTCTGCACCAGGTCAGGCGGCAGGTCGTTGGTGGCATCAGGCACCACCACCGTGCCATGCGCAATGACATAGGCGCTGAGGCCCTGACGTCGCGGCAGGGCCATCTCCCCGCCGGGCGGCCAGGAGGCTGAAAATGTGGCCGGGGCCAGGAACTCGCCGCGGCCGGCGTCGTACTGATGCAGCGTCACCGTGTCGGCCAGCAGTTCCTGCGCGGCCAGGCGCACGATGTCGTTCTTCACCGTGGTGGGATCCGCGGCCAGCAGCGCGGCGCCAATCTGCTGCAGCGCGTCCAGGCGGGCGCTCAAGATGCGGGCGCGCACATGGCCGGCCACGGTTTCCAGCGCATGGCTCTGCGTTGTCTCGCCGGAGACAATGAAATCGGCGAAGCGCTTGCTCGGCTCCACGAACTGATCGTGCATCGGTCGCACCGTTTGCCGGTACTGCGCGATCACCGATTCGATGGTGCGCTGGCGCTCGCGCACATCGCGCTCGATGCGTCGCAGCAGGCGCTCGTCCGCGCTCAGGTCTACGAAAATCTTCAGATCATACAGACCGCGCAGCTCCTCCGAGGCCAGGGCCAGGATGCCGTCCACAATGATCACATCGCACGGCTCCACCAGGCGCGTGGCTGCCAGCCGCGTGCAGGTGACAAAGTCATACGTGGGCGTCTCCACCGCCTCACCGCGGCGCAGTTGACGCAAATGCTCGGCCAGGAGGGGCGTATCCAGGGAATCAGGATGATCGAAATTGGTCGTCAGCAGGCGTTCGGCCAGCGGGACATGGCTCAAATCCTTGTAGTAGGAGTCGTAGGCAATGATCACCACGCGGCTGGGGCCAACCGTGCGCACGATGGTGTTCGTCATCGTCGTCTTGCCAGAGGCCGTGCCGCCGGCAATGCCGATCACATAGGGACGGTGTGAAATCACAGACAAGAGAACCTCCATGCATGCAGGCAGGCAGGGGGGCGATTGCGCAGGCGCAATGCCGGTCGGCGCAGGCCGATCTTGCGGCGGGGCACCCCCTCGCCCAGAATTCATTCGGCGGCGTGCATTTACCTTAGCACCTTAGCACAACCTGCGTCATCCGTCAACCTGTTGTGCCGCCAGGCAGAAATTCCAAATGTAGCACACATTCAACCACAAAGAGCACAGAGAACACAAAGAAACGGCAGATCAGACGCAAATCGGCAACTTCTCTGCGTTCTTTGTGATCTCTGTGGTAAAAAACCAGGGTACATTTGGAATTCCCTGGCTGCGCCGCGGGCGATTTGACAACCCTCTGCAATCGGGCTATCATCCTGCGCAGTCCTCGCGCAAACACCCGATCGGGCGTGCCTGGCGCCCAAAGACAGGCACAGATAGGAATGAGAATTAAATAAGTGTCCGCTTTGGTGCTGTCTATATGCTCAGAATTCGCTCGGAACTGGACAGTTAAAAAATTCTCATTCCATAGCACAAACTGTCAGCACATACGAATCAGAAGGAGAAGCAAACTCATGAAGTCCATGCGTCCGTTGTTGGCACTGCTCTTGATTGCAGTGCTACTGCTCACCGGTTGTACACCGGCGACAGCCCCCACAGCCAAGCCGGCCGAGCCGACCAAAGCGGCTACCAGCGGCGAAACGGTCACGCTCACCATCGAAAGTTGGCGCAACGATGACCTGACGATCTGGCAAGACAAGATCATCCCCGCGTTCAATGCCAAGTATCCGAATATCAAGGTTGTTTTTGCTCCCAGCGCGCCCACAGAGTACAACGCCGCGCTCAATGCCAAGCTGGAAGGCGGTACCGCCGGTGATCTCATTACCTGCCGTCCGTTCGACGTGTCGCTGGGCCTGTACAACAAGGGCTACCTGGCCTCATTGAGCGACCTGCCAGGCATGGACAACTTCAGTGCGGTCGCCAAGAGCGCCTGGATCACCGACGACGGTAAGAACGCCTTCTGTGTGCCAATGGCGTCTGTGATTCACGGCTTCATCTATAACGCCGATGCCTTCAAGGAACTCGGCTTGAGTACACCGAAGACCGAAGCCCAGCTGATAGCTGCGCTGGAGGCGATCAAGAAGGACGGGCGCTACGCCCCGCTGGCCATGGGCACGGCGGATCAGTGGGAAGCGGCCACGATGGGCTTCCAAAACATCGGCCCCAACTACTGGAAGGGCGAAGATGGCCGCCTGGCCCTGATCGCGGGCAAGGCCAAGTTCACCGACGCTGATTATGTCAATGTCTGGAACATGCTCGCAGCCTGGAAGCCGTACATGCCGCAGGGATTCGAGGCCGTCAAGTACCCTGACTCGCAAAACCTGTTTACCCTGGGCAAGGCCGCCATCTATCCGGCCGGCTCGTGGGAGATTTCGCTCTTCAACACACAGGCCAAATTCAAAATGGGCGCGTTCTCGCCGCCCACCAAGAACGAGGGCGACACCTGCTACATCAGCGACCATACCGACATCGCCCTGGGCATGAACGCCAAGAGCGCACACGCCGCTGAAGCGCGCACATTCCTGGAATGGATGACGACAGCGGAGTTTGCCGAGCTGTACAGCAACGCGCTGCCCGGCTTCTTCACCCTGTCCAATCACAAGATCGCCCTGACCGATCCACTGGCGCAGGAGTTCTTGAACTGGCGCGGGACGTGCAAGTCCACCATCCGCAACTCCTACCAGATTCTCTCGCGCGGCGAGCCAAATCTGGAGAACGAACTGTGGAATGTGAGCGCGCAGGTCATCGCCGGCACCTTGACGCCCGACGCGGCGGCCAAGCGCATCCAGGATGGCCTGGAAAAGTGGTACAAGCCCTAGGTTAAGCCAACCGTCCCCGGTGCGACGTGGCCGGCCGATCCCGGCCGCGTCGCACCACGGTGAGCGGGACGCACAGGCACTGGGCCGTGCGCCTTGCCGGTCTCGCCATAACCGCCTGTTGCGTCCCGCCGCCGCAGCCCCACCGTGCCTCTACTTCGTTGCCAGGAAAGCAGGCCCATGATGCCATCACCGCCTGACATCCATCGTTCCGGTCGCAAACCCTTTCCCACCTACCTTGTCGTCTTTCTGGCCCCGGCCACGGTACTCTACACCCTGTTCATGGTCTACCCTCTGCTCGATTCTCTGCGCCTGAGCCTGTTTAGCACCCCCACCCAGGGCGGGCCGGAACTGTTCGTCGGATTGCGCAATTTTGTCGTCCTGCTCACCGATGATCTATGGGCGCCACGCTTTTGGGGCGCGCTCAAGAACAATTTCATCTTCTTCGCCGTACACACCCTGGTGCAAAACCCGGTTGGACTGCTGCTGGCGGCACTGGTCAGCAATCCGCGCCGGCGCGGCGCCGGCGTCTACCGCACGCTCTTTTTCATGCCCACCATGCTATCGGTAGTCATCATCGGCTTCAGTTGGCAGCTCATCCTCAACCCGCTGTGGGGCATCGCCAGCGGCGCACTGCACGCGGTGGGCTTGGGCGCGCTCTATCAACCCTGGCTGGGGCACGCCGGCTCCGCTCTGATCGTCCTTGCGCTGATATCGGTCTGGCAGTTCGTGGGCATCCCCATGATGCTCTTCTACGCGGCGCTGATCGGTATTCCCGAAGAGTGGGTGGAAGCGGCGCGGGTGGATGGCGCCAGCAGTTGGAGTATCTTCTGGCGCATCAAATTTCCGCTCATCCTACCCACGGTGGGTACGGTGACCGTGTTGACCTACGTGGGCAATTTCAACGCGTTCGACTTGATCTACGCCGTGCAAGGCGCGCTGGCGGGGCCTAATTTCAGCACTGACCTCATGGGCACCTTCTTCTACCGCACCTTCTTCGGCTTTCAATTGCAGCTTGGCAGCCCCACCATGGGCGCGACCGTCGCCACGATGATGTTCCTCATCATTCTGGTGGGTGTCTTACTCTACCTGTTCGCCTGGCAACGCCGCGTGCAGAGCTATGAACTCTAGCCGCCGTCGGGAGAAACGCATGAATACAGCCACGACAGCACCGATCATCCAAACTTCGCGGGGTAAACGCCTGCGCCAGCGCCTGGGCAACCTGGCGCCCCATCTCATCTTGATCGCCTATGCCGCAATTGCCCTCTTTCCGGTCATCCTGATCGTCATGAATTCGCTCAAGAGCCGCAGTGCCATCTTCTCGCGCCCTTGGCTGCCGCCCCTGCCTTCCACCTTCGACCTGGTCGGCTACACAACGGTCTTGTTACGCGCAGACTTCGGGCGCTATTTTTTCAACAGCCTGACCGTCACCATCGTCACGATGGCGCTGGTCCTGCTGACCGGGGCTATGGCCGCATATGCGCTGTCAGAATACCCGTTCCCCGGCAATGCGTGGCTCGGACTCTACCTCAGCCTGGGCATCATGATCCCCATTCGCCTGGGCACGGTCAGCATCCTGCGGCTGATCGTCTCGTTGGGTCTCATCAACACCCTGGCCGCGCTCATCCTGGTTTACACGGCGCAGGGGCTGCCGCTGACCATCTTCGTCCTGCAGCAGTTCATGCGCCAGGTGCCGCGTGAATTGACCGATGCCGCGCGCATCGACGGCGCCAACGAATATCGCATCTTTGGGTTGATCGTGCCGCTGGTGGCACCCGCCATCGCCACCGTGGCCGTCTTCACCATGATTCCCATCTGGAACGACCTCTGGTTCCCGTTGATCCTGGCGCCTGGCGAAGCCACCAAGACGGTCACACTGGGTGCGCAATTGTTCCTGGGGCAGTTCGTCAGCGACTGGAACGCCGTCCTGGCCTCCTTGACCCTGGCCATGCTGCCGATCCTCTTGCTCTATGTCATCTTCTCGCGCCAACTCATTCGCGGGCTGACGGCCGGCGCCATCAAGTAGGGGCATGGCCTTGCGCCTGCCCGCGTGGGCGACCGCAAGGGTGCGCCCCTACAAATTAAGAAGATACGAACGGCCGCCCAGAAGCCATCAGAAGGAGAAATCAGATGCGTATCGGAATCATCGGCGCCGGTGCGATGGGCAGCACCCACGCCGCCGGCTGGGCGCAAACGCCGGCCACCCTCTGCGGCTTTTTGGCCGATCCGCCGGCCGAAGCGCGCGCGCTGGCAGCCCGTTACCAGGCGCAAGTTTTTCCCAACCTGGAGGCGCTGCTGGCCGCGGTGGATGTGGTGGACGTATGCGCGCCGACCCATCTGCACTACCCCCTGGTGCTGCAGGCGGCCGCAGCCGGCAAGCACATCATCTGCGAAAAGCCGTTGGCCCTGAGCGTGGCGCACGGCCAAGCGATGATCGCAGCCTGTCGCCAGGCCTGCGTCAGGCTCTTCGTCGCGCATGTCGTGCGCTTTTTCCCCGAATATGCCAGCGCGCAGGCGGCCGTGGCCCAGGGCGAGATCGGCCAGCCGGCCGTGATACGCCTCAGCCGCGCCAGCTATCAGCCCCAAAAACCGGTGGGCAACTGGTTTCTCGATCCTGACAAGTCCGGTGGCATGATGCTGGATCTGATGGTGCATGATTTCGATTACGCGCGCTGGATCGCCGGCGATGTGGCCCGCGTCTACGCGCGCAGCCTGCAGCAGCAACAGCCGGAAGCCGCGGTGGACTATGCGCTGGCTATCTTAACCCATCGCAATGGCGCCATCTCGCACATCGAAGGCTCCTGGGCCTATCCACCGCCCACCTTCCGCACACGCCTGGAAATCGCCGGCAGCGATGGCCTGATCGAGTGCCACCCCGACCACACCCTGGCCCTGGCTACCTACCTGCGGCAAGCAGGCGCGGGCGATGTGCCCGATGTAGGTGTCCCCGGCAGCCCGATGTTAGAAAACCCCTATACCACGGAAATCAAAGCGTTCTACACCGCGATCACACAAGGGTTGCCGGCCCGCGTCAGCGCGGCGGATGGTTTGGCCGCGCTGCAAATTGCCCTCGCGGCCCGCGAATCGGCACAGCGCGGCGTTGCCATTGACCTGCCGCGCCTGCCGGAACTTGAGTGAGCGGCCGAACCGCAACCGGTCACGGCGGCCAAAGACTGTCACTAAACAGGACCATTCGAGGTGTTCCATGCGCATTGGACTTCTGAACCTGGCTCATCACCATGTCATCTCATACATCGCCAATCTGCGCGCCCTGCCTGGCGTTGAGTTGATCGGTGCGGCCGATGCTGACCAGGCACGCTGTCAGCATGTTGCCCAGACCTACGGCATGACCGCCTTCCCCTCTTATGACGCGCTGCTGGCGGCCCGGCCCGATGGCGTCATCGTCTGCGCCGAAAACACGCGGCATCGGGCGTTGGTGGAGATGGCGGCCGCGGCCGGGGTGGCTGTCCTGTGCGAAAAGCCGCTGGCTACCACGTTGGAGGACGGTCGAGCCATGATAGATGCCTGCCGCCGCGCGGGGGTCAGCCTGATGACCGCTTTCCCCATGCGTTTCAGCGCACCGCTGCTCGAACTCAAAGCCCTGCTCGACCGCGGTGGCCTGGGCCAAGTGGTCGCATGCAATGGCACCAACCAGGGACAGATGCCGCAGCAGCACGCGGCCTGGTTTGTGGACCCGGCTCTCTCCGGCGGTGGTGCGCTGATGGATCACATCGTACACCTGGCGGACGTACTGCGCTGGCTGCTGCAGAGCGAGGTGGTGGAAGTCTACGCGCAGACCAATCGTATCATGCATGCGGCCAGCGTGACGGTAGAGACCGGCGGACTGGTCATGCTCACGTTTGCCAATGGCGTGTTTGCCAGCATTGATTGCAGCTGGAGCAAACCACTGAACTACCCCACCTGGGGCGGATTGGCGCTGGAGATGATCGGCACGCGGGTGTGGTCAGCGCTGATGCCTTTCGACAAAATCTTGATATCTACAACCAGCGCCGCGGCGACCACACCTGGCGTTTTTGGGGCGCAGACGCGGATCAAGCGCTGGTGGCCGAATTCATTCACGCACTGCGTACACAGCGCGCGCCCGCCGTCAGCGGCGAAGATGGCTACCGGGCGCTGCAAATCACCCTCGCGGCATACACATCAGCGCAGCACGGACAGCCGGTCCGGCTGCCGCTCCCAGACAGGAGATCATGATGCGACTTTCGCCCACTTTACAACGCACAACCGTCTATGCGGTATTCTTCCTCTTTTTCTTCCAGCTCCTGGCTGACTTCGTGGAGGCCATCTACGCGTTCGGCCTGCTGGGTACCAACATCCCGCCGGAGATCGTGGCGGTGCTGCTCTTCTTCTCCCCACTCCTGCTGCTGCTCTGGCGCCGCGGCCGGCCGCGCCATCTGCTGTTCATCCTGGCAGCCCTGGTTCTGCTGAGCCGTGTGCTGGAGCCCTTCCTGGATACGCGGGGCCGGATGTTCGTCGCCGGCCTGGGTGTGGCCTGCTCACTGCTGCTCTTTTCGGCCTATCTCTGGCGCAAGCGCGCTGCCAGCGCAACCGACCTGGGTGCAGGGGCTGACCGTGGCCCTTGCCCTCTCCGCGGCCCTGCGCACCTTCGGCTCCGGCCCGGACATTTCAACCGGCGGCATGTTCCAGGGCATCGGCTGGGGACTGGCCCTGCTGGTCCTGGTTCTCCTGATTCGTGGCTGGCCCGATCAGGAAGATCACGAGACGCCGGCCGCTCCACCCGCGGCCGGCCGTGGCGCTACCGGCCCTGTCCTGGGCCTCATGGCCGTGATTTTCCTGCTCTATGTCGTCTTCTCCGCGCCCCATGTCCTGGCGCGCTGGACCGGCATGGATCAGCGGCTCATCCTGTTTCTCTATTTCCTGGCGTTGGTGAGCTTTGGCTGGCTGATGGCGCGGCCGCAGGGGCTGCCGACCCTCTCCCGCCCGGTCATTCTCGTCTTGAACCTGATCCTCCTGCTGGCCCTGGCGCTGACCGCCCGGCTGCAGCAGCCGGCCTTCACGGCCGACCCATCCGCCTTTCCCCTGCTCGAACCGGCGATCCCCTGGAACTTCCACATCCCCCTGGTTCTGACGCTGCTGCTCTGGCCCATTCTGCTGCTCGATGCCGTGCTGCTGCTGCAGACCATCGCTCAACGCCAGCCTTCGCTTCCCAGCCTGGGCCGCAGCTTTGGCCTGGCCGCCTTCTTCCTGTTGGTCATGATCTTCGCCCACGTCTTCACCACCGTCTACGACTACATCCCGGTGATCGGCCCGCTGTTCCGCAATCAGTTCTGGGCGGTTCACCTGGCGGCCGGCGTGGTACTCGTGCTGGCCCTGCTGCAGACGGCCCGCTCTCAGATCGCGTGGACTTCGACGCCTGTCTTAGCCGCCGCGCTGACACTGGTGGGCGTTCTGGCGCTTGTGGGCGCCCAACTGATCACGGCCAAGCCAGCGCCGCCCGCCGGTCAGGCCCGCCAACTCACCATCCTGACCTACAACATTCAACAGGGCTACAGCGCGGAGGGGCAGCGCGACCCGGCCGGGCAGTTACGGCTGCTGGCTGAGGTCAGCGCGGACATCATCGGCCTGCAGGAGTCCGACAACGCGCGCATTGCCGGCGGCAACGGCGACCTGGTGCGCTATTTTGCCAATCAGCTCGGCATGTACGCCTACTACGGCCCCAAGACCGTGGCCGGCACCTTCGGCATCGCCCTGCTCTCCCGCTACCCGATCGAAAATCCACGCACCTATTACCAGTTCAGCGAGGGAGAGCAGGTGGCGGTCATTGCCGCGCAAATCACCGTGGGCGACCGCACCTTCGAGGTCTTCGTCAATCACCTGGGCAATGGTGGGCCGCTCATTCAGCAGCAGCAACTGCTCGAACTGATGGCAGGACGCACGAACGTCATCGCGCTGGGCGATTTCAACTTCCGGCCCGACAGCGAGCAGTATCGCCTGACCACGCAGCAGTTGGCGGACAGTTGGACCCTGCGCTGGCCCGCCTGGCGGGACGACCAGGGTCAGCAGCCACAGCGCAAAATTGACCACATCTTCGTCTCACCTGGAACCGACGTGCGCCAAACCCGCTTCATCCCCAGCCCAGCCTCCGACCACCCCGCCGTCACCGCCACTATCGGCTGGTAATAATCCCTACCCCCTCCTCCGCACCACGCGCACTCGGCAGTGCTTGTCGGGCGCGGGCGAGGGGCTGTAGGTGCGGCGCAGTTGGTACGCCGGGTCGGCCAGCGCGAATTCCAATTCGTGGAACAGCGTGGCCGCGGTGAGCATGATGAGCACCTCGGCAAAACCGGCGCCGGCGCAGGTGTGCGCACCAAAGCCGTAGGGCGCAAAGGCGCCGGGCTGGCGCGTCTCCTGGCGCGGGGGCAGGCAGCGATCAATGTCGAAGCGATGGGGGTCCCTGTAGATGCGCGGATCGAAATGCGCCACACCAGTCGCGGCCATGACCGGCTCCATCGCGTGCAACTGGCAGCCGGCAAAGGTGAACGGCTCGATGACGGTGCGCGGCACCATCGGCGCCACCGGGTAGAGGCGCAGCGTCTCCTGCGCGGTGGCGTGCAGGATGGGCATCTTGCGCAGCCGGTCGGCGGTCAGCGGGCCTGCGGCAAAAACCGCGTCAATTTCAGTTTGCAGGCGGGCCAGCGTTTCGGGCTGTTTGAGCAGCGCATAGATCAGGAATGAGGTTGTGCCCGCGGCCGTGTCAATGCCGGCCAGGTAAGGCCCCAGCGCGCCGATCAGCAGTTCCGGCTCGGAGAGCATGTCAGGGTTGTCGGCCGAGGCGGCCAGCAGGTAATCAATCAAGTCGCCATCGTCTGCCGACTTGGGCTGTGCCCGATGGCTGGCCAGCATGTCGGCGGCCAGTTGCATGACACGCGCCTTGGCCCGGCGATAGGGTGGCAGGCGCAGGCTGATTTTGGGCCATTGGCCCAGCACGGCGTTGAGCAGGGTGCGCATGAAAAGGACGAAGTCTGGGAAATAGTCGCCCGGCCCGCTGCCCAACAGCAAACGGCCGATCTGTTCTCCGATCAGGCGCTGTATGGTGGGGAAGACCACGAAGGTGGCGCCCGGCTGCCAGTCTGCCAGCAGCGTGCGCGTCAACGTCACCGCGGTGGGCAACTGCTCCATGATGGCCGTGCGGCTGTAGGGCTTCTTGAGAATTTTGCGCATGCGCGAATGGGGTTCGCCATCAATGGCGGCCAGGAAGTATTTCGATTCGATCTCATCGGCAAAGGTGGCCCAGGTGTAACGGCCGCTGAGATGCGCATCGCCGGCCGCGGTCAGGAACTGGTTGGCCTCAGGGCCGGCCAGGACCGTGAAGCGCCGGTTGAGCGCCTTGACCGTGAACACCGGGCCGTGCTTCAGATACTGCTGCTCCAGGAAAGTGAGCGGGTCGTTCATCAAGGGGAGGGCGCTGCCAAGCAGTGGCATCCCGTCGGCCAATGGGGGGACAGGAGCCTGCGAAACTCCGCTCTGCCAGGTCATCGTATTCGTCATCGTCTTTTTCCTCGTCCTGGTTGCTTGTTCAACTGACTCTCACCTGCCATTGTGCCTTACATGACTCATTGCGTCAAATTCGGCGGCCCTCAGCCTGGAATTCCAAATGTAAGCGCCTTCTTCACCGCAGAGGTCGCAGAGGAATCGCACCTTCTTGGAGCAAACTGGGGCATGTTACAGGCGCCCCGCCCGCGCTCCCAGGTAATGACGCTCGCGCGCGATAGTCTGCAGGCACACGGGACTTGTGGTATAATTTGGGTGATATTAATGATATTCACATCGAATTTCCAGGAGAGAATAGATGTTCGACACGACCATGAAGGACGCGATCGAGCATCGTCTATCGGTGATCGGCGTCCAGATACGCGCCTACGAAAATCAGTATGGAATGAACTTCGAGCAGTTCCAAAGCAGTGGTCGCAGCGGCGAACTGCAGGCTCCAACTTCATACCGGATCGAACGTGATTACTTCGAGTGGGACAGCTTGATAACCCGCCGCAAGAAACTGAACGACATCCTGCAATGGCTGGCTTGACTCTATCCCACTCATCCAAGACAACCAACGCATTTTTGGCGCTGACAATGCCTTTGTGGGTTGGCATATTCATCCCTTTGAAAATCCTGACGAACACCGATTATGTGAAAAAGTGCGCTTCGAGGAATTCTTGAACGCCATTGAGCAGTGGATCGAATAGATCCTTGATGCGGAAATTGAGGTGATGCGATGGGTGAGGCTCTGCCGATGGCGAGTGAAACCGATTACCGGAGAGGATCTGCTGGCGCTGGGCGACATCGGCCCGAGCGAGCTGATTGATGGGAGGATTGTGACCATGACCCCAACCGGCGATGAGCATGGGACGATTGAGTTCAACCTGGGAAGTGAACTGCGGCCTTCGTGCGTCAGCAGCGCCTGGGGCGGAGTCACGGCGGCGAGGTTGGCATCTACACGCGGCGCAATCCGGATCGCGTGCGCGCCGCCGACATCGCCTTCATCTCGACGAGCCGCCTGGCGCAGCCGGTCAAGGGCTATCTGACCGTGGCGCCCGACCTGGTGGTGGAGATCATGTCGCCCGATGACCGCTGGCAGGACCTGCGCGAGAAGTTGGCCGAATACTTCGCCATCGGTGTGACATGGGTCTGGGTCGTCGAACCGTCGGCACGCAAGGTATTGGTCTTTCATTCGCCCACCATGATCGAGGAATTCAATGAAGATGACACGCTGACCGGCGAGGGCGTATTGGCCGGATTTGCGGTCAAGGTGGCGGACCTGTTCAGCGTCTGAATGTGAGCATCGAGGCGCCAACCGGGCGAGCGTTGCAGCACGAGAGGTGAGCAATCGGGACAATGAATGCGGTCCAACGCACTCGATAGACGGAGGCAATCATGCGCAAGCTTCTACCGAGCAGAACTTCGGGGACTACCTGCAGAGCTTTGCCGATAGAGAGGTGCGATCTGTCCATCCCTCCTGGTCAAGATACGGAGCTGGTACAACGGCTTCGCTTTTTTTCGCGCCGCGCCGGAGACGGTGTGCAATCCTTTTCGCTGCTGCTCCTGCTGGACGGCCAGGATTTCCGCAACTACTGGTTCGAGCGGCACGCCCACCTTCCTGATCCAACTGATCCAAAACCAGCACTACGACATCCGACAACTGGACGATCTGAACGTTGGCGAATTGGCCTTCAGCAGCTATGACATCGAACGGCTGCAGGTTCTGCCCCTGCTCTACCAGACGGGCTATCTGACCATCAAAGGCTACGATCCGGAACGGCAACTCTACCGGCTCGGCTATCCCAATCGGGAAATAGTGGCGTCAGCGGCCCAACCTGGTCTGCATGGCCCGCGGACAGTGAGAAAGCAGAGACACCATGAAATCACCATTTGCGTTGAGGATGATATGCATACCCAATTGACCCGCCATCTTCACAAACTGAGCGTCGAGATCGGCTGCCGACCCGTCGGCTCGCCGGCCAACCAGGCCGCGGCCGCCTACATGCGTGACGTTTTTAGCGCCCTGGGGCTGGTCGTCGGGAACAGACCTACGCCTGCACCGGCTGGCAGTGCGCAGGCGCCTGGCTGTCCGCTGGAGGCGATGCCCTGCCGGTCGAGGCCAACGCCTTTTTCGCCCGCGTGCGACGTGACTGCGACGGTTGTTCCTGCAGCCACGCTGACTGGGCTGGCCGCGGCCGACCTGACGGGGCCCGGATCGCGCTGTTGCACGGCGAAGCTGGTGAATGAACCGCTGGCGCCCAAGTCATGGTTCCTGGCCGGCGAGCGCGACCACGCCATCATCGGCTCTGCTGGAAAGCAAACGACCGGCCGCGGTGCTGGCGCCGCCCCGCCCACGCCGCAGTACGAACAGTTCACCGCCGACTGGGAGCTGGAGATTCCTGCCGCCACCACGCCGGTTGCCGTCATCGAGCGCCTGTTGGCCCAACCGGCGCTGCTCCATCTGCGCCTGGACTGCGCCAAATATCCCGCGACCGCCGCCAACATCGTGGCGCGCAAACCCGGCGCTCGTCCGCCCGGCGCGCCTCCGCAGCGCATGGCGCTGATGGCGCACTTCGCCACGCGCTTCAATACCCCCGGCGCGCTCGACAACGCCGGCAGCGCCGCCGCGCTGCTGGCGCTGGCGGAAACCCTACGCGGCGCGGTGCTGCCGTTCGACCTGGAGTTCATCGCCTTCGACAGCGAGGAATATATGCCGATCGGCGATGATGAATACGTGCGCCGCGCCGGCGAGGCCTCCTTCGCCGAGGTCGCCCTGGCGATCAACATGGACGGCGCCGACTACGTACACGGGCCGAACACCGTTGCCCGATTCAACACCTCTCCAGCGTTGACCGCCCGTCTGGAAGCGATCGTGGCTCGCTACCCTGCGCTGCAATGGACGGAGCCGTGAGCGCAGAGCAACCACTCGACCTTCTCCTTCCGCGGCGTGCCCGCTCTCGCGTTCAGCTCCCAGGGCGCCTTCAACCTGGCTCATTTCCCGACCGATACGATGGACAAAGTGAGCGTGGAAAAACTGGCCGAGGTAGTGGCGCTCGTGCGGGAGATCGTGGCGAGCTGAACCTATCCACTTGACCAGGATCGAACTCCTCCCACGGCGGGGGAGTTTCTGTTCCATGGGCCTACAATCTTCACGGCTCATGCTCAACGTCCAAGCGATTGTGGGTAGCCGGACCGCGCGCCTGGCCTTCCTCGTCCGGCCGCCCTGCTCAGCAAGCCGATGCTATCGGTTCGCAAATTACCGCCGGGCTGGCGCGCAACCTGCGGCGCGTGCTGTTCGAGAAGGTGATGCGCTTCTCCGGCGCGGAATTCGAGCATTTTTCCACCGCTTCGCTCATCACCCGCGCCACCAACGATACCACGCAGGTTCAAACCGTGATGGGCATCATGGTGCGCATGGTCTTCTACGCGCCGATTATCGGCGTGGGAGGTGCAAGCCCCGATGGGGCTAACCATGCGCTGACCATCATCGCTGGGGCGTCTGGCGCGCCGTCGTGAATCATCATAGACATCGCGTTGACAAATGCCATGACTGGGGGTAAGATAGGGGTGTCAAAGATTGCCTCCAGATGCCAGCGAGGGAATGAGTTGCGATACGAGATCGAGATCACCGAAGAAGCCGGAGTCAGACTTGGATGTTATCCGCGCCTTTTATCGCGAGGAAATCCTTAAAGGCATGGAAGATCACTTGCGCTTCGAACCAACTCGCAAGAGCCGATCACGTATCAAGCGTTTAGAACTGCTTGACTCGCCCGCGTATCGGCTAAGGGTGGGGGATTACCGGGTTTTCTACGATGTTGATGAAGTGACGGCTGAAGTCACGGTGCTGCGCGTGATGAGTAAAGAGGAGTCGCTGGCGTATCTTGAGACGCTGGAGCAAATGCTATGAAAACGATCGAACTGGACACTCTCGATGCCCGATTACAGGATCGGATCCTTGCGGCTGTGGCTGAGCCAATCTTAATTACCGAGGCGAAGCGGCCTGTCCTCGTGATTCGCAGCCTATTGGAAGATGATGTGGCAGACGATCTGATTGCCAGACATCCGGCTTTTCTGGCAACGATCCGTCGGGCGCGTCAACAGAAGACCGCAGGGCGCACCCGGCGGTTGGAGGATGTGCGGCAGAAGTACGAGACAAGCCAGGGAGGCGGTCTCGACGTAACACGGCCCCGCCGAGCTTCGATGGCTGGGCAACCAGCCTGATTATCGTTGCGGCTGCCCGCTCTCGGCGCGTTCCTCGTGAATCAGCCTATCGAGCCTCTGTGCGCCGGCTCGCCACCCACAAAAACCCAATCCCCCCACCAGCGCCGTGACGCCGCCCCAGCAGAGGCGGCCGCGGGGCGAAGCACTCGAACAGCCGGCCCACCCAACACCTGACCCCAGCATCGCGCGTACGCCCCACGAAACCGCGCCGAACACTCCCTGCGCGGTCGCGCCCATTCCCTTTGGCGCGATTTCGCCCGACAGCGCCACACCCGCGGCCCAACTGGCGGAGAACAGCAGGCCATGCAGCAGTTGGATCGGCAGCGCACACAGCGGGTTCACCATCAGGCTGTAGCCGAAACCTTGCGCGGCGCACGCCAGCAGCGAGAGCGCCAGCACTTTGCGCGTGCCCAGGCGCTCGATCAGCCGGTCTGCGAAGAACCACACCGGTAGCTCGCTGACCGTCGAAACCGCCAGCGTGATCCCCATCAGCGTCTTGCTGGCGCCGAGCCGCTCCATGTAGAGGAAGAGGAAGCTCATCTCGATGGAGAGCGCCAGGCCGCCGATCAGGATGCTGGCGAGGAAGATCACCCACGGCCCGTTGCGCAGCAGGGCCATCACCCCGCGCCAATAGGAGCCGCGGCCGCTGGCGCGCTCGACGGGCAGCCCCGCCACCGTGACCAGGCAGCCGAGCATCAGCAGCGCGTAGCCGCCGAAGGCGGCCGACATGCCGCGCGGTCAATCAACCAGCCCCATCGGCGCCATCAGGCCCACCCGAACGCCGCCGATGCGCTGCCGGCGTGCGAAGGCTCCTGCGGTCACCCAGCATGGTCAAGACGGTGTTGTCAACCAGCGGGATGACCGGCGCCAAGAAGAAGGCATTCAGGATGACCAACGGGATGAGCCAGCGCAACCCGCTCGTCTGCGACAGGGCCGCCACCGCGACGATGCTGCCCGCCATCGCCAGCAGCAACACCGGCCGGTGTCGCTGCGTCGCATCGGCCAGGCCGCCCCACAGCGGCGCGCTGACCAGCGTCACCAGCGGGAGCAGGCCAGAGAGCAGCCCGATCTGCGAGGCCGACATGCCGTTCTGGGCATAGTAGAGCGCCAGGAATGGCAACAGGCGTCATCGCAAAGTAGAAGAAGTACGCCGCCTTTGGCCGGATCATCAGTACGGCGGTTCGGCCGGCCCATCATACCCGCACATGCCCGTGCGCGGCGAGTTCACCAGCGCCATCACCATCTCCTCGTGTTCGTGCTCCTGGGCGTGCTCGTCGCACAATTCACATTTCTGATCTTCGTGATACATGCATTCGAAGCACAACCAGGTCGCGGGCGTGCGAAACGCTACATGGCGGCTGCTCGAACTTGTTGCGCCATCAGGAAGATCGGATGCTCGGTGAGCGGCTTGCCTCGCGCGCCGCAATGACCTTGATGGTCAGCTTCGAGGTCGTGCCGAAATCATACTTTGTGACAGCTCCAGACCTGGCTGAAGATGCTGCTCACCTTCACCGCGCTCATCAAGGGGCCTTCGTTCTCGCCCCAGAGACTGGCCGTGTTGTCGTACCTGGCGCCTGCGATCTTGAAGGAGCCAATGCCCGCAGCACTCCAGCCAGATGGCGCGCAGGTACTCGTCCAGGTCTTTCAGCGTCGCTTTGCCGCGCATCTCCAGATGCAGGGAAATAGCCGCGCCCCAGGCATCCTGCGCCTGGGAGATGATAGAGGGTCTGCCGTTGGCGCTTGGTGGCATCGGCTGTCGCCTGAGCCTCCTGCCGTTTGGGGCATGTTGGCAGATGCCGGAAGCCCGCCCTGGGCGAATTCCCGACCGCAGAATACACAACTACCGCGAGTTTGTGGGCCTGACATGGTGGTCTCCTTGTGGATGGCTGATTTTGGTGTGTTCAGAATAGTGCGGAGATGTCATCCGCACAAGCGACGCTGGCACAGTCAGCCAGACTACAGGTGCGTGAATTCCATGCGAGTAGTATGCCGAATGGCAAGTTACTGCAACAACTTGACATTCCCTCGATCACAGCGCCGCCAATGGCCAGGCGAGCGTGCCGCCACCGAGCGGCAGCGGGGCCGGGCCAGGGTGGATGACGTAGCCTGGCGCAGCGCGGTCGCCGAAGTCACGGCGGAAGCCAGCGATGCCGTGCGTCATTGCGGGCCGGACGGTGGCCGAGGCTTTGATTTCGACGGGGATCAGCGCCGCCGCCGTCTCGACAATCACATCCACTTCAGCGCCCGCAGCCGTGCGCCAAAGTAGATCGTTGGCTCTTCCCCACGATGCAGGCTGGTCTTGTAAAGCTCAGCCACGACCCAGTTTTCCAGGAGCGCGCCGCCCATCGGCCCATTGGCCGCGTGCTCGGCCTCGCGCAGCCCCACCAGGTAGCAGAGCAGCCCGGTGTCCGTGAAGTAGACCTTCGGCGACTTCACCAGGCGTTTGCCCAGGTTGACATGGTACGGCCGCAGGAGAAAAATCTGGAACGATGCCTCCAGGATTGCCAGCCAATCCCGCGCCGTGTTGACCGCGATGCCCACATCCCGCGCCAGGTCGCTCAGGTTGAGCAATCCCGCGCTGCGGCCGGCCAGGCTGCGCAGGAAGGTCTGAAACAGGGTCAGGTCGCCGATATTGCGCAGGTTGCGCACGTCCCGCTCCAGGTAGGTCTGCACATAGCTGGCCTGCCACAGACGGGCTTCGCGCGTCGGGTTCTTGACCAACTCCGGGTAGCAGCCGCGCAAGATCTGCGGCCACACCTCGACGGCCGCCGGCGCGACAGGCGGCGTCAGCGGCCGCGCCACCTCCCAGGGCAACGGACGATCCGGCTCACCGGCGATCTCGCGCTGCGTCAGCGGCAGCAGCTTGAGCACCGCGGCGCGACCGGCCAGGCTCTCCGTCACCTGTTGCATCAGGAGCAGGTTCTGAGAGCCGGTCAGGATATACTGGCCGGGCTGATCGCGGCGGGCGTCCACCCGCTCTTTGATGTAGGGCAGCAGGTCGGCCGCGTACTGGACTTCATCGTAGGCCACGGGCGTCCCGTAGAAATCGAGAAACCCGCGCGGATCGCCCAGCGCGGCGGCGCGCACATCCGGCGGCTCCAGCGAGATGACCGGGATGCGCGCCCCGATCGTGTGCTGCAGCAGGGTCGTCTTGCCCGACTGCCGCGGGCCGATGAGCACGACCACCGGAAACTCACGCAGCGCCCGGGCCAGCACCGGCTCCAGGCTTCTGGGGATGTAATGCTCAGTCATAGGCTATCCTCCGTGCATATTTGCAATTGTACTGCAAATATGCACGATAAGCAAGCCACCTGGACAACTCGAATTGGTCTGCTGTTACTCGCCCCGCAGCTTTCTCCAGCGTCGCCGCAAGGTCAACCGGCCGGTGTCGAGGCTGGGCTGTCGTCATCTTCGATCAAGGGCATGGTGGGGTCTCCTGGGTGGCGAGTTGGACGGCTTGTGGAAGATGCAAGCCTT
>NZ_JADIZS010000055.1:0-6304 GCF_016704685.1 Candidatus Amarolinea dominans
GGCGTCGGTCTATCTGGGAGCAGCAGAGCGGACTGCCAATCTCGGTGACCCGGCGACGACGGAAGGTTTGCGCCCACGCTTTGCGCAGCTTGTTCGCGATGCGGCGGATCTCGGTTGGGGTCTGCACGATGAGCTGATCAATATCTACCTGAGCTACCTGCCGCCAGACGACGACGAGCTAATATAAAATCGGGCGACCTGCAATCGCCCGGTCCCCCCATTCTGAGATGCGCCCCTTGCAGATACGTCTTGACAACCCAGTCCGCGGAGACTATACTTATCTAAGTTAGATAACTTAGATAAGATACGCCTCAGGAGAAGCCGTATGACCATCATTCTCAATTCCAGCCAGGTACAGCAGAACTTCGGTCAGGCCGTGGATCGGGCCATGATGGCCGATGATGTGATCGTGGAACGCTATGGCACCCCGCGCGTGGCGATTGTCGAGTACACACGCTATCAGAAGTTGATCGAGGCTGAACGCCAACGCGCACGCACCCCGGCCACCCCGGCCACCCCGGCCACCCCGGCAATGGAAGCAGCCGCAGATTCATCCGACCTGGCTGAATACCGGCATATCACCCGTGTGCCGGGAGTCTGCGGCGGTCGGCCGATCATTCAAGGTACCCGCACACCGGTCAAGGCGATCGTTGGCTATCACAAGCTGGGACTCAGCGCGGATGACATCCTGACCGGCCTGCCGCACCTGACGCCAGCCCAGGTCTACGAGGCGCTCAGCTTTTACCATGACCACCAGGCGGAGATCGAACAGGAGATCGCAGAGGATCAACTGGTCCCTCTCAGTCAGCAGTATGGCCTGCAGGTCGCGGCGGACGGTCGCGTTCTGAGCGTTGGGCAGGCGCAGGATGCCTGAGGAGCCAACGCTGTTTGCACGCCTGTACCTTGATGAAGATGTACACAAGGGTGTGGCTGCGGCTTTGCGGCTGCGGTATTTCGATGCGGTGAGCGTGCATGAAACCGGGGCGTGGGGTCTGACCGATGCTGAACAACTGGCGTTGGCGGCCGATCAACAGAGCGCCCTTTTCACCTTCAATACGGTTGATTTTCTCCTGCTGCACCGGGCCTGGCTGGCGACCGGCCGCATCCACTGGGGGATCATCGTTTGCGAGCAGTTACCGCCGGGCGAGACGATCCGCCGCCTGCTACACCTGCTGAACCGCGTGACGGCGGACGAAATGCGCAACCAGGTTTACTGGCTACCGGGGTAACTGCTCAGGCGGCCCCCTGCCCCCAATGGGAAAAGATCGCTCCCCCAGGATTGGGGGCACCCCGGCTATCGAGATCATTCTCACTGCCTGGCTGAGCAGTTACGAAAAATGACGACAATCACGTGCCTACGCCATCCTGGGCACGCCTCAAGGCCCAGCTTCGACGCCTGGACAAGGACGCACCAACCATGACACTATTACTCAACTTCTCCCACCCCTCACCCCGGCCCAGCTCGCCCAAATCGAGGCGCTGACCGGCGCGGCCGTCGAGCGGGTGATTGCGGCGCCGGCGCAGTTCGATACAGAGCAGCCGTTCGTTCCCCAGGTGCAGGCCATGTTGGCCCAGACGCCGTTGACCTCCGAGGCCTGGCAGACGACGCCGCTGCTGATTGTGCTGCCCGCGCTGAACTTCATCACCGCGGTGCTGCTGGCCGAGCTGCACGGCCGCATGGGCTATTTTCCGGCCATCGTGCGCCTGCGGCCGGTGGCGGGCAGCACACCGCCCCGCTTCGAGGTGGCGGAGATCATCAATTTGCAGGAGGTGCGTGAAGGGGCGCGGAGACGGCGTTGAGGAGCAGAGACCAGACGCGAAATCAACCCTATCGTTATGCCCTGGGAGACGAAGCAGGTGATGCAGGCTTCAGATTCGAGCGAGGCTCAACCACCTTCTTTGTGTACTCGATTCTGCTGGTGGATGATCTTCAGTCGCTACGGGATTATGTGGACGAGATGCGAATCAAGCTGGGAATGACTAATCTGGCTGAGTTCAGATTTCACAACTCATCGAACACCCACCGCCGAGCCTTTCTTGACGGACTACAGTTTCTTAATTTCGAAGTCAGAGCCCTGGCAGTCAATAAGAGCAAATTGCCTTCGCAATTTCATGGTGTGGGCAAATTAGGCTTCTTTGCTTTTGTTCTCAATGACCTGATCCAACGCATCTCAGCAGATGAGTTGAGTCAGACGAATCTGATTCTGGATCAGTTCAACGGCGCCGAAGAGACTGTCCGATTGCTCAGAAAACTATTAAGGTTCAGCGGCCAACCAGGTAGATTCGCGCGAATCGCAACTAAGCGTTCGCGAAGTGAGAATGCACTCCAGGTGGCTGACATGGTAGCGGGCGCTATGTTGCGGAGCCTCAGGACGGGAGATCGCAGCTGGTATGGACCGATCTGGGAGAGAGTGTTATTGTGGGAGTACGGACAAAACAAAAACCCGCCCCGCTAGCCTGATGCTTGTTCAGGCAGGCCGCCATCCGGCGACTCTTTGCGGGACGGGAAAAACCGGTTGCCCGGTTTGTTTGCAGCGCTAATATAGCACAGAAGTGGTAGTATGTCAATGGTTACCCGTGCGGAAATGCGCCGTGCATTTGGAACTAAATGGAACAAGACAGCGACGTCTGTCGTTTTCGGCAAGTCGTGTCAATTCGTGGGTAGCTACAATCACTTGATTTGAATGGAGGGATTTATGCCAGCGTGGCCTGAACTTACCAGTGGGGTCATCATCAACCTTGTCACCGAGGTCATCGTTGTCGTTGTCGGTGTCTTCATAGCCCAGTCTCTGCGACGCGTCTGGGACGAATGGCGCTACGGCCGATGGTGTGCCACCGTTCGGCGCAACGGTGAGGACGTCGTGCAGCGTGCGGTGTCGGCCGGCAAAGCCAAGGAAGTGCTTGCAGAGGCAGCAGAACTATCTGTCTTCTTGAAGGGCCTGGTTAGCCCGTATGATACGCTTCATTGCGACATCATCGAGGTTGCCAAGCAACCCGGGTTGCTCCTGATTGATCGCAAGGAGCGCCGATTCGTCATTGATCTCGACAAGAACCCTCCAAAGTCGAAGGTGGGTGTGCCGGCGACACTGTAGTGGCGGTGAAAATCGCTTAGGTTTTTCGTAGGCTGCTTTCGCGTATGCACCAAAAGGAAAACTATATGCTGATTGCTATCATTCTCAAACTAACCACGGATCGCAACCTCGCCCTGCCGCCGCACCTGGGGCGGGCGAATTATGCGGCGACGCTGCGCCGGCTGGAGGAGGTGACGCCAGGGCTGGGGGATGTGGCGCACGCCGGCGAAGGTCCCAAGCCGCTGACCTGTTCGTCGCTGCTCGGCCATCTGCCGCGCGGAGGACAGTCGCTGATCCGCGCCGGCGAAGAGGTGCAGGTGCGCATCACCGGGCTGGAGGCGCGCATCAGCCAGGCGCTGGCCTGCGGTCTGCTGGAGCAGCCGCCCGCAACCTGGGAACTGGACGGCGAGGTCTTCCAGGTGACGGGGGTGGTGTGCGACGAACGCCAGCACAGCTGGACCGGGCAAGCCACTTACCAGGAACTGCTCAGCACCTATGTGCATAGGGCGGACGAGGCGTCGGCCCAGGTGCAGCTGGAGTTCGGCAGCCCGACGGCCTTTTCGTCAAGGGGCTGACCATGCCGGCGCCGCTGCCCTACCTGGTCTTTGGCAGCCTGGTGGATCGCTGGAACGCCTACAGCCCGATCCCGCTGGCGTCCGACTGCGCCAGTTCGTGGAAGAAAACGTCGCGCTCAGCCGCTTCGATCTGCACACGGCCGGTGCAGACCAAGAACAGCGGTCTTTACATCGGCGCGGAAGGCATGGCCCAGTACACGGCCGTGCGCAGGGATCGCTACTGGCTGGTGGCGCTCAATGTGCTGGCCGATTTTGCCCTCTTCAGCGGCGTGGGCACGCAAACCACCATCGGCATGGGTCAGGCGCGGCGCCGCTGGCCTGAATCGTAACCACCGCATTCCTGCTCACTGCGCGCGCCAGCTTGGACAGGATTGACAGGATGAACAGGATTTTTGCCCCGTGGTGGGCATAATAATCGGCACAGAGAGCCAAATCTCCTGTCAATCCAGTCCTGTCCGACTCCCTGGCAGCCTGAGCAGCCACACCCCCGCGCTAATCATTCCCCGTGCCAACGCACAACCAAATCGTCAGACGGGGGAAACCAGGGGATCAAAGAACTGGTTTTTTTCTTTCATCCTTTGTCTCTGAAAGGAGTTCCTGATGCGATCTTGCTCTGCCTGTCAGTATGAAAATCCGGATGATGCCCTCTTTTGCGCCAAATGCCAGACCGCGCTGAACGCGTCGCCGTCCGCGCCGTCAGGGGGCGGCGTTCACGTGGGCGGCGACGCGGGCGTGGTGCGCGTGCATGACGAATCGCAGACCGTGAACAACATCACGATCAGCATTGCGCCGCAAAAGCTGGCCGATCTGATGCGCGTCAGCGGGCAGGAGGCGGGCGCAGCCGATGAGACTGAACGCCTGGCGCTGAGCGGCGGCGCACTGGCGGCCGAAACCAGGCTTGCTCTGAGCGAGTTCGAGGTGGGCGCGGATGAGCAGGAGATGGTGCTGCGGGTGTTCGCGGCGCCGCCCGGCCTGGACGCAGCCCGCGCGGCGCTGAGCCGGCGCCTGCTGGTGCTGACAGCCGCGCCGGGCAGCGGCTGTTACACCGCCGCGCTGGCGCTGGCCCTGCAGTTGCGCGATCAACAGGCCCGGCATGGCCCCGCGCCGCGCATCTACGCGCTCGCCCTGGTGGAAATCGGCGCGCCGCCGCCGGGCCAGGTGCTGGAGCGCCATGTCACCTGGGCGGCCGGGGATGAGACCTGGCAGCAGTTGACCGCGGGCCTGCGGGAGCGGGTGGAATGGCTGGCGCAGCGCTTGCGCCTGCCGCGGCGCGCCAAATTCGCCCAGTTCTATGCAAGCAGCCTGGCCGAGCAGTGCCGGCCGGACGATGTGGAGGCGAACTGGCGCCTGGCCGAGCGCCTGGCCGCGACCGCGCTCGATGTGCGCGCCGAGGCGCGCAGCCTGTTCAAAGGGCTGACCGATGATCGCCTGCGCTGGCTGGCCGTCACCCTCTGCCTGTTTCACGACGCCCGCCTGACCGATTTCTGGCGGCTGTACGACTGCTCGCGCATGGCCGGGCGCTGCAGGAAAACCGCCGACCGCCGCCGGCGGCAGACAGCCGCCGCAACCGCCGGCGCCGCGCCGGCGCCTCTGCCCAGCCTGTTTGCCGACAACGATGCGGACCTGCTGCTGGCCGTGCATGGCGAGGTGGTGACGGTGGAGGAGCGCCTGGAAACGGGCGTGGCGCAGGTGCGCCGCGTGCGTTTCGAGGACGCCGAGCTGCAGAGCGCCATGTGGGCTTTGCGGGAAAACCATCACGCCCTGTTGCTGGGCCTGGCGCCGCTGCTGGAGACGCTGGTCAAGGAGGGCAATCTGGAGGTGGCATCGCGGCGGCGCGCGCTTGGTGCGATCGGCACGCTGGACTTTGGCCGCCTGCTGCAGCCGCTGCTCGAACGCTGGCGTGACAGCGATGCCGTTCGTGCGCGCGACGGTGGGCTATACCCTGGATGCCGTGCTGGCGGAAGGGGGCGAGCGCTGAGGCGCTGCCATTGCTGCACACCTGGGTGGAGACGCGGCCCGCGGCGGCGATCGTTGGAAGCGGCAATGGACTGTGGCGGCTGCGCTCAAAATTATCGGCCAGCAGCGCATTGCCCTGGCGCTGGCGGAGATGAAGCGCCTGGGCCTGGCCTTTCACCTGGTCAACGACCGCCAGGCGGTGGGCCAGGTGCTGCCAACCTTCCAGCTTTACGCTGGTGGTGCTCAGCCTGCCGGGGGCATGTGCGGCCGGTGTTGCGTTACTGACCGCGTGGATGCATGAGCCGCAACTGCCCAGCACGCTGCGCCTGACCGCGGCGCTGGTCTGGGCGCAGGTGATGGACGTTTGCAATGACCTGGCGCAAGCCGAACGCCAGCCTGCCACGGGCGGCCCGTATCATGAGATGGTGCGCCTGGCGCTGGCGGGCGAGAGAGCAGGTCTGTTGGTGGACAGCGTGACGCAGGCGTTTTTGGGCTGGTGCGACATCTGGCAGCAGGATCAACGGCAATACCGCGTGGTGCTCGACATCCTGCAGATGTGGGCGGAGGATGCGGCCGGCAGTACACCGGCGCGTGCGGCCGTCCAGCAGTTGATCGCGCAGGTCTGGCGACGCCTGGCGCAGGGGTCAATCCACGACGCGCCGCGTTTTTTCGAGGCTGGCCTGAGGCGCTGGCGCGCCGATC
>NZ_JADIZS010000056.1:0-5305 GCF_016704685.1 Candidatus Amarolinea dominans
GAGTTACATCAACATACTACCCCCGAAGCGGTTACAGATCTGCGGCATGTCGGATCGTGCAGCCACATCACCCCTTGCTAGGACAGATCGTCAAAGTGCTGCGAAACGGTCGGCGTCCGCATGCGGATGAACCATGCTGGCTCATCGAGACGGACGCAGGCGCCCGGCAGCTTGTGCCACAAGCCTGGTGTCGTGCGGTTGAGGACAGCGTGAATTTTTCGCCGATAATCTCGGCCGACCTCCCTCCCGTACACGTGACAATTCTGCGCCAACTGGCTATCATGGTGTGCGAACTCTCTCGTAAGGAGGAAACGCACCATGTCCCAGTCACACTCACTAGCCCCGCAGTCCACCTCACCCCAACAACCTCCTCCTCCCTCTATCAGGAGTCAGGATGTCTGGCTGAGTCTGCCTCATTGCCGGCAGAAGCAGGCTGTGCTGATTCTGGCACAGATCCTTGTCAAGGTCAAGCAGATGGAGGCCAGCCATGACCAGCCCGACTAAGATTCAACCCGGCCATCTGGCTCGTCAAGCCGTGGTCTACATTCGCCAGTCCACTCCCGGTCAGGTCAAAGAGCACTTGGAGAGCCAGGACCTGCAATACCAGCTCGCTCAACGCCGTCAGCCTCGGTTGGCCCGCAGAGCAGGTGCAGATCATTGACGATGACCTGGGCAAATCCGGCATCTCCAGCGCCGAGCGCACCGGCTTTCAGACGTTGGTTAGCGCCGTTGGCCTCGCCCAGGTTGGCATCATTTTGGTCACCGATGTCTCGCGCCTGGCCCGCAACTGCGCTGACTGGTATAGGCTTCTCGATCTGGCCTCTCTCTGCGCCACCCTGATCTCCGATTCCGCCGGAATCTACGACCCGCGCCTGTTCGATGACCGTCTGCTGCTCGGCCTCAAGGGCACCTTTGCCCGAAGCCCAGTGGTACAACATGCGCACCCACCTGACTGCCGCCCTCTTCAACAAGGCCAGGCGCGGCGAACTTGCCTTACGTCTGCCGGTGGGGGTATGATCGGCTTGCAGATGGCCGGAGTCGTGCTGACCGCCGACCGCCAGGTGCAGGACGCCATCCGCCTGGTCTTTGCGCTCTTTCGCCAATTGGGCAGTGCGCACCGTATCCTGCACTACTGCCGCGACCACCAACTGACCCTGCCGTACCTGACATCTGATGGGTTAGGGGGGCGCCTGGTGGCGTGGCGGCCGGCCGATTTCACCACCATCTATCAGATATTGAAACGTCCCATCTATGCTGGCGTCTATGCCTATGGTCGTACGCAGGGTCAACACCTGCCGGGCAGTCAGGGCAAAGTGCGCCGGCAGCGATTGCCGCAGGAAAAATGGATTGTGCTCAAACCCGACGCCCACGAGGGCTACATCACCTGGGCTGAGTACCAGGAGAACCAAAAACAACTGGCCGAAAATCGTCAGTTGGCGCCCATGGCTGCCGCCGGACCGGCGCGGGAAGGGTCGGCCTTGCTGCAAGGCATCGTCTTGTGCGCTCGCTGCGGCACCCGCGTTACCGCAACAAGCCTATCTACGTCTGCGAGGCGCTCAGCCAAGCCCTGGCCCAGCCCCGCTGCCAGCGCTTCGGCGTGGCGCACGTGGATGTCGCCGTTAGCGAGCTTCTGTTAGCCGCCGTGCAACCGGCTCAACTCGAATTGGCATTGGTCGCCAGCCAACAGGCCGAGGCTGAACGTCAGCAGTTACAGCGCCATTGGCTGGAGCGCCTGGAACACGCCCGCTACGAGGCCACCCTCGCCCGTCGGCGCTACGAACAGGTGGACCCAGACAACCGCCTGGTCGCCGCCGAGTTGGAACGACGGTGGGAAGAACAACTCGTCGCTGTTCGAATGGTCGAGCGGGCCTGGACCGAACTGCAAGCCACAGCGCCTCTGCCACTCAGCAGCGCAGAACAGGCACAAATCCGCCGTCTGGCCGCAGATCTGCCTGCCCTCTGGCATGCGCCGACCACAACGAACGCCGACCGCAAACGCCTGCTGCGCTGCTTGATCAAAACCGTGACCCTCGACAGCTTCAGTCAGGTTGGCTTTACCCGCATCCAGGTGCTGTGGCAGACCGGCGCCGCCACCGGGTGACAGTACGCCCGCGTCCCGGCTGTCGCACGCCCCAACCGGTGCTGGCTCGGCTACGGGAGCTTGCCGCAACGGAGCCGGACTATCGGATCGCCGAAATCCTGAACGCCGAAGCGGCAGACGGCGACGCATCACGCCTGGACAAAGGAAAACGTGCGTCAGGCACGCATCAAATATCGCATCCCCACCGCGTGCGGCCCTCCGCCAGGCAACCCGGCCCGCGCGGAGATGGGTTGCTCTCGGCAACCGAGGCGGCGCAACAACTCAACGTCTCGCCGGGCATGATCTGCGACTGGTATCGCCGCGGCCGACTGGTGGGTGAACAGCGTCAACCCCATGCCCCGCTCTGGGTGCGCCTGACAGAGGCGGATCACCACCGCTACAGCGGCGCCGCACCCCTGACCCCGGATTTGATCCTCGAGGGCCGACGCACCGTCCGCCCTGGGCCTCAGTCCTGAGCAGATTCGCCAGCAGGTGCAAGCGGGTTCCCTGCTCACCTATCGCATCTGGCACAATCACGTCTGGCGCTGGTACATCCAGCGGCCACCCCAACCCATCCCCAATCCCACACTCACTTGAGGTGCATTATGCTGACGTCAGTGGTCGGTTCCCGACATAGGAGTATCTATTGAGATTTTGCGGATTTCCCGGCTGTGGGACGATCGTATCATCACAATGCCCTCCTAACCTTGCAATTAGTATCACGCCTGGATCTGCAGGCGCGATATCAATGCTGGATCATCCTGAATCCAGTACTGCTGTGTCTGTGGGTCGCGGGTCACGTATTCGGCTTCGATCTGACCGGTATGCAGTCGGCGGTAGACCCACTGGGGCCTGACGCCCAGGCGTTGCGCCAGTGCGGGGACGGTATGATATCCCTCGCGCACGACCGGTCGAGGACCGGTTCGGTCGAGCCACCTGTATGCATGCCGAATCGTCGTCACGGCATCCTCCGCCACATCGCTGCGCCGTGCTGAGTGGAAGCCCTCCCGACTCAGTTGCGCCGCAATCTGGGTGTCGTCCAGGCCCTGCGCATGCAATGCGCCCACTCGTTCAACCATCGCCGCATAGCCGTTGACGGCCGTTTGCACGCTGACCGGTGTCTGCACTTCCAAGTCAGTGTAGTGGCCGGAGAGCCACACGATGCGCACATGCACGCAGTCGGCTATGTCTCGTCTCAGGATCACGCGCTCGACCAGGCTGCGCAGCAGGGTTTTGCGCTGTGCAGGTGTGCAACCTTCCCATACTGCGGGCAGGTGCGCCGAGAGGTGGGCAAATTGCTCACGCAGCTCGGGCGTGATCTCCTGCGGCGCACCACGGTTGCGTTCACGCCAGCGCTGCGCCGTTTCCTCGACGTTGCGTAACTGGCGCAGCTTTTCCTCCCAGCGCGCCGCTCCAGTTCGCCCGCCACCAGTCGGTTCTCCGGCTCGACCTGGCTGTACTGCCGCTGCGCCGCTGCGCTTCGTACTCGGCTTGCTTGACCTGTGCGGCCCATTGCGCCGTCAGTTGTTCCTGTTCCGTGCGCTGTGCCGCTAATACCTCTGCCAGTACGTCGAGGTTGGCCGGGCGCAGGGCCGCAAAGAAGGCTTGTGTGACCGCCGCGTCCACCCTGGGCCCGTGAATCGTGGGACAGGCCGCCACGCCGTACCGGCGCCGCATGTTCTGGCACGGGTAGTGGTGATAACCTTCTTTGTACATCACCCGACGATGGTAGCCGCAGTGTCCGCACACCGCCAGTCCTTGCAGCAAACCAGGCTCCTTCCCGTGTTGCGCCCACGGCGTAGATCTGCACCGCCGGTGCGCTGTCCATTCCGGACCAACTGCGCCTGGTTCGCTCCGTACTGCGCCCACGTAATGTAGGCCGGGTAGACGTCGCACACAATGGCGATCCATTCCTCTTGCGGCCGACGCCCCCGCACGGCTGGCGGCTGTCCCGGCTGTGGCGCCTTCGCCCATACAAACGCACCCGCATAGGCCGGATTGCGCACGATCTCGTAGATCGCCGTGTCTGTTGGTGGCTTCCACGATCTCTCCGCGCACTGCTCCATGCGGCTGGCGGCGCGGTAACAGCAGTTCTGCGCCGCAGGTAGTGCAACACCTGCCCGCAACTCCCCAATTCGGCGAATTTTGCCAGCACCAACTCGATGCTCCGCACCCCGCTCGTCCGGGTCTTTCTCCACCCCGCCCGTCGGCGGCCCGTCCCAGTCCCGTCGGCAACACCTGGCGGTACGCTCCCCGTTCCACTTGCCTAAGCCGCCCTCTTCCAACCGTTGAACTTCCAGAATGTGGAGTTCTGCCTCACTCATTGTCCCCTTCAGTCCCAACAAGAGCCGGTCGTTGAATTGCCGCGGATGGTAGACGCCGTCGTGGTCGGCAATCAGCGTGTCGCATACAGCCGCCAAGTCAAGCAAATGATACCAGTCTCCGTTGTTCCGCGCAGAGCGCATACTTCGTAGCCGATGATGATGCCGACCCGCCCCATGCTGACTTCCGTCACCAGTCGTTGGAATCCGCTCCGACATTTGCGCTGTCGCTGCCTGAGCGCCCTTGATCTTCGTCTATCACTTCGATGCGCTCCGCCGACCACTAACGCAATCGCCCGCCCCCTCATCTGCCGTTGGTTGACCTGGCTCTCCGGGTTGCGTACCACTTGCTGGAGCGTGGATTGCCGAATATAGACGTAAGCCATCCACGCCAGGTGCTTCTCGCTCACTTTGCTGGACCGCTTCACGCTGGCTCATCGCACCGCTCCTCGTCCAGCCGCTCCCGGCAGACCTGCGCCACGATCCGACCCGCGCGTTCCTGTTGCGCTTCCGTCATCCTCCCCACACTGCGCTTGGCGCCATCGGACTCGATGGCACCGGCCTGATTCCGTCCTCTCCCCTCATCTGGGCATCCATCTGCTCCGTCCTCCTCTGGCCCGGCGATGATCGCCGTGTAGTGTGCCAGCAATTGTCGCACAGAATGCCAGTCAAGGGGACACGAGGCTGTGGTTGCGCCAGGCTGCTCTGGTCGGTCACGCCTCACAGGGAGCTAGCGGCGTATGCCAGGGGCCTGTTCGACCTCGAACCAGGTTTGACCGGGTCTTTCGTAGAGTCGCGAGCAGCGGCATCGTCCGTCCGCACAGGGGGGGGCGCGGGTCGGTGACGGTAATAACGTCCGCAGAAAACAGGTTGCGATGCTTGGGGTGTAGTTTGTTGGTTACAG
>NZ_JADIZS010000057.1:0-15874 GCF_016704685.1 Candidatus Amarolinea dominans
GGTTTTAGGCGCAGTGAGGTTGGCGGTGCAACGCCTTGAAACGGCAAGCGGCGTGGCGGGCTATGGCATCGAGCTGGCGGCAGATGATGACGGTGTGCCCGCGATGGCTGCTGCGCGTCAGGTTGCTGCGTTGGCGGCTGATCCAGGGTGATTGTTGATCATCGGGCCGTGGCAGATGGAAACGGCGCGGGCGAGTACGCCAGCGCTGCAAGCCGCCGGCCTGGCTGCTTATCATTCCTGCCCCTTGCCGGGCGCGGACGCAGCGGCACGGCGCCGAGCGCGTCGGCTGTTCGCAGGGATGACGCTGGCGCCAGCCTCTGACTGCGATTTCCGACGGGTGCTCGTCTGGGACAGGGCGCGGCGCTGTTGCCTGGTCGTGCTCTCGCCTGACGATCCTGCTCCTACGCCGGACCCCGCGGCCCGACCGTGATCGTCTTGACGGGCGATGTCGAAGACGTGGCCCGTCAGTTGACAATTTCACCTGGGTGTGGTACTGTGACGAACTGTCCCGCGGGGCCGTCCGCGGGAGAACCCCTGGTCACGGCCCGCACCGGCGACGCTGCGAACGGCCTGCTGTTGACACACCGTTGACGCGGCCTGCCTGCGACGGACAAGCGGTTGATTTTCGCGTTGGGGCTCATCAAACGGCTACAGGCGCCGCCCCGGCCTACGCTGCCCTGGCGCACGACGCTGGCCGCGCCGTGCTGTTCGCGCTGCCATCGAGGCCAGCGCACAGCCGCAGCGGGTTGATGCCTAGCCACCTGGGCAGCATCGTCCGTCAAGGCGTCTCAGGGATAATTCGCTTTAGCGCCCAGCGCTCCTGGGAAGCGGCGCCTGCCCGTGTTGTACCGTGGGGTGGACCTCCTGGAGTTCCGAGAAGGTCGCCCCTCTGCAGGGGGAAGCGATCTATTGGCCGTCAGGTCGCGGCGTCAGTTTGCTCAATGATGAGTGTTTGTAGGGGAGATGGGAGGTGTAATTGAGCATGCGTGTATTGGTGATCTCATGGGAGTATCCGCCGACATGCATCTGCAAGGGGGGCCCGGCCGACATGTCTCGGAGTTGCTTTTGCCCGCCTGCTAGGCATCCAGACATGGTCATTCACGTGGTGACGCCCGCTGGCGAGGGGGTGAAGCGTATGAAGCGCATGGGAATTTGATCGTTCATCGCGGAATACTTACTGCTGACCCGTGATCGGCTGCCGCGGGAGGCGAGAACCCGCGACTTTCTTCGAAAACGTCTTGCACGTGAACAAGAGCCTGGAGCAGTTCATCGAGCCGGATTTGGCAGAAGGAGATTCGATCTGATCCCGCACGATTACTGGTCAGTTTTGCGGCCTCGGCGGTGCATCATGTACCTATAATGTGCCGCTGATCGTGACATTTCATGCTGCCACCGAGCGTGGTCGCAACCGCGGTTGGCTGTCGAGCACCCTATCGCAGAGCATCGATGCAGAGCTGGGGCTGACGCAGACGGCGACCCCGCCTGATCACCGTCAGCAATTACATGCGCAACAGAGGTGCAGTCCTTTTTTGGCGTAAATCCTGACAAGGTTCGTGTCAATTCCGAATGGCGTGAACACAACACCTTTTGATGAGCAACGACGCCAGTCATCGTCTGGAGCGTCAGCGTTACGCTCTGCCTGAGAGCCGATCGCGTTTTTTCACATCGGCCGCCTGGTGCATGAAAAAGGGTGTGCGGGTCTTGGTGGAGGCGATCCCGTTCATCCTGAATGCGTTTCCAGAGGCCCGGTTTGTCATTGTCCGGACGCGGGCCGCTGCGGGAGACGCGCTGCAACAACGGGTGGCGGCATTGCAAATCAGCCACAAGGTGTACTTTCCTGGTTTTGTCGAGCGATTGATGAAGCGGTAGGCACCTGTTTTAGCTTCGCGGATGTGGCGGTCTTTCCTTCGCTGTATGAGCCATTCGGCGTGGTGGGCTGGAGGCGATGGCGGCGCACACTCCACTGGTGGTGACGAGTGGGCGGGCTGGTCGGGTTGGAACATGACAAGACCGCAGTCACTGTCTTTCCTGACGATGCCGGCTCGCTGGCCAGGGCATCAGCAAGGTGCTGCGTGAACCAGAAACTGCCCGTGTAATGCTGACGACGCGCACCGCATGGTGCGGGAGATTTACTCCTGGGATGTGATCGCCGGGTCAACCCTGGCGGTCTATCAGGAGATTGTGCCTGGGGCGTAGTTTACAGGAAATCGTATGCGTAAAATTGCCATTCTGGGACTAAAGGGCGGTATCGGCAAGACAACGACCTGTGTCAATTTGGGGAGCTGCGCTGGCGCAGCGCGGCAGCGGGTGCTGCTGATTGACACCGACACGCAGGCCAATGTCTCCCTGGCCTGGGCATCATGGACGTGAAAAAGTCGTTGGCAGATGTTCTCATGCGCAAGGTGACGGCCGCCGAGTGCGTGTTGTCTGCGCGACTGAACCTTGACCTGATTCCAAGCGATCTCAGCCTGTTCAAGGCGCAGCAGCGCATGGTGCTTGAGGTGGCGCGAGGAGATTTTCAACGAGCTGTTCAGCGAACTGACCGCCTACGACTATCACATTTTGGATTGTGCGCCCTCTGCCTCGCTGATGACCACATCAACGCCGTGGCGTACGTGGACGAGGTAATCATTCGGTCTCGATGGAGATGTTGGCGCTGGCCAGCGCGGCAGTTTCGACCTATCTGCGCACTATCAGTCGCCTGCTCGGCGCAGCGGCCATTCGCCTCATCGTTCCTACTTTTTCGATGCTCGCCGCCGCGCCAGTCGGAGGTCATGACTGCGCTGGGAAGGCTGATTTTGGCGACAAGGTCACGCACCCGATGCGTGACTTGCCTCGCTCTCGGAGGCGCCCGGTAAGGGTAAGACGATTTTATACGCGCCGCGCAGCCGGGGAGCGGCCGATTATGCCCAACTCGGCTGATGTGGTCGAGCAACTGCCGCCTCTGGACGCGTGCGTGAAGGGTATTGCTTGGTGCAGTGGCTCGGTAATCAAGAATCAAATCGGAGAGAACGTATGGCTCGAACAATTGCGATTGCCAACCAGAAAGGCGGGGTCCAGGTAAGACGACCACGGTCATCAACCTGGGCGTTGCACTGGGCGCCTGAAGAAAAAGGTGCTGTTGATTGATCGGATCCACAGGGTCACTGGCCGCAGGGCTGGGGCTGGAACCTGACAGCCTGGACATGACGATACAATGCCTTGCTGACGCCGGAGATGCCGATCAGTCGGGTGATTCGCCCCTTACCAGGCTTATATTGACCTGATACCGGCAAACATTGATCTGGCGTCCGCAGAGATTGAGTTGGTTGCAGAGATTCGGCGGGAGTTGATTCTGCGCCGCATTTTGGAACCGCCCGGATCGTGGTACGATTTCATTCTGATTGACTGTCCGCCGAGCCTGGGGCTGCTGACAGCCAACTCGTTGTGCGCCAGTCAAGAGGTGTTGATTCCGTTGCAGTGCGAGTACTTCGCGATGCGTGGTATTCGGCTGCTGCTGAGCACGATTGACAAGATCAAGGCGCGGCTGAATCCCGAATTGCGCATTCTGGGTATCCTGCCAACGATGTATGCAACGGGCACGATTCACGCGCGTGAGGTGGTTGAGGAAATGCGCGCGGTGTTTGGCGAGCAGATCTTCGACATTGTCATTCAGAAAAGCATTCGCTTTCCTGAAGCGACCGTCGCCAACCAGGCCATGCTGGATTACGCGTCGAAACACCAGGGAACCCGGGCCTACCAGCCTGGCCCAGCGCATCGTCGGCAGCGAACCCCGAAACCACTCCAGACGCGGGAGGCCGTGGATCATCGTGCGTGCGCAGCCCGCGCCAATCGCGGGTCGGCATCAACCGCGGATGATCTTGTGAACCAGCGGCGGTGCGGAGACTGGCTCAGCCTGGATGTGAATAGCGGCAACCAGGCGTTCCTGTGCCGCGGTTAGCGCCGCTCTCGTCTGCGCATGAACCAGGGCCAGCGGCTGCCCGGCCTCCACCCAATCGCCCAGGCGCGCGGCGAAGATCAGGCCCACGGCCGGGTCAATGGAATCGCCCTTCTTGGCGCGTCCGCCGCCCAGGTCAACCACCGTCAGACCCACCTCTACCGTGTTGATGGCTGCGACGTAGCCCGCGGTCGGCGACATGCAGGGAGCCCCGATCGCCGCTGCGCCAGGCGCGACGGATCATCCACTGTGGCTACTCACCCCCTTGTGCGCTAACAAACTCACGGAATTTCTGCCAGGCTACGCCACTGCAGCGCGGCTTCCAGGCGGCGCGCGTTCGCCGCCCGCTTCTCGTCCATATCCCCATCAGCCAGGCGCACCATCTCCGCGGACACCGTCAGCACCAGGTCGGTAAAATCGGCCGGCCCGCGCCGTGCAGGGTGGCGCTTCTTTGACCTCCAGCGCATTCCCCACGGCGCGTGCCCAATGGCTGACTCATGTCGCTGATGACTGCGCTCATGTGGCGTCCCAGTTCCTGGCCGATCTGCACCATGAGGGAGGCCAGCGCCTCGGCGTCGGCCAGCGTCTTCATGAACCGCGCCGCTGCCGGTCTCGACATCGAGCACGATGGCATCGCGCCGCTGGCAATCTTTTGACATAATAGAACTGGCGATGAGGGGCAGCGCGGGCACCGTGCCGGTCACATCACGCAGCGCGAGCTTCTGCCATCCGCGGGGGCCAGGTCGTGCGTCTGCCCGGCGATGACCATGCCAATGTCGGCGAGTTGGCGCTGAAGGCATCCAGCGTCAGGCCGGCGCGCCAGCCTGGGATGGACTCCAACTTATCGAGGGTGCCGCCGGAAAAGGACAGGCCGCGGCCGGACATCTTGCCGACCGGCACACCCAGGCTGGCGACGAGCGGGCCGACCACCAGGCTCGTCTTGTCGCCCACACCGCCGGAGGAGTGCTTGTCCACCACAACGCAGCGCCACGTCGTGAATGTCGAGCGTTTGGCCGGAGAAGGCCATGGCCTGAGTCAGCCAGGCCGTTTCGCGCGGGGTCATCCCGCGCCAGTAGACCGCCATGGCCCACGCAGCGGCCTGGTAATCGGGGATGTCGCCAGCCGTATAGCCCTGGATGAAGAATTGCAGCTCCTCTGCGCTCAGCTCATGCCCGTCGCGCTTGCTTATGATGATGTCAGTTGCTCGCATGCTTGTCCTTTCTCATAGCGTTCATTCACGTATCAAGACTTGAAATTCGCCCCTGTTTCGGTTATAATAGAATCAATCCGTCTTAACGGAGTTGGATCGCCCGCAGGGGCGAGCGTAGAAGAGCCTCTTAGTGAGGCTCTTTTATTTGTTGGGATAGATGACGACACCGTAGCCATCCAGTCGACCGTCATACAAATGCCGATTGAACTTGGGCTCCACAATAGCCATTATGCGCCTGGCAAACGGCGCCAGCTCGTTGGTGCTGTAATCATATCGCCTCAGTGCCCATTGTTTGACGGGGTGGCCCAGCAGATCCGCTAATTGCAGACCAGCCACGTTTGCAGATTTGGCCTTTAGCTTGAGTTGGCTAGAGGTGAGTGCTGCCTGGAACACCTGAGCATTTGTCATCCACACCCCCTGCTTGAAAACGTGTTCATACGAATCTGCCAATAGTCTGTCCTCAGCCCTTCCACGAGATTCTGCCATGACGTCGCCAGCCCGCCCACTGTGATTCAGGTAGCCGGCGTACCGTTGTAACATGAATCCCAACGCCAGGTGATAGGGATGCGCTGCACTCTCACCATAGGCCTGTAGTAGAGCCTGCTTATCAATCAGGACGGCAACTACTCGAAAATTAGCTTTCTCGATACAAGCAAGCAGGTCGTCTGGTTGTGTCACGAAGGTCCTTGAACGCTCCCCGTGCGTTGAGCATGTCCTCTCGATGCAGCACCACTGGTTCATCGGGATGATGAGGAAGATGAGTTCCTTTGAGATTTTCCAGTTCTCGCTGGAAATACAGATACGACTCGGTCTTGAACCAACACCCCATCAGGCATAGAAATCGGTGGGCCAACTGACTGAAGTCTCGAAAGACGTGATCGCCCGACTCGTCCAGGTAGAGCCTATACCGTTCTAAGGGATCAAGTGGGCGATTGCCGTAGGGATTCTCCTTGCGTTGGTCGGTTTGCATCGTTTTTTCCTGAGCATTGTGTGTGCCTAAAACGCGGGGATGACCTCACTGCCTAGCAGATCGAAGGTCTCCGGGTCGTTACGTGGGATGTTGAGGATTATTTCCTGTACGCCCACGGCCTGGAAGGCGGCGATCTGGTCAATGACCTGTTGGACGGCGCCGGCCAGGAAGGGGCGGTCGCCCAGGTGCAGCTTGATGCGCTTCTGCTGCACGTCCTTTTCCTGGCGGCCAATGAGGACGGTGTCGAGCTTGGTGATGTGAATTTCATGCAGGTCGCGGCCCACCGTGTCGCAGTGACGGGCAAGCACCTCCAGCTTGTGCTTGACGACCTCGGGCGGTCCGAACCAGTTGACCATGTTGGCCTGCTTCGCCGCTACCTTCAGCGTCAACTGTTCACCGCCGCCGCCCACGAGGATCGGCGGATGCGGCTTTTGCACCGGCTTCGGCTCCAGGATGGCATCTTTGACCTGGAAGTACTTGCCGGCAAAGGTGGCGCGCGGCTGCGTCCACATGGCCTTGATGACCTGAATGCCCTCATCGAGCTGGCGGATGCGTACGGCCGGCTGTTCGGGGAACTCATAGCCATACTGACGATACTCGGTCTGAAACCAACCGGCGCCGATGCCCAGGATGGCGCGGCCGCCGCTGATGATGTCAACGCCGGCCACCATTTTTGCCAACAGGGCAGGGTTGCGATAACCGACCGAGCTGACCATGGTGCCCAGGCGGATGCGACTGGTGACCGCGGCCAGCGCGGCGAGTGTGGTCCAGCCTTCCAGGAATGGCTCATCCACCGCGCCAACCATGGGCAGTTGGATGAGATGATCCATCAGCCAGAACGAAACGAAGCCAGACGCCTCGGCCTTCAAGGCGGCGGCGCGTGTGCGCTCAAAGATCGCGTGTGGGTCGCCGCCCGGCCAGGTGAAGGAAGGGTTTTGGTATCCGAAAAGCATGGTAGTATCTCCTTTGTGCGCGCAATTGTAGCACGAACTCGAACAATGCGTGAAAATTGGTGTAATACGTAGCAGAGAACGTGAGGAATTTCTTGCCACGAATTACACGAATTCACACGGGGGCAATTAAAAACCCTGTGAAAATTGGTGGAATTCGTGACAAGAAACAAGGCATGGTATAATCTGCCAAAATGCGTTTCTTACAGAGTCTTATGTAGGAGAAAGTATGCATCATCCGCTGTACGATGTTGTCAATTTTTCGATCGTGGAGCCTTACACGTTGCGGATTGCGTTCGACGATGGAGAATGAACTGCAACCTGAATTGATCGTGATTGGCGCGGGGCTGGCGGGGAGCGAGGCGGCCTGGCAGGCGGCGCAGCGCGGCATCCGTGTGGCGCTCTACGAAATGCGGCCGGTCAAGCAGACGCCGGCGCATGTCAGCGACCGCTTCGCGGAACTGGTCTGTTCCAACTCGCTTGGCTCCCAGCAAGCCGAACGCGCACCGGGCATCCAGAAGGCCGAACTGACCCGGCTGGGGTCCTTGATCCTGGCCTGTGCGCAGGCTACGGCCGTGCCAGCCGGCGGCTCGCTGGCCGTGGGCCGTGAGGCGTTTGGCGACCTGGTGACCTCCCTGGTCTGCGCACATCCCAACATCAGCGTGGTGCGTGCGGAGATGACCGCCATCCCCACCGACATTCCCACGATTGTCGCCAGCGGCCCGTTGACCAGCGATGCCCTGGCGGCCGACATTGCGCGGCTGACCGGGCAAGAGTACATGTACTTCTACGATGCGCTCAGCCCCATTGTCGCGGCCGATTCGATTGATATGAGCCTGGCCTTCCGTGGTGCGCGCTACGACAACAGCGCCTCCGCGGCCGGCGATTACATCAACTGCCCGTTGGACAAGGCGCAGTACGCTGAATTTGTGGAGGCGTTGGCCGGCGCGCAGACGATCAGCCTGCGCACGTTCGAAGAGGAGAGTTGGAAATCGGCGCATTTCTTCGAGGGCTGTCTGCCGGTGGAGATTCTGGCCCGGCGCGGCGCGGCGGCGCTGGCCTTTGGCCCCATGACGCCCATGGGCCTGACCGATCCGCACAGCGGACGCCGCCCCTGGGCCGTCGTGCAACTGCGCCAGGATAACCTGGCCGGCACGCTCTACAACCTGGTTGGCTTCCAGACCAATCTGACCTGGGGCGAGCAGAAGCGGGTCTTTGGGCTGATTCCCGGTCTGGCCGCGGCTGAATTTTTGCGCTTTGGCATGATGCACCGCAACACCTTCATCAATGCGCCGCGGCTGCTGGAACCGACGATGCAGTTCAAGGGCCGGCCTGATCTCTTCTTCGCCGGACAGATCACTGGCGTGGAAGGGTACGTGGGTAACGCCGGCACCGGACTGCTGGCCGGCCTCAACGCGGCGCGTTTGCTGCGGGGCGCGGCGCCGCTTGTTCTACCGCCCGCCACCGTCATGGGGTCGCTCTGCTGGTATGTCACGCATTGTGAGGCGGACGGCTTCCAGCCGATGAAGGCCAATTTCGGTCTGCTGCCGCCCCTCGACCCACCCATACGCCACAAGCAGCAGCGCTACCGGGCCTACGCAGAGCGCGCCCAGCGGGACCTCGAGACGTTCATCGCCGCCCATAGTCTTGAACCGGCTATCGTACCATAAGTACCGCACCCGTTCCGAAATTGACTCTTGTCAATTATACCCAATTGTGGTACAATCTCACTAACATCGCAACTGATATAACCGTCTATACGTCTTGAATATTGGACTGCGCTCACGCTCGCATAGCCGCCACGGCACCTACGGCGCAGCCAAGACGACGACGCAAGACGTTGTCCCACATGAAGTCGTTGCGATCATCATGGTTCCAGGGAGATCTCGGGCTCCCAGGCAGATGTAAGGAAGAGGAGGTTCACCTCATGCGCATCAAGCAGCGTGTGATTGGCGCGGCAATGATTCTGGCCGTCATCCTGAGCGCCGGCCTGGTTTCGTCCAGCCCACTGGCCGCGACCAGCACCGACGCCCTCAAGAACGGCAATTTCGAGGGCGGTTTCACGTCCGCCGGCGGCTGCGGCGCCGTTGGCAAGGGCTGGTCCTGTTTCACCAACGGGGGTCGCGCCGCCTATGGCTTCTACGATGATCAATGGGGCAAGACCGTCTGGGACGGCGGCCATTCCCAGTTGATCGAGATCAACACCAAGCAAAATTCATCCGAACCTGACCGCTATGCCGGTATCTACCAGACCGCAGCCGTCAGCAAGGGCAAGGCCTATGACTTCGCCATCCGTGGCATGATCCGCGCCGATGACGAAGACCCTGACCCGTGGCGTTACCGCGTGCAGGTCGGCTTCGACTATAGCGGCGGCAGCAACTGGGCTGCCGTGACAAATTGGGTTGAGCTGCCCTGGGATACCATCTACTCCCGCACCGGGCCGGGCGCCTTCAGTGAGTATCGCGCCAAGGTGACCGCCACCAGCAGCAAGATCACCGTCTTTGTGCGCACCTGGATGAAGTGGGGCACCCCTTATCGTGAAGTTGACTTCAACCTGGATGGCATCAACCTGTTTGGGGACAGCGCGACATCGAGCGGTGGTTCAAGCTCCGGCTCAACGGGCAGCAGCGGATCGGGCAGCAGTGGATCGGGTAGCACCACAACCTCTCTGACCTGTTCCGGCAGCAACCTGGTCGCCAATGGCAACTTCGAGGGCGGATTTAGCGCCGCCGGCGTCGCCAAGTCATGGACATCTTTCAGCAACGGCGGACGCGCGGCGTATGGTTTCTATGATGAGACCTGGGCGCCGGTCGTTTATGAGGGCAAGCACGCGCAGTTGATCGAGATCAACACCCTGGGCTTTGCAGCCGCATCTGATCCCAATCGCTACGCAGGCATCTACCAGGTGGTCAAGGGCCTGACGAAGGGCAAGACGTACCAGGTGTCGCTGGCGGGTATGCTGCGCGAACGCACCGATAACTCGGATGAGGACGCGTACCGCTACGAAATCCTGTGGGGATACAACAGCGGGGCCGACGCCGATTGGGCTAATCTCGATTTCAAGGAGTATGTGCCGATCAAGCCGATCTACCTGCGCACCGCGCCCGGCGCCTACAGCACCTACAGCGTGAAGTTCGTGGCCCCGGCCGACACCGTCACCCTGTTCGTGATGGCGCACAAGAAGTGGGCCACCGGCGCGCGTGAGCTGGATGCTGACATAGATGCGATCTCGGTGGCGCCATGCAGCACCGGCAGCAGCGGCGGCTCAACCTCCTGCACCTACGTGGTCAAGCGGGGCGACACCCTCTCGTCCATTGCGGTGAAGTACGGCACCACAGTGGCGAACCTGGCCAGCCTGAACCACATCAAGAACGTGAATGTGATCTTCGTCGGGCAGGTGCTCAAGGTGCCCTGCAGCAGCAGTAGCGGCACGGTGGTCAAGGCGCCGCCGGCGGTAACTCCGAGCGAACCGGTAACGCCCGGTCTCGGCTCTGAGGCACGGCCCACCACCTACACGATCAAGAAGGGCGACACCCTCAGCGGCATTGCGGCCCGCACCGGTGCATCGGTCAACGCGCTGATGCAAGCCAACGGCATCAGCAACGCCAACCGCATCTACGCCGGGCAGACCCTGCGCCTGCCCTAAGCCTCCGCGGCGAAACCAGGTTTCTGGGGGGGACACCCGGACCATCTTCAGTCAAGTCAAGACATACAGGAGGTGACACACCAAGCGGTGGGTCACCTCCTGTATCATTGCCGGATCACTCGCTTCTCTCCTGAATTGTGCATCATCTTCAGCCGCTGAACTGTGTCAGGCTTCATTGACACAGTGCGATACGCCAATGGCGCGCGCGAACTGTGCCTGGGAAATGCCGAGTTCGTGCAGCGTCTCAACCAGAAATTCACCGGGATGAATGGGCGGCAAACCACTATTGATCATGACAATATCCTCAGTGATAAGTCGTCATGTCCACAGAAAGCCCCTGATTTCGATCAGACGATGCAGATTGCGTTGATCCTCCTCGTACCATTCTTTTTCGAGCCGGGCATGCTCCTCCAACGCTAAGTAATACCCAGCATACTTCTTCTTGTCCGGCATCGCCAATCGTCGCATGTCTGATCCGGCGATCTTCTTGAGCTTGAAGGGCGGACGCTTGAGCTTCTTGTCGTCCAACGGGCTGCGACGCTTGGGGCGAGTCTTCGTCCACCACTTGTAAAGGCCCGTGATTTCGTCCCAGGCGCTTTTGTGCAGTTCGTTCGCGTCCCAGTCAACGATTTTCTCGGGATGTTCCTGTTCCACGAAGTCGGCCAGCAACTGGAAGGCGGCGTGGAGCAGTATTTCGTCCTTATCGTGCCAGCCTTTGTCCAGGGTGGCGATTTTCAGGCGTTTCATCGCAGGTTATCTGTTCCCCTTTGATCTGGCATTTGCTGTCCACGCTCTCACGTCTGGCGGTTGATGAGTGTTGCGAGGATGGTCCGACAATCGCTGGATCAATTTCTAGGTGCGACCGGTTGCCTCCCAGCCGCCAGCGTCAATGTGTTTCTGGGCAGACGGCTCTAGCGGTTCTCCAGGGAGCATTTCGGCCAGCAGAGTTTCCGGAGCAATATCCTGTTCGTTTGGCCAGGTCACCGCGCCGAACTGGATGCCAACTTGACCGAAGTAATGCACGTCCCGAAGCTCGCGCAAAACACCATGGTCCAGATAGGGCTTTACGTCGAATATCCCTTGGCGCCCATTCTCAAGTTCTACATAGATGCGATAATCGGACAGGGGCTTGACGAACTTGACATCCCAGTACATAGCGAGCCTCACAAAGGGGTGATCTTGTAGGGCTGCTCCCCACTCAAGGAGAGTTCCCAATCGGCCAGCAGCTCATCATGGCGAAGCTCGATCCAGGCTTGGACCAACCGCAGTTGCTTGCGAGGCAACTTACCAGCCAAGATCTCGCCGTCTTCGATGCTGATAGAAGCCTCGAATTCAGCATACTTGGCGTGAAGGTGGGGCAAATTGTTCCGTAGTCGTTCGCATTCTCTGCGCCCCGTTTCGCGAGGCGCCCTAAAGGGAAAATGGGTTAGGCAGCGGCAAATAGGATGACACCGAATGCAGCATTCAGCCGCTGAACTGCCTCAGTCTTCATTGGCACAGCGGACATCTCTATGATTGTTCCACCAACCGACCGACAACGTATTTGTGCAGAATGCTCGCCATTAGAGTTTGGTAAGGGAGACCCTCCTCCAAAGCCCGCAATTGTAGGCCAACCAAGTCTTTCTCAGTCAACCGGATATTCACCCGCCGGTCTTTCCGAAAAGTCGCACGGGCATACGCCTGATATGTGGTTTGCTCCGCAGGCAAGTTAGCGACGGATTGCCATTCTTCAGTTTCATACGATGCGACTAGAGTTTCCTCTTCGATATCTAATTTACTCGTTGGCATCTGATTTTGTTTCCTTTCCCAAGTATTTACGGGTAGCTTTGCGACTCGGAATAATGGTTTTCAAAAATACTTCGGTGTCCGACTCCACAAAGGGAACCAAGTAAGCATAATTCTCAATCGCTACGATGAAAATACGCTGTCCAGGGTACTTGCTCGGATTTGTGTGTTCGATTATATCGAGCAATCCACCCATTTCAATGTGATGGACAATTTCCTCAAACGAGACATCACGTTCTGTGTGTAGTTGTGTATTTTTCGTAGGATTCCACGCAAAGTATTTCATATCTCTATCTTACTACATCGTGTGCCTTTCGGCAACAAGCTGAGTACCAAAAAAAACACGCGCTGCGTGCGCTGGAAATATGGTTTGATATCAAATATCCGGCGTTCGCCATTTTCAAACACCAGATCAAGCCGGTAGTCATCCAATGGATAGGCATGCATCACGCAGGGATTCACGACCACATCCTACTTCAATGGCTCAATCTTGAACACTACCTCACCATTGACGGCCAAGTGGCAGTTGGCCTGAATCAGCTCTGAGCATCAATGCTTCCGCGAGTTTCATAGTTGAATTCCCCCGTTGTGATAGCGATGACGGCGTGTGGATGAGCTCAACGTCGCGCTTCATCAGCGCGAAACCCGCCGCGGGTTTCGCGTGCGCGTGGAGGCGATCGTTGGGCTTGCGAATTCACTTTTCCCTTCAAGCAAAAACATCTGCTTGCTAGTGGCGTTCAATGAACCTTCGTCCTGAGGCAAGTCTCTCGGTGTTCGATCAAGCCGTGGGTCAGCAGAGTCGAAACCCTCGAAATGCAGGGCAAGACGTTTCCGCGTACGCTCGACGTAATCCGGATTGATCTCCATGGCGAGACAGCGGCGGTTCAATACTTGGCACACTCTGGCCGTCGTGCCGCTGCCAGAGAATGGATCGAGCACAAGATCACCTTCGTTCGAAGACGCTAAGATCATCCTGGCGATCAATGCTTCGGGTTTCTGCGTCGGGTGGTCCTCTCGTTCTGGATTTGAGTAGTGAACGTGCGAGAAGGACCACACATCGCCGGGATTGGCGCCGGCCATATTGTTCCTCTCTCTGTAGTATTTCTGTGGTATGCGGACCGAGTCAATGTTGAACACATAGTCTTCCGACTTTGTGAACATGAGTATGTCGTCGTGACGTGGTGAGAATCCTTTTGTCCGGCCCATGCCTTGCGTATAGTGCCAGGTGATCCAACTGTTGAAGTACATGCCCAACCGCTGATCCAGGATGTCGTACAGATAGCTGATGAACCGAAACCCCATGAACACATAGAGCGTGCCACGTGGGGCAAGCACTCGATGAGCCTCCTGCAACCATGTCTCCGAGAACTGCAAGTATTCGCCAAAGCCGCGAATGTCGTGATTGTTCCCGTAGTTCTTGCCTAGATTATAAGGTGGATCGGCAATGACGAGATCAATTGACGCGGAGTCTATGTCACGCATCAGCTCGAGAGAATCGCCCGTCTGAATGACGATATTACTCATCTGTCTTGATCCATTCGTTTTTCTTCGCCATGTCGAGCCATCCAGCGAAGCCTTTTTTCGAATTGATTACTTTTCTGTCAAGTAGTTGGCAGAATTCCCATGTTGTTCGCTTCGTCAGCGTGACGTAATGAATGTCTCTGACCTGCAACTGGCCGCTGCCCAGCGCTGGGTTGTAACTGATGTCGGCAGCAGAGAGGTACTTGAGATCATACGAGTTGTGCGCAACAACTTCCATGACGCCATCCATGAGGCCAGTTTGCGCGTTCTTGGTTGAGTAGACCCTGTGTTTTAGCGAGAGGATGACGAAGAGGTAATCGGGATCGTCAACGTAGGCCGTCCTGATCCTCTGAAACGATGTGATGTTTGGCGATTTGCCGCTCGATTCGATATCCTCGGCGGTCGCCTTTACATCCACCTCGGCTGTCACACCGGATTCAACCTTGCGTTTCTTCTTGAACTGGAGAATCACGTCTGCCATGTAGAGGCGTTCTTTGGCCTCGACGTTTATCAGTGCGTACCTGTTGTTCTTGTCTTCAACCACATCCATGAAGACTTCAACAGCCCACGCTTCGACGAAAGGGCCGGCAATCTTGTTAATGTTCTCCATCGGGAGACCGAGCCTCAGGTTCGTGTTGATAACTATCTTGTTGCTTCCCGCCTTGATGGCGTCATCCACAATGGCCTCGACGGCGGTGATCACGAATCCAGAACACTCGTCGTAGTCGTCGCACTGCTTCGGCTCTTTAAGCGTAAGTTGCTCGTATGTCATTGGTATGCGCATCTCCCGAGTCATGTGTTTATCGTTCAACCGTCCTCTGCCATGCGAAATATGGGCAGCACGGGTGTGGATAATCTGAAAACCCAACGGAATATGGGTTTGCGCCGAACTATGTCAGTCTTCATTGGCACGGTGGGTTGTGCAGCGCTAGCTGCGCGCTGCCTTCCCTGATGATGAAGCTAAATCACTATATGCACCGGTTCTCGTAACTTGATTTTACGAATGTATTGAACCACTTCTTGTCCCACAACTAAATCAGAAAGGTCTTGTTCAGTTAATGCTCTGATGACATTCCATGAGTAAGTCATCATTGACTGATTTATATCGCTTGGCATTTCGTCATCATATGGATAAGATCTAACTCGTTCAATATGCATATCGGCAATTCGAACGGAAGCTTCTCTCGGTATACCTATCTTGACTAAATAACATGCCAGCTTTCCCGGCACACCATATTTAACTAACGACGGTAAGAACTCAAGGTCCTTAGTTAGGTTAAGCCCCTTTTCTTGAGCTGTATCACCTAAAAATCGACAAATTGCACTGATTCCCCATGCTAAGTTACGTTCAAACACTGTCTCACAGTATTCATCAAATTCAAGATTCGTCATTAACTGACGAAATTCTTCGGCCAGATATTGACGGCTTTTACCCATTAGCCAATTCTTAAAAAAAGCTTGTCTGAACAATGACTCTTTCTGTGCTTTTTTTGGAATTAGAGAAAGTTTCATTGCGAAATCCATCAGATCGATTAACGCATCGATTCCATTTTCCAGTTCAAGTGCAAAAATACCAGCACAGTTTTTGTACAACCCAAGCAATCGTAGTTCGTTTTGTCTAATTTGATCGCAGTCTTGGAGTGGCAAGCCAAGAAGGTAGTTTTGATGCCTCTGACGCCTAGGAATAACTTGTGCAATAAACTTTATTCGTGCTTCAACAGCTTCCTTAATAAAGTCAACGTCCTTTTGTTCAATAGTCGTGGCTCCAATAAGTAAGTTTACAATCTCGCTACTTCTAGCTTGTAACCAATCCTCGATCTTTCCCTCTACATTAGACTCTTCGATTAATGCAGTT
>NZ_JADIZS010000058.1:0-13794 GCF_016704685.1 Candidatus Amarolinea dominans
ACGCTCGGCGCAAGCTGGAACGAGGCGCAGACCGAGCAGGAGTTCGTCAAACCGGTGCTGGACGCCCTGGGCTGGAGCTACATCGTGCAGGCCAAGGCGCAGCGCCGGGGCGGCAGTCTGACGCGTCCCGATTACGCGCTCTTTGCCAGCCAGGCCGCAGCCGATGAAGCCTACCCGCACCAACGCGCCGATGACGCCTTCTACGGTCGCGCAACGGCCATCGCCGAGGCCAAGTACTGGGGCCGGCCGCTGAGCGCCACCGATGCCAGCGGCCGCAGCACCTGGAAGGCCGAAAGCAACCCCAGTCATCAGATGGTGAGCTACCTGGTGGGCACGCGCTGCCCGTGGGGCATCCTCACCAATGGTCGCACCTGGCGCCTGTACAGCCGTGAAGTCAGCAGCACGGCCAGCGAGTTCTACGAAGTTGACCTCGGACTGATCTTCGATAGCCTGCTCCCCCTCGCCTCGCGGGAGAGGGGGGCGGGGGGTGAGGTCGGCGGCCCCACTCCCGAGCAACTTGCCGACTTCCAACGCTGGTGGCTCTTTTTCCGTCGCGACGCGTTTGTGCCGGACAGTCACGGCCGTTCCTTCGTCCAGCGTGTGCATGAAGGCTCGAACACGTACGCCCGCCGCGTCAGCGACAAGCTGAAGGAGCTGGTCTTCGATGAGGTGATGCCGGAAATTGCGGCCGGGTTCGTGGCTTACCGGCAGGAGCAGCTGGGCATCCGTGAGGAAACCGGCGAGAGTCTGCGGCAGATCTACGCCGCGGGGCTGAGCCTGCTCTACAAGCTCCTGTTCGTGCTCTATGCCGAGGCGCGTGACCTGCTGCCGATGCGCAACGCCGGCTATCGCGAGCAAAGCCTGACCAACCTGGCGGCCTGGGCGGCCGAACGGATTGACCGCCGCCTGCCGCTCAGCGATGCCACTTTCGCCACCCCGCGCTACGAAGCGCTGCTCGCCCTCTTCCGGCGCATTGACCGCGGCGATCCCAGCCTGGGCATCCCACGCTACGACGGCGGGCTGTTCAGCGCGGCTACGCCCGAGAACCAGTTCCTGGAGCGCCACAAGTTGAGCGCGACCGGGCGGTGGCGCGTGCGGTGGACATCATGGTGCGCGACGCGGGCGAACCGGTGGATTACACCTTCATCAGCGTGCGCAACCTGGGGACGATCTACGAGGGGCTGCTGGAGAACCGGCTGGTCCTCGCCTCACCCCCCGGCCCCCTCTCGCCGCAGGAGATGGGGCCGGGCGGTGAGGTCGCCCTCGTCAATGACAAGGGCGAGCGCAAGCTCTCCGGCTCCTACTACACCCCTGACTTCATCGTGGAGTACATCGTGAGCCAGACCCTCGATCCGATCCTGGACGAGCGGTCCCTGCGCTTCAGCGCGGCCCTGGGCCGCATTGCCGATCTGCGCAAGAAACTGCACCAGGCGCTGGACAAGACGACCAATCAGCGGCTGCAGGCGCAGCTGGCGAGCGCCGAACGGGACGCGCTCGAGGCCTTCCTGGGGATCAAGGTTTGCGATCCGGCGATGGGCAGCGGCCATTTCCTGGTCAACGCCGTGGATCATCTGACCGACGGCATCATCCGGCGCATGCAGGTCTACCACGACACTCATCCCAGCGTGCCGTGGGACTGGAACCCTGTACAGCGACTGATCGAACGGGTGCGCCGTGAGATCGAAGCGGAGATGGCGCGCCAGGGCATTGCGGTGGATGCGGCCCGGCTGGACGACACCGCGCTGCTGACCCGCCTGGTGATGAAGCGCTGCATCTACGGCGTGGACCTCAACCCGCTGGCGGTGGAGCTGGCAAAGCTGAGCCTGTGGCTGCACACCTTCACGGTGGGCGCGCCGCTCAGTTTCCTGGATCATCACCTGCGCTGGGGCAATTCGGTGCTTGGCGCGGACGTGCGCACGGTGGAACGCGCCATGCGGGTGACAGACGCCGGCCAGTTGACGCTGTTCCAGGGGCCGTTCGCCGGCCTGCTCGATCTGACCGCGGTGATGATCGAAGTGGCCGGGCGGGCCGACTCCACGCTGGCCGATGTGCAGCAGAGCGCCGAAGCCTACGCTGCGTTCCAGCGTCAGCTCCTGCCCTACAAACAGGCGCTCGACCTGTGGGTGAGCCAGTGGTTCGACGACGAGAGACCCTCGAAGTCTCGTCGTCCTGCCGGGTCGGCCGCGTTCGAGTTCATGACCATGCACAGCGGCGACGTGCTGCCCGCGCTGGCCGGGGAGATCGCCGTGGACGAGCGCTACCAGGGGGCCATCGCCCGCGCCCGCGGCCAGTGGGAACAGCAGCGCTTCTTCCACTGGGATTTGGAGTTCCCCGAAGTCTTCATTGACCTGGCCGGCCGCGACTGGGCCGCGGACGGCGGCTTCGACGCCATGCTTGGCAACCCGCCCTATGTGCGGCAGGAGCAGGTGAGCGCGGCCAAGCGCTACCTGGCCGCAGCCCACGCGCCGGTGTACGATGCAGCGGCCGACCTGTACGTTTACTTTTATCACCGAGGCTGTGAGATGCTGCGTCGCGGCGGTCGACTGGCGTTCATCGTCAACAACAAGTGGTTGCGCGCCGGTTACGGCGAGCCGCTGCGGCGCTACCTTGCCGAACAGACCGTGGTGGAGCGAATCGTGGACTTCGGCCACGCGCCGATCTTCCCCGACGCCGACACCTTCCCGTGCATCGCGGTGCTGCGCAAGCCGGCCGCCGAACCGGCCGCCCCTGCCGAGACCGAGGTGTGCGCGTTCCCGCGCGAGGAGTTAGGCCACAGCGACCTGACGACCTACGTGGAAGCCCACAGCCATCGCGTGCCGGCCGGCCGTTTCAGCGCGGCGCCGTGGAGTCTGGAACCGCCGGATGTGAACGCGCTGATGACGAAAATCCGGCGTGCTGGTGTGCCGCTTCTTGATTTTATCGGCGGTAAACCCTATCGAGGCATTTTGACCGGCCTCAATGAGGTCTTCTCGATTGACACGCCAACGCGCGACCGGCTTGTGACTGCTGATCCGAGCGCTGCAGATGTGATCGTGCCCTATCTGCGCGGGCAGGACATCAAACGTTGGCATCCTGAGTGGGCCAGCCTGTGGATGATCCTGCTCAAGTCGAGCGAGAATTTCGACTGGCCCTGGAGTAAGTCAGGCGAATCGGCAGAGGCCATCTTTGCTCACGCATTTCCTTCTTTGCACGCTTACTTGAAACCACACGAAGGGGCATTGCGCAAGCGGCAGGACCAGGGGCGCTTCTGGTGGGAGTTGCGGTCGTGCGACTACTACTCAGTGTTTAGGCATCCCAAGATTATCCACACCGATATTGCCTGGCGTGCGCAGTTTGCGTACTCTGACAAACCGGTTTTCTTGGTCAACACAGCGTATGTTTGGCCGACCAATGACCTTTATCTGTTGGCAGTCGTCAATTCGCCCCTGATGTGGGCCTACATGTGGCGTAATGCTATGCACGGCAAGGACGAAGTTCTCCGCCTGATCTACTCCTTCACCGAGTCATTACCTATCGCGCAGCCCGATGACTCGATGCGTTCTGAGATTGAACCGGCAGTTCAGCGGCTTATCACGCTGACGCAGCAAAATCAGGTCGTCGTTGATGAGGTGTTGGTTTGGCTGACGGCCGAGTTTGGCGTAACCACGCCGGGCCAGGCGTTGGGAGCGTTCGGCAACCTGGACGAAGGGGCGTTTATCCAGCAGGTGCGCGCTCGCCGTCCGAAGGGGGAGGCGCGACTCAGCCCTGCGGGCGTGGGTGAACTGGCACGCGTCTACCGGCAGTACGCGCTGCCGCTGCGCGCTGGGGTCGCCGAGAGCGCGCGACTCGAAGGCCGGCTGGCGGAACTGGTGAACGCGGCTTATGGCCTGACGCCAGACGAAGTTGCGCTGCTCTGGCGCACCGCTCCGCCGCGGATGCCCGTCTCACAGCCGATGGACTGAGAGAAGGATGACTGGCTTCCCGCCGCGCCGCACACGAACAGCGCACGGCCGAGATCATCCGGCTGGAAACGCAGCTCAACGCGCGGGTCTGGCCTGTTCGACCTGGGCGCAGCGGAGATCGAACTGATCGAGGCGAGCACGAAGTACCGGTATGGGGGGGGGGCAGGCGCGGCCCGGGTGAGAACCACGCCCGAATGTATAATCAGCGGCGCCGGCCGCGCACAGCGTTGAGTCTGTCATCCTGGCCAGGCCACCCGCATCAGGATCTTCGACGGAGGAGCATGTCATGCAGAAGCTGTCCATCGGCGTGCAGGCGTTCGAAGTCATGCGAACGCAGGGATTCATCTACAAAAGTACCATCCTGACTTGGCAAAGTGACCGATTCTGTGCTAGACTTTAGGGCAATTGCCTTATAAGGCAATTGCCCTAAACGCTGTTCAGGAGTGATGCCCATGACGCCATCTTTTTATCCGCCACACCTCAGAGCCTTGTTCACCGACCGCGAGCGTGAGCTTGGTCTGCTCGAGCAGGCTACGCTCAGCCTGAAGGAGGGGCGACCACGCCACCTGGCGTTGTTCGGCCTGCGCCGCATTGGCAAGACGCTCCTGCTCATGGAACACCTGACGCGATGGCTGGAGCAGGCGCCGACCGGCAGCGTGCGGCCGGTCTACGTGGATATGGAAGAATTGGTGACGTCCCCGGAACTGTTCAGCCGGCGCTACGTCGGCCTGGTGACATTCTGGGCTTTGACCGGCGGGCAGGGTGACCGCGAGAGTTTTCTGACGCCGGCCGGCTTGCTTGGCGGACCGGCCGCGGGCCTACGCTGCGTCGCCCAAACCCTGGCAACCCTCGATAGCGCGCGTGACGACCCGGCGTTGCAAGTCAGCGCGGCGCTCGATTTCCCCGAGAAGTTGGCCGCCGAGCTGGGCTGCTACCTCCTCTTGCTGTTGGACGAGTTTACCGAATTAGCCGTGCTCGGCAATTACCCTGCTGTGCGCCGGCCGGTGCAGCTCTTTCGGGCTGCGCTGCAGCGCCAGGGCCGCCTGGGATACGTTGTGGCGGCCTCCGCCATCAGCGCCATGCAGCACCTGGTTCAGGACGGCCAGTCACCGCTTTTCTTGCAGTTCGAATCAGTGGAGGTGGCGCGCTTTCCGCTCGATGCGACCCTGGCCCTCGTCGAGCGCATCCTGGGCGCGACCCCGGCGGCCGGCGCCGGCCGACGTCTGCATGAGTTGACAGGCGGTCACCCGTTCTACATCTATGCCGTGACCTCGCGCATGGGGGACCTGGCCCAAACGGCCAGTACATTGACCGCCGCAGATGCTGAGCGCGCCTTCCTCCTGGAAACGCTGACACGCGACGGTCGCATCTACAACTACTGCCGCTATCTCTACGACATCTCTCTCAGCCGCGCGCGCGGCTATGGCATTCTAAAAGCCATTCTGCAGACGCTGGCCGAGGAGGAAGGGCTGACGCTGAGCGAGATTGCCCGCCGGATCCGCAAGGGCGCCCCTGGCACGCGCAGTTACTTGCGCGCATTGCAGGAAGTGGACTTGTTGATCGAAGAGGGGGGCGAGTATTTCTATCGTGATCCTGTGTTACGTTACTGGGTGGCGGTCATGACGCGCGGGATCGAAGTAGACCTGTTTGCCAGCCGGACAATTCTGGCGCCGCTCCTGGCCGACCTGGAAGCACAGCACGCCCGGCTTTCATCCGAGTTGGGGCGCGCACGCGAGAGCCAGCTGCGTGAAACGATGCGCGCCTTTGCGGGGCAAGAGATGGATGGTGTTTGGTTCGGGATCAATGGCCGCCTGGCGCTACCGATCTTCACCCGCGTCGCGCCCTACCGGTCTGCCGACGGCCAGGTGGAAGTGGACGCTCTGGCTGAAACCGAAAGCGGAGACCGGTGGGCAGTCGAACTCAAGTGGCAGAGCAAGGTCGTCGGTGAGAAGGAATTGATCGCGCTGGCCGCCAAAGCCCGGACGCTGAACGCACAACCCTGGTGCGTCAGCCGCAGCGGTTTCACGCCGGCCGCGCGAGCCTACGCTGAGGCTCATGACATTCTCATCTCCACTCGCGCCGATCTGGAGAAGATCGAGCGTGCAGTTCGACACCCATCTGACTGAACGTAGCCGCCGCGCTCACAATCTCACGCTCGGCGATGTCCAGGGCGACGCCGGCGTCCGCAGCATGCGCCAGGCGTTTCTCGATCATCAGCACACCTCGATGTCACCGGGTTGACAAGAATCAGCGTCATGGTATTTTGGAGATAGAAACTCAAATGGGACAAAGTGATAGCTACGTTCGCTCAGCCGCCCGATCGGTTGCCGGCGGGAATTCCGCAGCTGACCCAAAGGCTGCGCGCTTGAGGAATGTGGGCCATGGTGGGTCACGAAAGCAGAGATATCAAATCATCCGGCATGGCATTGCGTTGTCTCAACAGGTAAATGGCCTTCGCCTTGCGCAGAGTGAGCAGATCTTCCTGTTCTACCAGGCGTGTGGCCTCGCGGCGCTCGGCCTCGGTCAGTTCCCGTTGCTCCTGAAGACCCAGAAGTTCTCGCAATCGTAGCATCTCTTTTGGCGCTGTTGTTGAGATCGCGATCTGCGTCAACTGTGCGGTATTCATGGACTCCAGGCCCGTTAGCACCGCGTCCTGTGCTGATCCTGTGCGCTCGACCGGCGGCCGAATCCACTCAACTACCACCTGCTCAATCGGGCGTTTCGTTGCCCTGGCGATCCGGATAGCCTTCTGGTAGATACGCTGTGGCAATTCTAATGTTACCAATGTCATGGTGCAATCTCTCCGACAGGTCTTTTCTACCTGGTCTGAACGTGCTGTGTTGTCCCTGATAGAGAGATTGTACTACGATCAATTCCTGATTGCAAACAACACAGAAGTTGAGCTCAATGATGCCTTGTCAAATCGTGCGAAGACGGGGCGATTCACAGTTTAGGCGGGTGATCTGGCGCTGAACCAGCCGCGCCCGCTCCGCCTCAACCGCCGACCGGTTGGCTGGCCCGCGCCAGCACCGCTTCGATCGGATAATCGAGACCCGCTGCGCTGCAATAGGGCTTGAGCAGCTCATCGGCATCGGCGCAGAGGGCAGCAACCACGGACGCTTCGACAACGTCGTTTTTCAGAGCACCAACGCCGCGCACCAACGCTTGCGGCGAGGCAAAATGCACATTGCCCACTTCGGTCTGCGCTTCGATCTGCGCAAAGCCCGCCTCCTCCAGCAGCCTCCGCACCTGAACAGGATCGCTGAGCGAGTGCATGGCTGTCCAGTTATTGGCTTGGTCCGCGCCCAGGCGCCGCACCCAGATTTGCGTCACTGCCACCTGCCCAGGGCATCGCTCGCGCGCCCCCCATGTCATCAGCGCGAGGCGGCCCCCCGGCGCCAGCACCCGGCGCATCTCGCGCAGCGCGGCCACCTGATCCGGGAAGAACATCAGCCCCAGTTGACAAGTTACCGCATCGAAGCTGCCATCCGCGTAGGGCAGGCTGTCCACCGACCCCTCGCGCCACTCGATGGTCGCGCCGCCCGCCTGCCCGTCCACACTGCGAGCCACGGCCAGCGCCTCCGGGCTGATGTCCAGACCCACTACCTGCCCGGTCGGGCCGGCGATCCGGGCGGCCTGGTGGGTCACCGCGCCGGTGCCGCAGGCCACGTCCAGCAGCCGCTGACCGGGTTGAGCGCGGCCAGGGCCAGGGTGCGCTCCGCCCAGGGTGCAATCATAGATGGCACAAAGCAGGCATGGTAGATTTCGGCCCAGTTGCCGCTGATGCCCCAAACGTTCGCTGCGGTCATCAGCTCGCCCCGTTCTTGACCACCGGCAGCCCGGCTTCGATCCACGCCTGCACGCCGCCCTCCAGAATCTGCACGTTCGTGAAGCCCATGTCGTGCAGCAGCTTGCCGCCAATCGCACCCAGCGGCCCCAGGATGCAGGTGGTGATGATGGGCTGCGAGCGGTCGGCCAGCCGGGGATCCCGCCAGCTTTCCGGCACTTCGTTGTCGGCCAGATAGGTGAGCGCGCCGAACGACAGATTGACCGCGCCGGGCACAGTCCCGGTCTGGGCGATGTCGGCCGCGTCGCGCACGTCAATGACCAGCAGGTCGGCTTCCTTCTTCTGGCGGCGCTGGAGATCCGCCGGTTTGATGGTGGGCACGGCCCGGTGGGCTTCCTCGGCCATCGCGCCGAAGGTTTTTTGAGACATTGCCAAACTCCTTTTGTTGTCGAACTACATGTTTGAAAACCGTCGAGGGTTGCCCCTAGCATAGCCGATGTCGGGTTGCCTTTTCTGCCGTTTCTTGCCAAATTCGTTTTTCATTCGGTTGCAAGTTGTGCTATACTTGCGCACACAAAAGCTACGATCCATTGCTGCGAAAGGAGGGTTGGCATGGATATCTCCCACATTCCGCTCACTGTTTCGACCAGCCTCGGAGAGCTGCTCAGGTTCCTCCGTCGCCGCGCCCGGCTTTCCCAGCGCGAGTTGTCCATTGCAGTCGGCTACAGCGAGTCCCACATCAGCCGCATCGAAAACAACGAACGCCCCGTTGACCGCGCCAGTCTGTTGGCGCTCTTCGTGCCCGCCGTGGAAATCGAGAACGAGCCGGAGACCATCGCCCGCCTCCTGGCGCTGTGCGAGCAAGCGCAGCCGCTGCCCGCCGCAGCTCGCCTGCGCCCGTTCCGTCACGACCGGGTGCCGAACCGCAACCGGCCCCTCCCAACCGCCTCCCCGTTCAGCTCACCTCCTTCATCGGACGCGCCGAGGAATTGGCCGAACTGCGGGAACTGCTGGCCGACGACCAGACCCGGCTGCTCACCCTGACCGGCGCGGGCGGCTGCGGCAAGACCCGGCTGGCCCTGCGCGTGGGGGAAGGGATGGCCCACGCGTACAGCCACGGCGTCTGGCTGGTGGAACTGGCCGCGCTGACCGACCCCCACCTGTTGGTCAGAGAGGTGGCCTCGACCTTCGATCTGCAGGAAAACGCCGACCGCCCGCTGCTGGCAGCCCTGGCCGATTTCTTGCGCCCCCGCCAGGCGCTGCTCATCCTGGACAATTGCGAACACCTGGTGGATGTGGCCGCGCGCCTGGCCGCCGCTCTCCTGCAGGTCTGTCCCGATCTGCGCATTCTGGCCACCAGCCGCGAAAACCTGGCCGTCCCCGGCGAAATCGTCTATCCGGTTCAACCCCTCGCCCTGCCGCCGGCCCTGCTGGGCGGGCGCCCCGGCCGGGCTGACGTGGAAGGCTACGACGCCATCCGCCTCTTCGTGGAGCGGGCCAGGGCGGTGCTGCGCGGCTTTGCCCTCAGCGACCAGAACGCGCCGGCCGTCGCCCGCATCTGCCAGCGGCTGGACGGCATCCCCCTGGGCATCGAACTGGCCGCGGCCTGGCTGCCCCTGCTTTCACCGGAGGAAATCGCGGCCCGGCTGGAACGCAATCTCGATCTGCCCGCGGGAGGACGGCGGACCCTCCTGCCCCGCCACCAAACCCTGGCCGCGGCCATTGCGTGGAGCTATCATCTGCTCGCTGGCGAGGAGCAGGCGCTGCTGCGCCGTCTTTCCATCTTTGGCGGCGACTGGTCCCTGGAAGCCGCAGAAGAAATCGCCGGGGATTTGCCGCCCCTGGCCCAGGCGGATGTGCTGGGGCTGCTGCGACGACTGATCAACAAATCCCTGGTGACGGTGGAGCGCTCCGCCGAAGGCGGGACCCGCTACCGTTTCCTGGAAGCGATCCGGGAATTTGCCCGGCAGCGGTTGGCGGAGAGCGGCGAAGAGGCGGCGCTGGCTGACCGTCATCTGGCCTGGTTTGTGGCCCTGGCCGAAAGGGCCGAACCGCGGCTGAAGTCGGCGCAGCAGCTCTTCTGGCTGGCGGTTCTGGATCAGGAGCAGGAAAACTTTCGGGCCGCGCTCTCGCACAGCCTTGCCCGGGGCAGCGTCGAGGAGGGGCTGCGGCTGGTGGGCGCGCTGGGCCACTTCTGGGAGATGCGTCACCATCTGGTCGAAGGCGGCCGCTGGGGCGCAAGACTGCTTGACGCAGCGCAGGGGCGCGCCGAGTTGATCCACAGCCCGTGGCGGGCGAAAGCGCTTTTTACCGCAGGCGTGATCGCCGTCTATCAGTTCGAGGACGAACGCGCCCGCGTTCACCTGGAGGAGAGCGTGCGCATCTACCGGGAACTGGAGGACGCGGTCGGGGCCGGCGCGGCTCTCTGTTTCATTGCCATCACCCAGGATCGTTTGCAGCAGCCACAACAGGCGCTTGACACCTATCACGAAGCCATCCGCTGCTCGCAGCGGGCCGAGGACACTTGGTGGATCGCCGAACACCTGCACTGACTGGCCCACACATTGGACGATCAGGGTGACCGTCATACAGCCACTGCCTGTTTTCAGGAGTCGGTGGCGCTCTTCCGGGAGACCGGCGACCAATGGGCGCTCACCCATCCTCTCTGCGACCTGGCTCTGCGCACCTGGGACGCCGGCCGGCTGCACGAGGCGGTTGCGCTGATTCAGGAATACCTGGCAATTTTCCGCCAACTGCGCGCGCCGAACGGTGTGTCAATGGCCCTGGGTTACCTTTCGTACATGGCGGTCAGCATGGGAGATTTCGCGGCCGCGACCCGGGCGGCCCAGGAGAAGGCGGAGATCGAAGGTTCCCGCGGATTGCCCATTGGCAGAGCCTATGGCTTACATGTCGGGGCTGATCTGCACTTCGCGCAGGGCAACCTGGCCCAGGCCCGCGCCCAGTGGCAGGAAGCCCTGGCCCTGGCGCGCGGGAGTCCGAACCAGGGCTTTGTGGCGGCAATCCTCTATCACTTGGGCCAGGTGGCGCTGTACACAGATCGTCTCGACGAAGCGGCCGAACGGCTGACAGAAAGCCGGCGTCTGAGCCGCGGGACGGACCGTTGGTGGTTGGAGGCGGAGGCGCTGCTTGCCCAGGGCCAGGTGGCGGCCCGGCGCCATGAGTACATTGACGCGCTGGCCCTCATGCAGGAGAGTTTGACGCTGTATCAGGAGGTGCGCCCCAAAATTCCCGTTCGGCTGGAAGGGCTGGCCCAGGTGTGGCTGGATTTACACCGGCCAGAACGGGCCGTCACCCTGCTGGGCGCGGCCAGCCAGTTGCGCGGCGCCATGGGGTTGCCCCTTTTGCCGGTGGACAGGCCGGGTTACGAGCAGGTTCTCGCCAGCGTGCGCGCCAGCCTGACCGACGCCGCCTTTGCCGCGGCCTGGGCCGCGGGTGAGGCGCTGTCCGCCGAGGAGAGCGTGGCCGATGCGCTGGCAGAATCACAGGGGTCGGTGGTTGTGACGGGGACAGATTGAATTTCACCCAAGGATTTCGTCAACCACTTGTTCGAATGTCGGAGCAAGTGTTAGGTGAATTTCCTCTCGCGTATGTTTGTGTTCAGCCTGAGGCAACGCAGGTTTATGCGCAGCATTGTCATATCGAAAGACCAAATTCATTGCTGCATCTTGATAATGATACGCATACATCAGTCGCGGCTCTGGCAAGGACGTATCCACAAATTCACGAAAGTGTAACTCGCTGCTGTCTTCGAAGTGCAGCACGCCGCCAATGAAGCCACGCAGTGTCGAGCGTTGATCATTGGTGAAATCGAACAAGACTGCCTGTCCGGTAGACAGTAGCTCCTCGATGCTGTCAAGAATGCACTGGGCGTACTCACTGAAGCTGGAAGCGCGCATTTGCCAGTTCTTCCAATTCTGCTTGTAGGCCTTCCAATAACTTCGCCTCTCCGGCCCACTCCACGTACTCCAGGTCGCCGCCCTCCAGGTCTTCGGCTGTCATTTCTGCCAGGAAACGGTCAGTGCTGATTGCATACCGCTCTTCGAAGCCGGCTAGACGACGGCGAGTACGCCTGATGCCGGCGCGCAATCGCGCTTGATAGTTTTCCAGAACGCGCTGAACCGTGTTTGCCGCCTTTGGATTCGCCAGCCCGATCACCATCGCGACGCTCATAATCATTGCCTCGAATTCGCAAACTTGTGCTCTATCTACGATAGCAGAATTGTACTACGATCAGTTCCTGGCTGCAAACGTCAGCAATTCCAAACGCAACCGCATTCTTCACCGCACAGAGGTCGCAGAGGAGTCGTATCGTTGGATCGCGCCACAACGGTCGGGCAGGTTGATTGCACAAGATCACCATGAGCAGATTCTTATAATCTGCTCATGGTGACTCTACCCCATCTCTGCCTGACGTGCAAGCGTTACGATTGATCTGAGCGAGCGGCGCGGCGGCCGTGCGCAGTTCGACCGCCGAAGCGAATCTGGAGCCTGACGAAGCGGAGCGCTTGTCAGAATGAGATCGCCGCGACCGCTAGCGCCTCCACCACAAACGCGGTAGGCGCGCCGGCGCGGGTGATGAGGAGGTCGAGTTGCGGTAGGCGGTCATGGGCGGTTCAGCGGCCTTTGGTTCCTGGGCTGCCGCGTCGTAGATCCTGGTTGCGCCCGTGGCCGCGGCCAAGCAGCGTGGTGGCTATGGCGGCCTGGTCAGCCAGCATGGCGGTTTCGCCGGGTTGCGGCGCGGCGATGAGGAGGGCGAGATGGACCGGAGGAGTATTTGATGGCCGCATCACGCCCTTCTCCACTGATGACATGAGCCCGTTCTGTCGGCATGATCTTACATCTGCCCGATAGCGCCTTGACTTCGACAAAAGGCGATTTTTGTTGCATACCGAATGCCAGACAATGGGTTCGCCCCGTCGATAGTAACTTGTCTGGCAGAGAGACTCTCATGCATGCTCCGTTCTTGGACGTGAATTCCACCCCCAAGGCGTTAAGCAGGCTATAAGCCTGAGTGTCTGAGAGTAGCTCTGCGTTAGCACTACGCACGGTAACATCACGGAGCGTTTCGCTATCTTCGTGCAGTTGTGACACGGCCAGTTCCCACAGCGACTCAAGCCCTTCGGGCAGCCAGAATTCCGAATCCGCGGAATCCGCGCCCCGGCTCTGAGCGTCATTCTGGAGCGCCTTTACAAGCCTGTCTAGCTCATCGAAGAAAGTGGGATTTGGGTCGCTTGCCTGCCATTCTCCGTCTTCAGTCATGGTCTCGAATTTCAAATGAGAAGCCGGCTCCTCACCGCGTGTATTGATATCCAAACCGAGAAACGAGATGATCTCCTCGGCCGGTCCAGCGATATGGATGGTGATGTCATCGTTGTAGGGCAGCATGATTGGGTTCTTGGTGTTCATTGAGTTTGCCTCCATGTGTGTTGATCTATTGGGGGGAATCCTTCGCACAGCGGATACCGGTTTCGGGGCTCACGTCATGAGGAAAAGATGGATAAGAATCGCTCAAGTCGCGCATGTAAGAGATAAATCCTCCCCCAGCGCGTTGAAGTTCGAGGTTGCTGCTTCTGCCATCCCACTGACGATTTTCGGTGTCGGTGGTGGTCCATTCCCAGGCATTGCCGATCAGGTGCAAGGGCCTCAAGGCGCCATCCTGGGTGTCCGCTGTGACCCTGTTTACGGGCCAGAGACTGGACCTCGACTGGCGCATGTTGTAATGGTCCGAATTCGCAAGAGTGTCATCCGCCTGAATGACTTCACTTTCCCATCGTCGGACGGCAATGACCCATTCTTCAAATGTCGGCAAGCGTCGTCCCAGCCATTGACAGAAGGCCTGTGCCTGAATCGCCGTCACATCGGTGACTGGCAGATCGCCTAGTTGTTTGTCTCCATCAGAATACCGGCTGAAATCCTCATTGCTTTCTGGCTTGGGGCAACGTTGAGAGTCACTGCGAAAGCATCTGGCGTAGAGGGCAATGGAGACTTCGTACCGATCTAGCTTGAATGCGCCCACGTCAACTTGCGGACTTGCCTTGATCACTT
>NZ_JADIZS010000059.1:0-15231 GCF_016704685.1 Candidatus Amarolinea dominans
TGACGGCCGAGCGCCTGCAGGATAGTTACGACCTGGCGCCAGCGGGTCATTGCCGGCAGTGCGCCAGGCGTTGCGCGATCTCTACAAAGATGTGGACTGGCGTCCCTCGCCGTACTATGCCATCATCGCCGTGGACGGCGACAGCATGGGGCAGCGGGTGACGGCCTGCCTGACCGAACCGGCGTTTGCCGAGGATCAGCACCGCGCCTTGAGCTTGAAACTGAGCGCATTTGCCGCCCATGTCCGGCAGATCGAAAAGCTCTGCGTCAATGCGGCCGGCCAGGAGACACCGTCATTTGCCACGCTGATCTACAACGGCGGCGATGACGTGCTGGCATTAGCGCCGCTCTCCACGGCCTTCGATGTGGCTCGCACGCTGGCCGGCTGGTTCGAGCAGATGACCGGCGGCTCCTGCTCGGCCGGCATCAGCATCGCCCATCACCTGTTCCCCCTGGGGCGCGCCCTGCAGGCGGCTCGTCAGGCTGAAAAGCAGGCGAAGCGCCTGCGGTCGGCCACGGATGAGACCCGCAAGAAGGCTGCGGTGTGCATTCGTGTGCTCAAGCGCAGCGGCGAGGAATATGATGTGCGCAGCCGCTGGGAGAGGCGTTCGACTGGGTGGAGCTTTCGATCAAGTCGTACAGCATTTCCAGGCCAAAACGCTGTTCACGCGGCTGGCCTATGAGGCTTGGCGCAGGCGCCGGTTGCCGGCGGGCTTCCGCCTGAAGCCCAGAAAGCGCTGCTCAAGCAATTGCTCGGCCGCCACAAGAACCCGGTTCTTCCCAGTGCAGCCGTGGAGAAGATAGCCGACGATTTGGCCGACTGGTCGCTTGCGCTCGACGATGTAATTCCACGCCAGGAAGCGTCTGGGCCGACGGCGGGTTTCCTGGAGATGGCCGGCCGACGATGCGGAGAAGCAAGCGTCTGGGCCGATGACGGGTTTCCTGGAGATGGCGCGCTGGCTGGTGTTGGCTCGTTGTGGCCCAACGCGGCCAGGATGGAGGCTGAGGTGAACCAGGAGATGACTGCCATGCAACTTTTCTTGGAAGCAGTAGATGTCTGGCTCTTTCGTGACGGCCGCCCCTTCGACGCAGGACAGGATCACAGCGCGGTCTCACGTTTTCCGCCCTATCCGACCGTGATTCAGGGCGCCATCCGTTCGCATCACCTGGTGCTGTGCCAGGTCAACGTACAAGATCCGGTGGCCGTGGCCGCAACCGTGGGCGCCGGGCTTGAACTGGGCCAGCGACGAGTACGGGGACCCTTGTTGGCTTGCCGGCAAGGCGATTCTCTCATGCACCTTTTTCCGGCGCCGGCCGATGCCTTCAATCAGGCGGGGCATCTGCAGGCGCGCACTCCACGGCCGCGACCGGATGGTGTGACCGTCAGTATTCCCGAAACTGTCTTGCCACAACTGTTCTGGAGCGAGGGCGAGCCGCAGAAGGCTGAAGGCGGCGGCGCGTGGCTGACCGGGGAGGCGCTACGCGATTATCTGCAAGGGAAGGCTGTGACGGCTATTCCCACCAGTGATCTGTTCGAACCAGAGTCGCGAGTGGGAATCGCGGTGGATAGCGCCAGACGCACGGTGCGCGAGGGCGCGCTGTACGACCTGCAGGTGGTGCGCCCAAAACCTGGCGTCGGCTTGTGGGTTGAGGCAACCGGTTTCGATGACTGGCCTGATGCCGGCGTTCTACGCATTGGCGGCGAGGGTCGCGGCGCTTATTTTTCAATACTGAAAGCCCCACTCGCGTGGCCGGCCTCAACGTTTTCTGAATTGCCGCCACGCTTCAAGATCTACTTTGCGACGCCAACGTGGTTCGCCCACGGTTGGCGGCCAGCGGACTGGGGCCAGTTTTTCCAGGGCCAGGTCAGCCTGCAAGCGACGGCCATCCATCGCTACGAGAGCGTGGGGGGCTTTGATTGGGCCGCACCGGCCGCCGAGGCCGGCGCTCATCGTCCCGCCCGGCGTTTTGTGCCGGCCGGTAGTGTGTATCTCTTTTCCAGTGATTGTCAGGCGCGCTTGCGCCCTGACCTGATCCAGCACGCCATCACCGACTGGGGCGCTGAAATCGGCTTTGGCCAGGTTGTCATTGCGCCCGCCTGATGTTCTTTTGCACAAGGAGGAATGACCGATGTTCGATGCAAAATCACTGATGTTTATTTATGTCGAAACGCCGCTGCATGTGGGCGCTGCGCGCAGCCTGGGAACGGTGGACCTTCCCATCCAGCGCGAGCGCAGCACCGGCTACCCGATGGTGCAGGCGAGTAGCCTGAAAGGCGCGCTGCGCGCCGAGACCCACGGCCGGCTGTCGCAGGAGGATGAGTTTGTCATCTTCGGGCCGGAAACGGCTCAGGCCAGCGACCATGCCGGCGCGCTGTCGGTGGGCGATGCGCGCATTCTCCTCTTTCCGGTGCGTTCGTTGTCCGGCGTGTTTGCCTGGACGACCAGCCTGGATGTGCTGGCGCGCTTTCAGCGCGATGCGGTCAGGGCCGGCCAGGATCCGGATGGGCCTTGCCAACCGCATCGCCGGGCACGGACGAAGCCTGGGTCAACAGCGCAACGCTGTTGGCCGGCGACAGCGTGGTGCTGGAGGAGTTCAGTTTCAAGCCCAACCGGGATCAGCAGAAGTTGGTGCAGACGATCGGCGCCTGGCTGGCCGACCACGCGTTGCGGCCAGAACGAGAGTACGACTACTGGCGCAGTGCGCTGCCGGCCCGGCTCTGCATCCTGCCTGAGGATGCGTTTCGGGATTTTGTCCTTTACAGCACCGAGGTGCAGACGCACATCAAGCTCAATCCAAACACGAAAACGGTGGACAACGGCGCCCTGTGGACTTCGGAGAGCCTGCCGGTGGATACGCTGCTCTACGCGCCGCTGATGGCGACGCCGGCCCGGCGGCCCAACGTGGAGCTGAGCGGCTTGCAGATTCTACAGAAGCTGGAGGGCTTGAACCTGAAGCGGCTGCAGGTTGGCGGCGATGAAACGACCGGGCAGGGCATCACGGCCATTCGGATGACAGGAGGGGTGGCATGAGCGGGCAACCATCGCTGGAGCAGAGACGGGCGAACTACGCCTGGCAGCGGATCGATGAGGTCAAGAAGAAGGGCTTCGCCAAGAAGTACGGCCAACTGGCGCGCGGCGCGCCGGCCGATGTGCAAACGAACGGCCTGGGGCAGACGCTGGCCTTCTGGCGCGCTAACGGCTTCAAGGCCGGCAAGGCGCAGCAAAATGAACATGCCAGGCTCCTGCAGGACGTTTCCCGGTGGGTGATGGAAGAACGATTTCACTGGAGCCATGAGAAAGGATTGCTTGGTTGGATCACCGGCGACAACGCTACAACCGATGGGTACCGGCAGGCGACCGTGGAAACGCTGGCCCTGCTGGTGTGGCTCAAACGCTTTGCCGAAGCCGAACTGGGCGAGGAAAAGTGAAACGGCAAGAAGGGAGATAACCGATGGACTATCCATTGCTGCGGCGAACCCTGACGGCCTGGCGGGCGCAGTCTCCGCAGTCCAGTCAAAATGCCGGTCTGATCTTCGATCGCTTTGCCCCAGACTGGTGGAACGATCAAGAGGCCAAGAAGAATGGCCTGCTGGCCGTCAAGCGGGCGGCGACGCGTGCGGATGACGCGCTGCTCAAGGCCTGGCAGACGCGCTGGCAGCAGACGGCTGCGGCGGTGCAGGCGGAGCCATTCACGCTGCGCACCGACTGGCGCCTGGTGACGGGCCTGGGGCGCAAGGGGCCGCTGGAGGTGGGCTTCACGTTTCACCGTTACGGCTTTCCCATCCTGCCCGGCAGCAGCCTGAAGGGGCTGGCGCGGGCGTGGGGGCTGTTGCGGGTGGCGGAGGCGCTGGATGTCGCCGACCTGGGGCGCCTCGATGCTGCGCTCAGCCAGGACGACAACGAGAAATTCGAGAAAGAATGGCCGGCCCTCGCCCAGGCGCCCAAAAGTGCGGCTGTGGCGCGACGCACCGCGGATGGGTGGCGTGAGCTGTTCGGCACAACGGCCAACGCCGGCCAGGCCATCTTTCTGGATGCCATCCCGGCCGTGGCCGCTGTGCCAACGCTCGACCTGGACATCATGAACCCGCACTATCCCAAGTATTACCAGGGTACTGATACCTTTCCTACCGATTCGCAGAACCCCATTCCTGTTTACTTTCTCACGGTGGCTGCGGGTGAGGCGTTTCAGTTCGCTGTCGGCTGGCGCGGATCGCTGGACGAACACACGAAAAACTATCGCCGTACCGCCCAGACCTGGCTCACCCAGGGACTGCTCAACCTGGGCGCGGGCGCCAAAACCAGCGCCGGGTACGGCTATTTTGTGGCCGTGGAGACCGCGGCCGCGCCAGCCGGTGCGCCGGCGCAGACCGCGGCCGTTGTCTCGCCGCCGCCAACGGTGGTAGCGCCCGCAGCAGCTCGCTCGACGCGACACGGGCGCGTCAAATACGATCAGGGGCGTGCCATGATTCACGACCTGGACGATCCGCAACTGCGCTCGCGAGTTGATTGGAAGAAGTTGGGCATGGATAATTTGCCCGACCGGACGACGGTGGAATACGTGACGGAGGAGACGGCCGATGGCCGACGCACGGTTGTGTCAGTGCGCAAGTCAGTGAGGTGAATAATGGCAACGAAGCGATTTGTGTTAAGCACGGTGGGCATCAGCCCACTGCTCAATGCGTTGGATTCGACGGAAGGGGCCTGGAGACAGAAATTCAATCAGGCGACCAACGCGGCCCGCTTGCCTGACGATGTGGAGGCAAAAGCGCAGGAACTGGCGCAGCGCGTGACCGCCAGATTGCGCGCAGGCGACGTTGTAGTGAACCGCAAACTGAGCGCGGAGTTGAACGGAATCTACGGCCTTTACGATGACAAGCTCCCTACCGGGGGGTCAGGAGACATTCATTTCCTGGTGGCAACCGACACGGCATTGGGCCGGCTGGCGGCGGCAATCATCTGCGACTTCCTGCGCAGCCAGGGGTTGACAGCCGATGTCTACATTCCGGCCGCCTTATCTACCGCCGACCCGCTGACCTTTTCCAGCGGCATGAAACAACTGATTCGCTGGTGTGAAGACACGATCCCCGGCTACCGCAGCGCGGGCTATCATGTCGTGTTCAATCTGACGGCTGCCTTCAAGAGTCTGCAGGGCTACCTGAGCATCATGGGGATGTTCTACGCCGATGAGATGATCTATATTTTCGAGACTGGTTCGAAATTGCTCAGTATTCCACGCCTGCCGCTGCAGATTGACGTGGGCGCTCTGCGTGAAAGCCGCGTGGAGTTAGCCATGATGGCGCAGGGCCACGTCTATGCCGTGGAACAGGTGAGTGGTGTGCCCGCCGGTCTGCTCGACATCGACGAGTCCGGCTCTGCCAGTCTCTCGGATTGGGGCGCGCTGGTGTGGAACCGCGTGCGCGAGGAGTTGCTCGGCGCGGATTTGTTGCCTTTTCTGCGTCTACAGTTCACAGATCAGTTCCGCAAGGATTTCAAGGGCGCAGATGCCCAGCAGCGAACAGAGGTACAGGAGTCGTTAGCTCGTGTTTCTGGTTTGCTCGAGGACAGCGCCGGCGACAGCGCATCGCTCAAACGTGATGGCGGCCTTCTGTACGAAGTTTACAGGAATCAATTTTCGCAGAGCGGCCGCCCGATTGGTCATTTTCGTGTGACCCAGGGCCGCCGCATTAGCTGCACCGTGGAGGATGGGGCGCTGCGCCTGCGTCGCTACGGCGAACATGCCATCAATGACAACCCGTGAGGTAATCCCATGATCCTTCTCAATTTCTCCCACCCACTGAGCGCCGAGCAGATGGCGGCCATCGAGGCGCTGCTGCAGGCGCCTGTCCAGCGTGTGCTGGAGGTGCGCAATCAGATGGATGCGCAGCAGCCCCTGGCGCCGCAAGTCACGGCGATGGCCGATGCCGCGGGCCTGACGCCGATGGAGTGGCAGAACGAAGCCATCCTGGTCAATCCGCCCTCGCTCAACTACAGCGCGGTGACGCTGCTGGCCGAGCTGCACGGCCGCATGGGCTATTTCCCGGCCTGCGTGCGCCTGCGCCCGGTGGCCGGCGCGGTGCCGCCGCGCTTCGAGGTGGCCGAAATCCTGAACATTCAGGCCATCCGCGACACAGCCCGCCAGCGCGGCAGATAACAGGCGAGAGCGATTGAAATCGCGCCTGGTGGGCGTTCCGCCGGGCGTCCACCTGCGTGGACGCAATGGCGGTCGGCGCAGGCCGACCTGGCGGCGGAACGCCCTTTCGCCCCGAATTCATTCGGCGGCTGGCCGCCTGAGCAGTTATTTTTCATCAGAAAGGAGGAGTCTGCATGATACGTTTTACGGGACATCCGCTCGTGGATGTGGGTGTGGCTGTGATCACCCTCTTCAACCGACGCCAGCGACCCGAAGAAGTGACGGAGGCCGATCTGGAGCGCATGGCTGATTATGTGACGGCCGAATATGTGCGCCAGCCGCTCAAGTCGTTCCTGACGGTGGCCTTTCCCAACTCGGGTTTCACCCAACCTGCGTTCGAGAAAACCCCGGAACGACGCCTGACCTATGCTAACCTGGTCGCACGCGCCTATCGCCAGGAACAGGCGCCAGGCGCAGAAACCTGCGTCTTCACCGGGGAGCCGGCCAGCGCCATCGCGTTTGGCGAAACGCTGCTGCCGGGGCGCACGTTTCGCCAGCACGTGCCTCTGCTGACCGGCGAAGATGTGATCAATTTTCACCCCGGCGGCGACGCGGGCTTGCCCGTCTCCGGCTGGGCGCTGCTCGCCATTCAGGCCTTTCCCCTGGGCTGCGCCAAGTCGGGCGGCAAACTGCTGGCCGTCCATTCCGACAACGAGGAGGTGATCTTGCACTTCGCTGCCGATTTTCTGCAGAAGAACCGCCTGGCGATTCAACTGGCGCAGGCGGCCGGGGAGACCAAGCTGCCCGAAGCGTCGCAATCTCAACGCACGCTGCTGGTCCACACCCTGTTGGACGCCGCGGTGATGCAGCGTGAGCGGCGCGCAGACGAGCGCCCCTTCTCCATCACCGCCTATCATCTGACCAACAGCGGCCAGGGTGTGGCGCTCGATCTCTATCATCTGCCGCTGCAAATCATCGGTTTCCTGCACGAAATGCACCTGGCCGAATATCACGCGGACTGGGCGGCTGTGGTGCGCCGCGCCTGGGAGCTGCCGCCGCCGCCGCCCAAGGGCAACAAGGCCGCCGTTCCCGCGGCTGAGTTCAAACCGCGGCGCAACTGGCTCTACGAGGACCTTTTTCGCCTGCCGGGCAATGCCCCCACGTTCATTCGCACCTATTTTCTGCGCGTGGCCTTGCGCGCCGTGCGCAATGTCCCCACCGATCCCCGCGGCGCCTATTCGGTCAGGGATCAGGCCGAGTTGGTTTCGTGGAAAATCACCGAGTGTTTTCTGAGGAGGGTTTTACAGATGGACAAACAACGGATCGCCGAGATTCGGCAGTTGGGCGATCGCCTGGCTGCCTACGTCAGCGGGCAGAACGACCGCCGCTTTTTTCGTGAGTTCTTCACGCTGCAAAACTACGGGCACCTGCGCAACGCGCTGATCAAAGCCAACATGGCGCATGTGCGCCGCGGTCAGCCGCCCTTGATCGCGCTGGATCCGTACCTGGTCGTTTTCGAGGAGGGCGACGAGGTCGCGCATGCCGATTGGCGACTGGCGCGTGATCTTGTCTTGATTCGTATGATCGAACAACTGCACGAACACGGATGGCTGCGCCAGAACGTGGACGCCATCCCCGAAGTTGCTGAGACGGCTGAGAATGCTGAGAATCGTCAAACCAATGCATCAGAGGAGGATTGAACCATGTCATTCGTTACCGGTTTGCTGTTGATTGATGCGCCCGCGTCGGCGCTGAACAACCTGGGCAGTATTCCCGGCGCCCGCACCGATAATACGGTCGGCGTCAAGATGATCAAGGCGCGCGATGGCGCCTATCCCTACGTCTCCGCAGGCCTTTCGTTACTGGCTGCGCACCACCCTGGAGGATGCGCAGATCGGCTGGCAAAAGGCGCCTATCTATCGCGAGGAGAAGGTGGCCTACACCGACGCCAACCCCATCCTGTTCTGGGACGATGATCTGTTCGGCTACATGCGTGCGCCTTCGGGCAAGAAATCTGCGCAGGAGAAGCGCGCGGCCGACACCAGCCGGGCCGGCGAGACGCCTACCAGCGATACGATTACGCGCGTCTCGCCCTTCCGGGTCAGCACCCTGGTTTCCATCGCACCGGTTTCTGTCACCGAGGATTTCGGCGTGATGGCGCCACGAAGGCGACCCGGTGCCGCACGAGCACCAGTTCTACCGCACCACGCTCAAGGGCCTCTTTTCGCTCGACCTGCACGCGGCCGGCACCTTTTCCTATCGCCAGAAGACCGGTTTTCGCAACCTGGACGACGGCCGTATCGAGATGGCGCGTCAGCGAGGGTTGGAGCTGGTGACAGCAGACAAATCGTACCGGCTGCCGTTGGCCGAGCGCGTGCAGCGCGTCAAGACCCTTTTCGAAGGGCTGGCGCATCTGGAGGGGGGCGCCAAGCAGACCCTGCATTACACCGATGTGGCGCCGGCCCTGACGATCATGGCGGTGACCAGGGGCGGCAATCACATCTTCGGCCATGTCGTGGGCGCGACCGGCCGCGGCCAGCCTGAGTTCAAGCTGGATGCGCTGGCTGAGGCGCTGACCGTCTTCGCGGACGATCTGCTGTCGGCTGTCTACATCGGTTGGACGCGCGGCTACCTGGATGACGAGCGCGGCCGTTTCGAGCAGGCGCTGCAGGACGGCGGCCTGCTGGCACCCTTCCGCGGCCAGATTCAGATCGCGCATCCGCGCGTCGCGTTCCAGGCGATGGCGGCTGCGTTGGCGGCGCCTGGGCATGAGGGTTGGCTTGATTAGGCGGGCCTGGCAGTTGATGAAAGCGAGGAGGCCATGAAGGTACTGAGAATTGTGGCCGAAGGTCTGACCACATCGTTTCGCTATCCGCACTTCATGCAAGGGGTGCAGCCCAGTTATCCGATGCCGCCGCCGGCAACGATCTATGGGCATATCTGCAGCGCGCTGGGGGAGTGGGCGGATCCGGCCGGTTTGCAGTTCGGCTACTGTTTCACCCACCAGAATCTGCAGCCGCTGCGTGACAAGGAGCACACGATTGTGCTGTCGCCGGCCACGGGCAAGCTGCCGGGCACGCAGATCCCAAAGGTGTTGGAGGGCAATGTCAACCCGTTCGAGCGCGAGCTGCTCTTTTTCCCGCGGCTGACGCTGTATATCAATCGCCCGGAATGGCTGTCGGCTTTCCGCAGCCCGCGCTACGCCGTCATCCTGGGGCGCTCACAGGATTTGTTCGCTTATGTTGATGTGCGCGTGGTCGAGTTAGCGGAGGCCGATCACGCCTACTTCGAACATACGCTGCTGCCTTACCGCATGGCGCTGCAGGTGATGCGCGGCGTCACCCTGCTCATGCCGCGCTTTCTGGATTATGAACGGCGCCGCACGCCCCAGTTCAGCCGCTATGTGGCGCTGACGGAGCGGGTGCGCCTGCCCAACGAGCAGGGCTTTCAGTTTGCTGACGCGCCTGCGCCCCGTTTCTGGGTGGACCCCACCACCCCTGACGATCACGGGGCGCAGCGCGGGCTGGCCTTTCTGAACTTCGACGGGGAAGGCGATGAGTGAATTGCGTTGGCCGGACTGGCTCGACACGATCTGGGCCAAAAGCGCGCCCAAGGGCGCCGGGAATCAGCCCGAAACCCTGGCGCAGCACACCTGGACCGTGCTGACGCGCCTGGCCGATGTGGCACACCTGCGACCGACGCTGCCGGCGCGGCTGGGCGCGCCGCGTCTGTGGCACATTTTGGCCTGGGCCGCCTTGCTGCACGACTGCGGCAAGGCGGCCAGCGGCTTTCAGGCGGTGTTGCGCGGCGGCAAACGCTGGCCGCATCGCCATGAGGTGCTGTCGCTGGCTTTTGTGGATTGGATCGCGCCTGGTTTCACGCAGGATGAGCAGGTCTGGCTGGTCGCCGCGATTGTGGCACACCACAAGGACGCGGCCGCGATTCTGCGCGCGTACGCGCCGCCCGCTGACGCGGACGATGACCAATTGCCGCCGCGGGTGGCGGAGCTGAGCGAGATCACCGTGCAGGGCCTGTGGCGCTGGCTGCACGACTGCCCGGCGGAATGGTTCGCCGCGCTCGATCTGGATGCGCTGGGCGCCGCGCCGATCGCGTTGCCGCCGCTGACCGCTGCGGTGCGCCTGGTGCGGCAGCAGGGCGCGCCGCGCATCTATGCCTGGCTGCAGGTCTATCGCCGCTTCCATGATAGTCTGGGCCGCCAGGCTGATCCCGGGACGATTGTGGCCACGCTGGCCTTGCGTGGTTTTATGATCAACGCCGACCATGGCGCCTCGGCGCACGCGCCGCGCCTGCCCCAACCCGTGTTCGCCGCGGATGCTGTGCTCAGCGGCCTCCGTAGCCGTTCTTTGACCCCGGACAGGCTCTTTGCTCACCAACGCCAGGCCGGGGAGACGCTCGGGTCGCTGCTGCTGACCGCGCCCACCGGCAGCGGCAAGACGGAGGCCGCGCTCCTCTGGGCCGCGTGCCAGGCTCGCAGCGCCAGCAGCGTGCCACGCCTTTTCTATACGCTGCCCTATCAGGCCAGCATGAACGCCATGCAACTGCGGCTGGGCTTGATTTATGGCAGCGATCGGGTGGGGCTGCAGCACGGCCGCGGGCTGCTCTCACTCTATCGTTTGCTGATGGAACGCACGGACGAGCCGGCGCAGGCCGCGGCCCAGGCGCGCTGGATGCTGAACCTGGCGCAGTTGAATCAACAGCCGGTGCGCATCTTCAGCCCCTATCAGATTCTCAAAGGGTTCTACCGGTTGCCAGGCTACGAGGCGTTGTTCAGTGATTACCACGACGCCGTTTTCATCTTCGACGAAATTCATGCGTATGAGGTGGAGCGCCTGGCGTTGATTCTGACGACGATCCGTTTTCTCGCGCAGCGCTTTCACGCGCGCTTCCTGGTGATGTCGGCCACCTTTCCCTCGCTCATCAAGGAGTGGCTGCGTGAGGCGCTGGCGGGGCCGGCCGAGATCGTGGCCGATGCTGGCCTTTTCCAGGCCTTTCAGCGTCATCGCCTGCGGCTGCTGCCGGGCGAACTTCTGTCAGACGCCGCGCTGGACCGTATCGAGGCCGATGCCCGGGCCGGCAAGTCGGTGTTGGTGACCAGTAACCGGGTAGATCGGGCGCAGGCGCTGTGCGCGGCGCTGCACGCCCGCTTGGATGAGGCCGGCGTCGCGATCGAGCTGCTGCACGGGCGCTTCAACCTGCGCGACCGCGCCTTCAAGGAGCGGTTGATCCGTGAGGCAACGGGGGGCGATAGTGCCCAACGGCGTCCGCTGGTCCTGGTTTCAACCCAGGTGGTTGAGGTGAGCCTGGATATTGACCTGGACACGATCTACTCGGACCCGGCGCCGCTGGAGGCCTTGATTCAGCGCTTTGGCCGCGTCAATCGCCGCAGACGGCAGCGCGACCTGGCGCCTGTGCATGTCTTCCGCGAACCGGCCGACGGGCAGAAGGTGTATGACGCGCTCCTGGTGCAGCGCACGCTGGCGGTGCTGGAGCGGCTGCAGGATCAAGGCATTGATGAAGGCGCGGTGGGCGGGTGGCTGGATGAAATCTACGCGGGTGAGGTGGAAACGCGTTGGCGCGCAGCCTTCAGCAAGGCGGCCACTGAGTTCGAGGCGGTGTGCATTCGCACGCTGCGCCCGTTCCAGGCCGCGCCGGAACTGGAAGAACAGTTCTATCGGGCGTTCGACAGCATCGAGGTGCTGCCGGCCAGCCTGTGGGACGAATACGAGCGCCAACGCCACGAAGAGCCGATCCTGGCGGCCGAGCTGTTGGTGCCGATCAGTTGGGGGCGCTACCATGCGCTCAAGCACGCGGGCCTGGTCTATCCGGCCGGCGAAGGGCTGCCGTCCGTGGTGAAGGTGACGTACGATGGCCGGATGGGCCTGGGATCGGGGGCGCCGGCCGGGCCGATCGAGGATGATGGGATCTAGGTGAGAGGGTGAGAGGGTGAGAGGGTGAGAGGGTGAGAGGGTGAGAGGGTGAGAGGAGAGTGTTTTGTGGCAGACGGCGTTGTCACGCCGGAGGCGTGACCTACGGGGCGCTTTTTCGGGCGGCCTTTGCGGCTCTGCGCCCTGGCGTCCCTGCGTTGAAAATGTGTATGACAGGAGGAAAGGATGCTTACGCTACATTGCCTGGAATTCGAGATGGAAGCGACGACGCGACTGGGGCTGTATGAACACAGCGGCACGGCGCTGCGCGCGGCGCTCTATGCGACGCTGTCGCGCCACTTTTGCCCGGCGCCGCCCGGCACACGAGCCAGCCTTGACCCTAATCATCAAACCTATTGCCCGGCGTGCTGGTTATTGGCGCGCGAGGAGCCGGAGAGCACCCGCGGCAAGGATGTGCCACGGGCATTGGCGCTGCGGCCTCCCGTGCGCACGCCAACCGATTTGCAGCCAGGTACACGCTGGCGTTTTGGGCTGACGTTGTTCGGTGCGCAGGCCGCCAGTCTGTTTCCTTATCTGGTGGTCGCCACGGCGCTGATGGGGGAAACGGGCGTGGGGCGTCCGGTGCAAAACGGGCAGCGCGGACGTGCTCTTTTGCGCCGGGTGTGGGCGCTCAATCCATACACAGAGATGCGCCAACTACTGGTGACTGAGGGATCGAAGCTGGTGGAAGCACCGGAGTTGGCGGTGACCCAGGGCGATGTGGATGCGGCTGCGGCGCGGCTGGCCGCGCAGGCGCGTGGGCAGGGTAATCGAGTGAATGTCAATTTTCTGACACCCACCCGCCTGGTGGATGGGGAGATGCTAGCTCATTCGCCGGTTTTCATCACCCTGTTCGAACGCGCACTGGGGCGGTTGCGACAGTTGACGCACTGGTACGCGGATGGGGAGACGCTGCCGGTGGATGTGGAGCGCCTGCTGCCGCTGGCCGATGAGGTACGGCTGCTGGTTGACGAGACCCAGTGGGTGGACCTGCACAGCCCATCACGCCAGAAGCACTATGCCACACCCATCGGCGGCTTCACGGGGCAGGCCACCTACACCAGCGAGCATTGGGAGCAATTGCTGCCGTGGCTGCTGTGGGGGCAGGTGACGCAGGTGGGCAAGAACACGGTGAAGGGCAATGGGTGGTATGAGGTGGCATAAGTGCAAAGTGCTGAGTGCAAAGTACAAAGTGCTGAGTGCTGAATGCTGAATGCGGAGGGGAGAAGGGAGAAGGGAGAAGGGAGAAGGGAGGGGAGCGATGCCGATTATCGAGAATTTGGTGGTGGAGGAGTATGGCGCCTTTGTGGGGAAGAAGCAGGGGCGCGTGGTGGTGACGGTGAAGGATAAGATCGTGGCGGAGGCGCCACTGTTGCATCTGCAGACGATTGTGGTGGCCAGCAACGGCGTGAGCGTGTCGAGCGATGTGCTGGCGGCCTGTTGTGAGGAGGGCATTCCGATTCACTTTGTGGACAGCCGGGGACGGGCGTATGCCGCGGTCTACTCGGCCGGGCTGACGGGCACGGTGCGGACGCGGCGTGCGCAGCTCAAGGCGTATGACGAAAAAATCGCGTTGACCCTGGCGCGCGCAGTGGCGCGGGCCAAGCTGCAAAATCAAGCCGGGCTGTTGCGTTATGCGGCCAAGTATCGGCAGGAGTCGGCGCCGGAGGTGTATGCGATCCTGCGTGACGCGATGACGGAGGTGCTGGTCAAGGCTGATGAGGCGTTGCGTGTTTTGCCGGAAGCGGCCCACATCGAGACGCTGCGCGAGTCGCTGTTGGCGGTGGAGGGGCAGGGGGCGCAGCACTATTGGCGTGGCTTTGCGGCGCTGCTGCCCAAGAATCTGGAATGGCCCGGACGCACGGGGCGCGGCGCGCTGGATCCGGTCAACAGTGCGTTGAACTATGGTTACGGCATTCTCTACGGGCAGGTGGAGCGGGCGATCGTGTTGGCCGGGCTGGATCCGTATGCGGGCTTCGTGCATGCGGATCGGCCAGGGAAGCCGAGCCTGGTCTTCGACCTGGTGGAGCCGTTTCGGCAACCGGTGGTAGATCGGGCGCTGTTGAACTTTCTGAACAAGGGTGGGGAGATCGAACGCGACGACAAGGGGCTGTTGGCGGAGGCGTGCCGGAGGGGGCTGGCCGAGCGGGTTTTGGATCGGTTGGAGCGACCCACAGAGTACCATGACAAACAGTTTGGCCTGCGCCAGATCATCCAGATGCAGGCGCGGGAGCTGGCCACCTTTTTGCGTGGCGACCGCGTCGAATTCGAGCCCTACGTGGCCCGGTTTTAGGCATGGGGCATGGGTTGTAGGTTCTGGGAGCCTGAGCATGATGACGATAGTGATCTATGACATCAGCGATGACAAGGTGCGCACGACGGTGGCCGCGGCGTGCCTGGACTATGGGTTGGATCGCATTCAGTTCAGCGCGTTCAGCGGCAATCTGAGTCGCAATTATCAGGAGGCGTTGATGATGAAGATTCGGCGGCGAGTGGGCAGAAAACCGGCGAGCGTGCAGCTCTTTACGATCTGCGCTGAAGACTGGGCGCGGCGGATCGAGGTCCTGGTGGCGGAGAAGGCCGGCAGTGGTGGCCCAGGGAAACACGGGGAGCATGCTGAGGAGGCGGACCGTGATGACGAGGAGATTTGATGACAGGGGAAACGGGTCAGGCGGTATGGTTTGGCAGGCGTGCGAGCCGGAGGTTGCCTGGTCAGCAGATGGCCTTGCGGTTGCGAGGAGGTTGTCATGTTTACCGTGACGGATATCAAGCAGTATGTGTACTGTGCCCGCGTGCTGTATTACGAAGTGTGTTTGCCGCGCATCCGGCCAACAACCGACAAGATGGAAGCGGGGCAGGAGGCGCATGAGGAGGAGGAGACGCGCGAACACCGACGTTCGTTGCAGGCCTACGGCGTGCAAACTGCGGAGCGAGAGTTCAACAAGCGCCTGTACAGCGAAGCGCTGGGCTTGAGCGGCATGATAGATCTGCTGCTGGTGGCGCCAGATGGACAAGAGGATGTGGCCTGGCCGGTGGACTACAAGCTGGCGACAGAGACAGGGCCGAACATTCGCTTGCAGTTGGCGGCGTATGCGGTGTTGGTGGAGGAGTGTCTGCACAAGCGGGCGGAGCAGGGGTATATCTACCCCATACCG